>NZ_JAAKSL010000009.1:0-163720 GCF_049173895.1 Aeromonas sp. 602200
TCAGAAGTGAAACGCGGTAGCGCCGATGGTAGTGTGGCATTCGCCATGCGAGAGTAGGACACTGCCAGGCACCCAATACAAGAAACCCCGCTCATCGAGCGGGGTTTTTTATTGCCTGCAATTTATTAAATCGTCTGATAACTGACCTTTTATTCCCTCTTCTCTGCCGTTTTCCCTGTTTTTCCTCCCCGATTTTCTCCGGTTATGCCATCGCCGCTGGCTCTGGTTGTCGCTATAATGGCCGCCCTCAAGCAAGGTGGTGGTATGAAAGCAGAATATCTACAGCGATTCGGGGGCATTGCCCGTCTTTATGGTCAGAATGCCCTGCGTTCCTTTAGCCAGGCCAAGGTCTGTGTGGTGGGGATAGGCGGCGTGGGCTCCTGGGCGGCCGAGGCGCTGGCCCGTGCCGGTATCAACCAGATCACCCTGATCGACATGGATGATATCTGCATCACCAACACCAATCGCCAGATCCACGCCATGCAGGGGACGGTTGGTCACCTCAAGACCGAGGTGATGGCCGAGCGTATTCGCGCCATCAATCCGGATTGCAAAGTGATCGAGGTAGATGATTTCGTCACCGCCGATAATCTGGCCGAGCATATCAAGCGGGAGTTTGACTATGTGGTGGATGCCATCGACTCGGTCAAGGCCAAGGTGGCGCTGATTGCCTTCTGCAAGCGCAACAAGATCCCGGTGATCGTCGCGGGTGGTGCCGGCGGTCAGATGGATCCGACCCAAATCACCGTGGCCGATTTGGCCAAGACCATTCAGGATCCGCTCGCTGCGAAGGTTCGCTCCGACCTGCGCCGGTTGCACAACTTCAGCAAGAATCCGGCGCGCAAATTCGGGGTGGAGTGTGTCTTCTCAACCGAGCAGCTGAGTTATCCGGATGGTAATGGTGGCACCTGTCAGGCCAAGGCGGCCAGCGATGGCACCATGAAGATGGATTGCGCCTCCGGTTTTGGCGCCGTGACGCCGGTGACGGCAACCTTTGGGCTGGTTGCCGCGTCCCGGGTATTGAAGAAGATTGCCGAGCGGGGGGCCCGCGCCGAGAAAGAGGCCGGGAATGAAGAAGTAGGGTCGATTGGCGAAGCCTAATCGACCGCTGAACAAGGCGGGTTAGACAGCCTGTTCCCGGATCGCCAGCACGATCGCTCTGAGCCCGTTACCTCGTGACGGGCTCAAGTGTTTCTCTAGTCCCAGTTCGGTGAAATACCCTTCCATATCAAAGGCCTGGATCGCCGCAGACGATTTGTGGTTGAGCGCGGCCAGCACGATGACGATAAGGCCCCGCACGATGCGGGCATCGGAATCACAGGCAAAGTGCCAGCAGCCATCCTCACTTTGTTCTCCCTTCAGCCAGGCTTGACTTTCACACCCCTTGAGACGGAGTGCCTCCTGCTGCCATTCGGCGGGGAGTGCTGGCAGCTGCTTGCCGAGCTGGATGATGAGCCGGTACTGGTTCTCCCAGCCATGAGCGGCGGCAAACTGCTGGCGGATGGTGTCGGCGTTGGGCTCAAGGCCAATCTGGGTATAGCTTGCGAGGTCACTCATTCGGTTGTCTGCCTTAGAAGAAGTCACTGAGTTTGTGCAGGGCGGCCAGCAGGGCGTCGACATCGTCCCGATTGTTGTAGCAAGCCAGCGAGGCGCGCATGGTGCCGCCGATCCCGAGCGATTCCATCAGCGGCATGGCGCAGTGATGGCCGACTCGCAGGGCGATACCCTGCATGTCGAGCAGGGTAGCAGCATCTTGCGGGTGGATGTCGTCGAGCAGGAAAGAGACCGCACCGGCGCGTTGGCCGGGTTCGCCGACCAGACGCAACCCCGGCACTTGTTGCAGGCCAGCTACCAGATAGTCGGTCAGTGCCTGCTCATGTTGGGCGAGCCATTCCCTATCTTGCGCCATCACAAAGTCGATGGCGGCGGCGAGGCCGATAGCGCCAGCGATATGGGGGGTGCCCGCCTCGAATTTGAAAGGCAGGGTATTGAAGGTGGTGCCGCTGAAACTGACCCGATCGATCATCTCGCCACCGGCTTGCCAGGGCGGCATCCGCTCCAATAGCTCGGTGCGGCCCCACAACACACCGATGCCGGTTGGGCCATAGAGCTTGTGGCCGGAGAAGGCGTAGAAGTTGCAACCGATGGCTTGCACATCGACGTCGAGATGAGCCACCGCCTGAGCACCGTCGATCAGCGTCACGGCGCCAACCGCCTTGGCCGCTGCCACCATCTCTTTGACTGGATTGACGGTACCGAGGGCATTGGAGACGTGGGCCACGCTCACCAGCCGGGTGCGTGGCCCCAGCATTGCGTGATAGGCGGCCAGATCGAGATCGCCCCGCTCATCGAGGGGGATCACCCGGATCACCGCGCCGGTACGCTGGGCGACCAGTTGCCATGGGACGATATTGGCGTGGTGCTCCAGCGTACTGAGGATAATTTCGTCCCCCGCCTTGAGCTCGCTCATCCCCCAGCTCTGGGCCACCAGATTGATCGCCTCCGTGGTGCCACGGGTCCAGATCACTTCGTGGCTGCGAGGCGCATTGATAAAGTGGGCGACCGTTTCGCGGGCAGCTTCGAAGGCGCGGGTAGCGCGGCCACTCAGAGCATGGGCGGCGCGGTGCACATTGGCATTGTCGGCCCCATAGTAGTGAGCGATGGCATCCAGTACCGCTTGCGGTTTCTGGGTGGTGGCCGCGTTGTCCAGATAGACCAGAGGGTGGCCGTTTACCTCCTGCGCCAAGGCCGGAAACTGGCTGCGCAGTTGGGTGTGCTGTTGCTGATTCATGCTCCCCTCATCATCCGGAAAAAGTCATCATCTCGAAAGGTCGGCCATGATCCTGAAAATAGCGCCCGAACACAAGGCGCGATAAGCCGGAATGGCGGTTGCCTGCCGTGCAGCAGGTACGGCTCGTCGGGTGATTTCTGGTACAATGCCGCCCCTCATCATAAGCCAAGAGATCCGGCCCATGAAGCTCAACCCCAATCAGAACGAAGCGGTCAAGTATGTCTCCGGCCCTTGCCTGGTGCTGGCGGGTGCCGGATCGGGCAAGACCCGCGTCATCACCAACAAGATTGCCTATCTGGTGCAGCAGTGCGGCTACAGTGCGCGCAATATCGCCGCCGTCACCTTTACCAACAAGGCGGCACGGGAGATGAAGGAGCGGGTCGGCCAGACTTTGGGCCGAAAGGAGGCGCGGGGGTTGATGGTCTCCACCTTCCATACTCTGGGGCTCGAGATCATCCGCCGGGAGCACAACAGCCTGAATCTCAAGGCCAACTTCTCCCTGTTCGACGACACCGACCAGCTGGCGCTGCTGAAAGAATTGACTGAAGACGAGCTCGACAACGACAAGGACAAGCTCTCGGCCCTCATTACCCAAATCTCCAACTGGAAGAACGACCTTATTCTGCCTGCCCGCGCCATGCGCATTGCCCGCGGGCCGGAAGAGGTGCTGATGGCCCAGCTCTACGAGCGTTATCACCGCCAGATGGTGGCCTATAACGCGCTGGATTTTGACGACCTCATCGTGATGCCGACCCTGCTGCTCAAGAGCAATCAGGAGGTACGCGAGCGCTGGCAGAACAAGATCCGCTATCTGCTGGTCGACGAATACCAGGACACCAACACCAGCCAATACGAGCTGGTGAAGCAGATCGTCGGCGAGCGGGCCCGCTTCACCGTGGTTGGGGACGATGACCAGTCCATCTACTCCTGGCGAGGTGCCAAGCCGCAGAATCTGGTGCTGCTGAGCGAAGATTTCCCCAGCCTCAAGCTGATCAAGCTGGAGCAGAACTACCGCTCCAAGGGGCGCATCCTCAAGTGCGCCAATATCCTGATCGCCAACAACCCCCATGTGTTCGACAAGGCGCTCTTCTCCGAGCTCGATTACGGGGTGCCGGTCAAGGTGCTGTTTGCCAAGAATGAGGAGCACGAGGCGGAGCGCATCGCCGCCGAGATGATGGGCCACAAGTTTATGAACCGCACCCGGTTCAAGGATTACGCCATCCTCTATCGGGGCAACCATCAGTCGCGCATCTTCGAGAAGGCGCTGATGACCAACCGGATCCCTTACCGTATCTCCGGCGGCACCTCGTTTTTCTCCCGTACCGAGATCAAGGACATCATGGCCTACCTCAAGCTGCTGGTGAATCCGGATGAGGACACTGCCTTCCTGCGGGTGGTCAACCTGCCGCGACGCGAGATCGGCCCCACCACCCTCGAAAAGCTTGGCCAATACGCCAACCAGCGCGGCAAGAGCCTGTTTGCCGCCAGCTTCGAGCTGGGGCTGGAACAGCACCTCTCCGGCCGTGGCCTGACGGCTTTGCAGGCCTTTACCAACTGGCTGGTTCGCCTTGGTGATCAGGCGCTGCGCGGCAATCCGGTGGAGGCGGTGCGGGACATGATCAAGGAGATCCACTATGAAGAGTGGCTCTACGAGACCTCCCCCAGCCCGAAAGCGGCCGAAATGCGGATGCAGAACGTCTCCACCCTCTATCGCTGGATTACCGAGATGCTGGAAGGGGATGAGCTGGAGGAGTCGATGACGCTGGCTCAGGTGGTCACTCGACTCACCCTGCGCGATATGATGGAGCGCAATGAGGGGGAAGATGATGCCGATCAGGTGCAGTTGATGACCTTGCATGCCTCCAAGGGGCTGGAGTTCCCCTATGTCTACATGGTGGGGATGGAGGAGGGCTTGCTCCCCCACCAGACCAGCATCGATGAAGACAACGTCGAGGAGGAGCGGCGTCTCGCCTACGTGGGCATTACCCGGGCCCAGACCGAGCTGACCTTTACCCTCTGCAAGGAGCGGCGCCAGTTTGGCGAGTCGGTACGGCCAGAGCCGAGCCGCTTCCTGCTGGAGCTGCCGCAGGATGACCTTGAATGGGAAAACCAGAAGAAGGTGACTGCCGAGGAGCGCCAGCAGAAGGGGCAGATGGCGGTGGCCAATCTGCGCGCCATGTTCAAGAAAGATTAGGAGGTTGCGTTGCCGGGGGATAGCAGTGGAATGATGTCTGCTCCCGGCATGGGGGGAGATATATAGCGTCCTTGCCCCATCCGGCAGCCGATATCTATCAGCTTCTGTAACTGCTGCTGGTTCTCAATGCCTTCAACCACAAGGGTGTAATCGAGATCCTGACAGATATCCCGCATGGCGCGGATCAGCGCCAGATCTTTGGGGGACTGCAGCATCCGCTGGGTAAAGCTGTCATCCACCTTGATGTAATCTACCGGGAAATGGAACAGGGCGTTGAGGGAGGAGAAGCCGGTACCAAAGTCGTCCAGGCTGATCTGAATGCCCTTGGCACGCAGTTCATGCAGGGAGGCCAGCGCATCGGAATCCTGCCGCGACAGCTCCCGCTCGTTGAATTCAAAGATCAGATAGCCTGGTGTTATCCCCTCCTCATCGATAATGTCCACCAACCGCATGATGTGATCATGGTTGACCAGATGTTTGCCGGAGAGGTTGATGGCGACCTTGAACTTGCTCTGGCCCGAGATCGGAAGCCACACTTTCAGTTGCTGGCAGGTGTGGCGCAGGATCTGATAATCCAGCTCCAGAATCAGGCCACATTGCTCCGCCAGCGGAATAAAGTCGAATGCATCCTTCAGAATTCCCTCTTCGGTCAGCCAGCGCGCCATCACCTCCAGACCGGTCAGGCGGCTATCCTGTAGCCGGATCACCGGTTGGTAGTAGGGGACGATACGCCCTTCCCGCAGGGCCCGAGCCAGCATCTCTTCCGGCGAATTCCAGTTCTGGTTGATGCAATCATCCGAGTAGCTGACGATGCGGCTGCGGCCATTGCGTTTGGCCTGGTACATGGCCAGATCGGCCTGGTGGAGTAACTGGCTGATATCCGATGTCTGTTCGGACACACTCGATACCCCCAGGCTGACGGTAATACTCAGCTCATTGCCAAGCAGCCGGAACGGATAGGAGAGGCGGCTGATGATACGGTTGAGCACCGGGCTGATGTCATCTTCATGTTTGCTGCTATCGAGATAGATGACGAACTCGTCGCCCCCCAATCTGGCCACCATATCGTTTTGCCGGATGCAGGTCTGCAGGCGGCGGCTTACCTCCTTGAGCAGCTGATCACCAGCACTGTGGCCCAGGGTGTCATTGATCTGCTTGAAGTGATCCACATCGATGAAGATCACCGCAAACCCCGGTGACTTGTAGCGGTTGTAGTGGGTCATGGCTTGATTGAGGTGGTTCATCAACAGCGCCCGGTTCGGTAGCTGGGTCAGCGGGTCGTGAAGCGCATCGAATTGCAGCCGCCGTTCCAGCTCCTGATGCTGCTTGAGCTGCTTTTGCAGCCTGAGGTTGGTCTGACGCAGCTGTTGCAGCCGCTGGTTGATGGAGTCTTCACTATTGATGTCGTTAAGCTGCTGGCGGATCCGCTTCAGCTCCAACAGCAGGGTGAGCTGACCACGCAGGAAGTCGAGAAACAGCTTGTCGTCTGTCTCCAGCGGTTGCGCGGTGCTGATGATGAAGTGGGCGAAGTACTGTTGTTGCAGCCGTAGCGGCATGCTGTGCCAGTAGGTTGCCTCCCTGTTGACCTCGATATTGCTGGTGCTGTGGCACAAACCGCTGATGAATTCGTCGCTTTGACGAGGATGTGCGGGATAAATCTTCTCAAGCGTATGGCTGTGGAGCCTGACCAGCAGCATATCCTCAATGGCGAGCATCTGGCGCAGCACCGCCTCCAGCTGGGAGAAGAGCGCCTGACCGGGCAGGGTGTTGGCCAGTCGCATGATGCGGCTGATGCTCTCGATTTTCTTTTTCCAGTTCGGGTCTTTGCGGATCAGCGGAGAAGGCAGCTCGGTGAGATGGGAGCCCGCCTGGGTTTCGGTCAGCCGTTTGGATAGACACTCCAGCAGCAGGCGTAATGTGGGCAGGTCGGATGGTTCGCCGCGAGCCAGCAGCCACTGCACCTGACCATGTTCGATAGGAAAGACGCACCACCCTTCGGCCTCATCGAGCTGGGTGAGCTGATCGGTGATGCGGGACTGCTCCCGCCCCAGTTGTTGCTTGAAGGTATCGCTGATTTTGTAGGCGTAGAGCCAGTTCAGACCACTGTCGGAGAGGCCCAGCATGCCGAAATGCTGCAACGGGCAGAGCTGGTTTATCTGCTTTATCAGATCATCATAATCGCTGCTCTGCGCTGTAGGGGGAGCCGGAAAATCCATAATGGCAGAGACCAACGCCAGCAGAGGAGTTGAGTAGTGGGATTCGGTGGAATGGGGCGACATGAGCAACTCCCGACTATGCCTACCCTACAAGAGTAGTCGGAAGCCGATAGATTGAAAGGGCCGCAATTGCGGCCCTTTCAAATACTTACAGCTTGTCGATCATGTAGTGGATGGCGTTTTCAATCTCTTCATCACTACAGTTCGCACAGGTGCCGCGCGGAGGCATCATGCCGGACTTGCCGGTAAAGCCTTCAATGGCATGTTTCTTGAGAGTATCAATGCCTTGGGCGATGCGAGGATCCCAGGCTGCCTTGTCACCCCGTTTGGGGGCACCGGCAGCGCCGGTGTCGTGACAGGCAAAGCAGGCGCCCTTGTATACTGTTTCGCCATTGCGGGGACCGGAAGAGGCGGTCGCAGCAGGTGCAGCACCCGCGCCGGCAATACCTTCCAGATCCTTGGCGGTATAGACCTGACCGATCGGTTTGATCCGCTCGGCAATGGCCTCCGGTGACATCTCATCGGCAGCAAGCACTGCCCCAGACAAGCTGGCGGCCGTCATCCCGACAGCCAGCAAATAGCTCAGTTTTTTCAACACGCTCATATACTCCCAGCAGTCTTTTATTATCCATGTAAGCGACGGGATTATAACCGAATAGTTACAGCCATTTAAACGCTTGTGTGTGAAGTGTTAAACACTCTGCGTACAAAGTTTTGGGCGATCTCACGGCAATTCTGGTGGTGGAGATAAAAAGAAACCCGGCATTCGCCGGGTTTCGAGTAACCAAAGGGTGAAAAGGGTTATTTATCCCAGCTCAGGATCACCTTGCCGGAGTGGCCGGAGCGCATCGCATCGAACCCCTGCTGGAATTCGTCGATGTGGAATCTGTGGGTGATGATGGGGGAGAGATCCAGCCCTGACTGGATCAGGCTGGCCATTTTGTACCAGGTCTCGAACATCTCGCGGCCATAGATCCCTTTGATAAACAGCCCCTTGAAGATCACCTTGTTCCAGTCGATGGCCATGGTGGAGGGGGGGATGCCAAGCATGGCGATCTTGCCGCCGTGGTTCATCTTGTCGAGCATCTCCTGGAAGGCGCTCGGGACGCCGGACATCTCCAGCCCCACGTCGAACCCTTCGGTCATGCCCAGCTCGCTCATCACGCCGGCCAGCTTCTCCTTGGCCACGTTGACCGCGCGGGTGGCGCCCATCTTGCGGGCCAGCTCCAGCCGGTATTCGTTGACGTCAGTGATCACCACGTGGCGCGCACCCACATGGCGGCAGACGGCGGCGGCCATGATGCCGATGGGGCCAGCCCCGGTGATGAGCACATCTTCACCCACCAGATCGAAGGAGAGGGCGGTGTGCACCGCATTGCCGAACGGGTCGAAGATGGCAGCCAGCTCGTCCGGGATATTGTCCGGCAGCTTGAAGGCGTTGAACGCGGGGATCACCAGATATTCGGCAAAAGCACCTGGACGGTTGACGCCAACACCAATGGTGTTGCGGCACAGGTGAGTGCGCCCGGCGCGGCAGTTGCGGCAGTGACCGCAGGTGATGTGCCCTTCGCCGGAGACCCGATCGCCGATGGCGAAGCCGCGCACCTCCTGACCGATGGCGACTACTTCGCCGACATATTCGTGGCCGACCACCATGGGTACCGGAATGGTCTTCTGGGACCACTCGTCCCAGTTGTAGATATGGATGTCGGTGCCGCAGATGGCGGTTTTGCGGATCTTGATCAGCAGATCGTTGTGGCCGAGCTCGGGAGCCGGTACATCCGTCATCCAGATGCCGACCTCTTTGTGCAGTTTGGAGAGTGCTTTCATGGCTGTTCCTTCAATATGAATGCAGAAAAAAGGGGCTGCAGCCCCTTGATTCAAATCAGATAACGCCGAGTTCACGGCCGATGCGGATAAAGGCGTCGATCGCCTTGTCCAGCTGCTCGCGGGTATGGGCGGCAGACATCTGGGTGCGAATGCGCGCCTGACCCTTGGGCACGACCGGGAAGGAGAAGCCCACCACATAGATGCCGGCTGCCAGCATGCGGCTTGCCATTTCGGAGGCGAGTTTGGCATCCCCCAGCATCACCGGAATGATGGCGTGGTCGGCGCCTGCCAAGGTGAAACCGGCTGCGCTCATCCGCTCGCGGAAGTAACGGCTGTTCTCTTTCAGACGTGCGCGCAGGTCGTGACCTTCCGCCAGCATGTCGATCACCTTGATGGTGGCGGCAACGATGGAGGGGGCCAGCGAGTTGGAGAAGAGGTACGGGCGGGAGCGCTGACGCAGCCAGTCGATCACCTCTTTCTTGCCGGAGGTATAGCCGCCGGATGCGCCGCCGAGCGCCTTGCCCAGGGTGCCGGTGATGATGTCGACCCGATCCATCACGCCGCAATATTCGTGGGTGCCACGACCGTTTTCACCGATAAAGCCGACGGCATGGGAGTCATCCACCATCACCAGTGCATCGTATTTGTCCGCCAGATCGCAGATGGATTTGAGGTCGGCGATGACCCCATCCATGGAGAAAACGCCGTCGGTGGCGATCAGCTTGAAGCGGGCGCCATCGGCGTCAGCCTGTTTGAGCTGGGCTTCCAGCTCGGTCATGTCGTTGTTGGCGTAGCGATAGCGCTTGGCCTTGCACAGCCGCACGCCGTCGATGATGGAGGCGTGGTTGAGGGCATCGGAGATGATGGCATCTTCGGCGCCGAACAGGGTCTCAAAAAGACCGCCATTGGCATCGAAACAGGAGGAGTAGAGGATGGTGTCTTCGGTGCCGAGGAAGGCAGACATCTTCTGCTCCAGCGCTTTGTGCTGATCCTGGGTACCGCAGATGAAGCGTACCGAGGCCATGCCAAAGCCGTGGCTGTCGAGTCCCTGATGGGCGGCGGCGATCAGATCCGGGTGGTTGGCCAGTCCCAGATAGTTGTTGGCACAGAAGTTCAGTACCTGCTCACCGCCGACGGCGATGCTGGCCTGCTGGGCGGAGGTGATGATGCGCTCCTGCTTGTACAACCCTTCAGCTTGCACCTGGTTCAGTTGCTCGGTCAGGTGACGATAGAATCCGTTAGACATCCTCGATCCTTATTGGCTATTTCAGCTGCGTATCAACAGAGGGCGACATTTTACTGCAATCTGTTGCGGTAAATTCAAATGATTGTGCTGATATTCAACAAATGTGAAACAGATCTCACCCAGCTGGTTGGGCCAGCTGACGGTAGTGCAGCTCCAGCTGCTGGATCTGTCCGGCCACCTGGGGTTGCACATAGGGGCGCAGCAGGAACAGCACCTTCAACACGCCCTGATAGAGCAGAGGTTTGGTGATGCGGGTGTTGGGGGCCTGGGCAATCTGGAAGGGGATCCAGCAGGTCACCACCATCTTGATGGTCTGGCCCAGATCCGGCAGGTCTTCATCGCTGACATCGATAATGCCGCCTTCGCGCAGGCTCCTGAGCAGGGCGACCACGGAGGAGCGCATCTGCTCCTGGGCCTTGAGGTACTTCTGTTGCAGCGGCTCGTCACGGCTCAGGATGTCCGGCAGATTGGCGTAGAAGAAGCGGAACTGCCACATCAGATAGAAGATGGCATCGAGATAGCCCATCAGATCCTGCAGGGTGATCTCACGGTTGCGGGTCGGCACGAAGCTCTCGCTCAGGTGACGGGCATACTGGTCGAAGATGGAGTGGATGATGTCTTCTTTATTGCGGAAGTGGTAGTAGAGGTTGCCTGGGCTGATACCCATGTGCGCCGCAATATGGTTGGTGGTGATGTTGCGTTCACCCTGATCGTTGAACAGCTCGGTCGCGCTGTGAATGATCCTGTCTCTGGTTTTCATCACTCATTCCTCCAACAGGTTCCGCTCGGGGCAGTTTTGAACAAGGTCGAATCCCCGGACGGCCCGTGATAAACTTTTCGGCAATTTCAAATTGGCTCACTATACACAGCTTTAACAAGCAGTCACATGTAGCCATCAACGTACGAGAGGCAAACTCCATGATCGTAGTAACTGGCGGTGCTGGCTTTATCGGCAGCAATCTGGTCAAGCAGCTGAACGCTCAAGGACGGACCGATATCGTGGTCATTGATGACCTGACCGACGGCACCAAGTTCGTCAACCTGGTCGATCTGACCATCGCTGACTACATGGACAAGGACGAGTTTCAGGCTCGCATCGTCTCCGGTGACGAGTTTGAAGAGTGGGACAACGGCATCGAGGTGATCTTCCACGAAGGCGCCTGCTCTGCCACCACCGAATGGAACGGCAAGTTCATCATGGAGGTCAACTACGAGTACTCCAAGGATCTGTTCCACTACTGCATCGAGCGTGAAATTCCATTCATTTACGCCTCTTCTGCCGCGACCTACGGTGGCCGCAACGACAACTTCATCGAAGATCCCAAGTTCGAACAGCCGCTCAACGTCTACGGCTACTCCAAGCAGCTGTTTGACCAGTACGTGCGCCGCTGGATGCCGGAGATCAACTCTCAGGTTGTCGGTCTGAAGTACTTCAACGTCTACGGCCCGCGCGAGCAGCACAAAGGCTCCATGGCTTCCGTCGCCTTCCACCTCAATACCCAGGTGAAGAAGGGCGAGAATCCCAAGCTGTTCGAAGGTTGCGATGGCTTCCCGAACGGTGGTCAGATGCGTGACTTCATCTATATCGACGACGTCTGCAAGGTAAACCTCTGGTTCTGGCAGAACCCGCAGCACTCCGGCATCTTCAACTGCGGTACCGGTCGTGCCGAGCCGTTCCAGAACGTGGCCGAAGCGGTGATCAAGCATCATCAGAAGGGAGCCATTGAGTACATTCCCTTCCCGGATCACCTCAAGGGTCGCTACCAGAGCTTCACCCAGGCTGACATGACCAAGCTGCGCAGCGTGGGTTATGACGCCGAGTTTAAAACCGTTGCCGAAGGGGTAGCGGATTACATGGCTTGGCTCAACCGCTAACAGGTGAGCACAACGCGGCAGTTTGAGCGCAAAACCGGAAGTGGGCACTCGCCTGCTTCCGGTTTCTGGTCTCTGTGGCTGCTTGCCGTTCCTCTCTTCTCTACCGGGTAACCGCGCGATGAATATATTGATGGCACTCTCCCAGCTCGAGGTAACGGGAGCTGAGGTCTATGCCACCACGGTCGGTAACGAACTGACCCGGCGTGGTCACAACGTCTTTTATGTGTCAGATACCCTGACCAAGCCGACGCTTGGCCCCGTCTTCAAGCTGAGATTCAACAAGCGCAGCATTCTGCGCCGCTTCTGGCACGTCTTTTACCTCATCTATCTCATCAAGAAGCATCATATTCAGTTGGTGCATGCTCACTCCCGCGCCTCCGGCTGGAGCAGCTATGTGGCTTGCAAGCTGACTGGCACCCCGATGATCACCACGGTGCATGGTCGCCAGCCGGTGCACGCTTCGCGCAAGGCCTTCCATGCACTCGGCTATCGGGCGGTTGCCGTTTGTGAAGATATTGCCCATCAGATAGTCGACAATCTGGGGGTCGATCCCGCGATCGTGCAGGTGCTGCGCAACGGTATCGAAACCAACAAATTCCAGCTTGTGCCAGCGCCGGACAACCCAAAGCCGGTGATTGCCATCATTGGCCGTTTGAGCGGCCCCAAAGGGGAGCTCTGTTACCGTCTGCTCGACGAGGTACTCGATCTGGATGCCTGCAAGGTGCGGATTGTCAGCGGTACCAAGGTGCCGGAGCGCTTTGCCCGTTTCGAAGGCCGTGCCGAGTTTGTCGGTTATGTCGATGATGTGCCCGCTCTGCTGGCGGGTTGCGATCTGGTAATTGGTGCCGGTCGGGTAGCGATGGAAGCACTGCTCTGCGGTCGGCCCGCCTTTGCCATTGGTGAAGCCAAGGCAGTTGGTCTGGTGACCGAACAGAATCTGGATGATGCTCTGGCGAGTAATTTTGGCGATATCGGCCCCAAGGATCTGGCCATCGATTTTGCCGCGCTGAAGGGCGAAATCGAATCCGCCCTCGCAAGCAAGATGGTGCCGGAAGCCATTCGGCAACGCATTCAAGATGAGTATGGCTTGCAGGGGGTAGTATCCGGCCTCGAAACCATCTATCAGGATGCCGTAGTCGAAACCCTGCGCCGCGAGATACCCGTCATCATGTACCACCGCTTTATCGAGCAGGATAGCGAGAAGGGGGTGCATGGTACCTGGATGCCGATCACCATGTTCGAGAAGCATCTGCGACTGATGAAGTGGCTCGGCTACGAAACCCTGACGTTTAGTGATTTGGCCGACAAAGGCTTTATCCACCGTCTGCAATACGGCAAGAAGTACCTGATGATCACCGCCGATGACGGCTATCAGGACAACCTGACCCGCATGCTGCCACTGCTGGAAAAATTTGGTTACAAAGCCGTGGTGTACGTAGTTACCGGCGAAGGTTATAACCGTTGGGATGTGGAGCATCCGACCAATCCGGATACCAAGGTCTCATTGATGAGTGGTGAGCAGGTCAAGGCGTTGGCCGCCAGCGGTCATGTGGAAATTGGTGGTCATACCCTGACCCATCCCCGCTTGAGCAAGCTCACACCCGAACAACAAGCCCATGAAATTCAGGAGAATAAACGCCAACTGGAGGCCCTGCTTGGCCATCCGTTGCTCTCGTTTGCCTACCCTTACGGAGATATGAACGAGAGTGCCAAGGAGCAGGCTATCACCGCCGGGTATCGTTTTGCCGTTGCTACCAATAGCGGCCCCAAAGCAATGCACCAGGACCCTTTCCAGATCCGCCGGATTGCCATCTTCCCCCGTACCGATGTATTCGGGCTGTGGCGAAAAATTCGTGGGAATTATGTGTTCAGGAAATAACTTGTGAATTTAGATAAAAATTGCCTACGATTAAATATTATTGTGCAATTTGCAGCTTTTTTATTTGGCGCAATAGTTTTAACGGTCCCCAGTGGCTATGGATATGGGCCCAGCATTTTAGTTTTGGCAAGTGTTTTTGTCTTTTGGCGTAAAAAATATTATTTGGCAATGAGTTCAGAGGTGAAAATATTATCATATATATTCATCTCTTTTTTTGTCATCCAAGCAGTATCAATCGGGATTGATGGTGGCGCTCTCAAAGAGTTAGACCGACCAAGTCGCTTGTTAATGGCTGCAATGACCTTACCTTTATTAAGTGTGTTCCCCATTAACATAAACGTTCTTATTGCTGGCCTCTCTATAGGAGCAGTGAGTTCAGGTCTAATCGCAATATATGAAAAGTTTTATCTTGGAATGCCTCGAGCTTTTGATGAAAGCATGCCAATTCAGTCAGGAAACATCAGCATGACATTGGCATTGTTATGTCTGTGTGCTTTTTTCTGGTTCCGCCATTTAGGGAAGAAAAACATTGCTGCCTTTATGCTTCTTTCATTTTTAATGGGGGGGATAGGCAGTTTTCTCTCCGGGACCAGAGGTGGCTGGGTTTTACTTCCAATCGTCTTGTTTACAATAGTTTTTTATTTTAGAAAACAGCTATCCCTCAAAGATGGTCTCTATGCAAGCACTGTATGTGCCTTGTTGCTTTTCTTGGCTATGCTTCCGCAAAGTGGCGTAATGGATAGGATATATAATGCAAAAGCGGATGTTGTTCATTATTTTGATGGTGTGAATCCGGATACATCTCTAGGCATTCGATTGCAGTTGTGGGAAAGTGCATATAACTCTTTTTTGGAAAAACCAATTTTTGGTTGGGGAAATAACGGAATTCGCTTATCACAATTAAACCAATATAATAATGGTTCTATATCCGAGTTCATTTATAATTTTAACTCACATGCACATAATCAATTTTTAGATGAATTGGCTAAACGCGGCATTATAGGCTTCTTGATGTTAGCTCTGCTGTACTTTTATCCACTTTGGGTTGCGAGTAAAAATAGAGATAACTTATTGGTCAGTAGTATGTTGGCGGTTTCATCATTAACTCTTGTTGATTATAGCTTGAGTCAAGCATTTATAAGTCATAACTCCGGGATGATATTCTTCATGTTTTTATTTTCGGCTTTAATTACCACAATAAAGGTATCGCCTTTGGAGGGAAGAAAATGATTAAGAAATTGCAATCATGGCGCGATATCATTCGTCGTAAAATAGGGATTGTGCTTTTTGACCGATCTTTGAAATCAGCTTCAAGTAAAGATGGTGCTATAGTCTTTGTTCGTTGGGATGCCAAATTGGGGGATGCCATAGTATCATCTTGGGTCGCTCGTGAAATAAAAAAGAAGTTTCCAGGCAAAAAAGTAGTTGCAATTACAACCCCTGAGATGAGGTCTTTATTTAAAAACCAATTTCTTTTTGATGAAGTTTATTCTATTCCGAAAAGACCAAGTTATGCAGCACTCGCCTCATTGGCTAGAGATA
Source organism: Aeromonas sp. 602200 (assembly GCF_049173895.1). Taxonomy (NCBI): domain Bacteria; kingdom Pseudomonadati; phylum Pseudomonadota; class Gammaproteobacteria; order Aeromonadales; family Aeromonadaceae; genus Aeromonas; species Aeromonas sp. 602200. The sequence continues at coordinate 15,574 of NZ_JAAKSL010000009.1, forward strand.
TAGGAGATATTGAATATCTTGTTCATCTTACTAATGAAATGAAGATGAAAGATATTTTCTTTATCTCAAAATTATCTGTAAAAAATGTTATTGGTATAGATGACAAAATAAAATGTGTGAATATTAAAATTGGTCATTTAACCAAGAATATTCACTTCTCACAGAAGTTTGCCTTGGCCGTTAATAAAATGGGGGTTGATAACCCCGATACAGATTATATTGTTCCAGAATATCTTGAAGATGAGTCAAGCGTTAAATCTAGCTGGCCTGATAATCCCACAATCTGTTTTAATCCTTACGGTAGTGGCAGCTCACGAACATTTAATGATGAAAAAATTATCGAGATCCTGAAGGTTATGTTGAGCAAGCCTGGATATAATGTATGTTTGCTCTATCCACCGATAAAGAAAATTGAAACAGAACACAATATCAGGAGAATGCCTGATATCTTAAGGGAAAGAGTTATCACACATGACTCATCCCATTCTTTAGGTGTTCTATTCGCTCAAATAAGAAATAGTATCGGTATCGTGTCTGTAGATACGGCGACAGTACACATTGCCGCAGGGCTGAAAAAACCTATATTTGGAATATATAATGATAATTTTGGTAAAGGTGAAAACCGGGAGTGGTTACCAAATTTTGAGAAAGCCATGGTAATGTATGTTGATGCCAAAAAAGAACAAAATGTAAACTACATTAATATGGAGGAGTTTGAGAGTCAATTTAATGATTGGTATGTTCAGTACATAGCACAATAATTTAGATTTCTGCACCATAGCCTGGTGCAGAATAAAAATTAAAGCATCGCCTTTATGTATTTATTTACCCATATATCTAGTCTGTATTGATTTTTTATCTCGTCAGATATGTGATGATAAGGGATCGTTAAAAAGTCAGGTGAGACTTTTAGATCTGTATCTGTTATGCAAAATATATTGTTGGGATGAAAGAACGGAAATGTCTCTGCGGTATTGTTATTTGATATTATTTTTTGTTCATAGGCAAGAGACTCAAAGAATCTAAAAGACAAGCCTTTTTGTGACTGGTATCCTATATCAAGAATACAGTGATAAGCCGATGAGATTGCCAATAGTTCATCACCAGTAATTGGCTTGGTAATTATTTCGATTCTCTTGTCTCTTATTTTTTTGATCTTTCGGTGGTGATCAACATAAATCATGATTTTAATTTTTAAGTCTGGGTTGGCATCCAGAAATGCAGTCATAAAGGCGTAGCGTTCACGATCAAAGCTAAAAATACCAAACACATCACCATCATAGTTTCTGTTTGGTTGGAGTGGGGTTAAATTCTTTTTATAGTAGTTAGTTAATGGTGTAAAGCCATATTTTTTAACATCTTGCGGATCAAAGCTCAAAACTTTATCAAAAAGTGAAATGTTTTTGATATTATTTGGCATTCTGAGGGTACTGTCCCACAGGTGGCAAATCATCCTGTTGGTGCATTTTTTGAGCTGTGTCAGATGTTCTGCCGTGTAAATATCAGGATTAGTGAGGATAGTGATATCAAAGTGGCGGTTTTTTGTAAAACCATTCAAAAACTGGGTGGTCGACAGCCAGCTTCTTTCTTGTTTTAAATTTCTTTTAAACAGAGCCTTTGAAATTAAGTTTGATATTCTCTCTACTGGGTGCAGGTAATCATATCTAGATATTTCTCCATTCTCAATAAATGTAACCACGTGTCCTTGTTGTCGCATCTCTTCAACTATCGGGGTAATGAGCCCTGCGTTATCGATACCTATTAATAGGATATTCATTGGATTAGCTCTCAAAATGACATTTCAATGTTATTTCATTAAATTTAATAAACTAAAGTGACATAAATGATTTTATGGTCTCTGTACTAGAGAATGGGCTGTAAAAATGATCTGGTATATGCATTTTATCTATATCCATACGAGATATTTTTTGCGCTATTTTGGGAATGTCAAAAAGGGAGCAAAGGTTATCTTGCAGTGGCCCAGTAAGAATTTCTGCCGGCCCAGACGGGCAATCCACGCTGATCACCGGGGTATGGCAGATGAGTGCTTCAATAAGCACTGTTGGCAGCCCTTCAGCATCGGATGTCAGGATGAGCGCCTGAGCGGCTTTGATATAGGGGTAGGGGTTCTTCTGAAAGTCGATGATCTTCACCTTGCTGGCAAGGTTCATCTCCTCGATCATGGCTTCAATGTGAGGGCGTCGCTCCCCTTTGCCCATCAGAACGAGTGGCGTAGCAACGCCGCTTAGCTGATATGCCTGCAAGAGACGATCGTGGCGTTTTCGTTCTTCGAAAGTGCCGACATGGATGAAATACTTTTCAAATGGCTTGTTGAAAGGCTCATCGGCCAACGCCTGAATTTTCTCGATATCAAACGGATTGTAGATAACCTGACACGATTTTGGTGTGGCTCTTACATTGTGCAAAATGTCGTCCGCGATGCCACGAGATACGCAGATCAGTTTCTTGCCATTATAGAAGCGCTTGAATTTTTCATATCCTTTGGCATTGTCTTTGGCAAAGCCGGTGACATTTCCGTGGATCCAGTAATAAATATTCAGTGTATCAGGCAGGTGTCTGGTAATTTTGTCACATGAGCATGAGATAATTACGTCAGGCGAGATCTCTTTGACTTTTTTCAAGATCAGAGATGCTTGTATATTTTCAACCGCAACATTGGATATGGCTTTAGTCAGCTTTGTGACAATGCCAAGATTAATCGGGTGAATGTTGTCAGGTAGCGTATGGTCTATTTTTTCCCGCAAGGTAAACAAGGTAACATCGACACCTGCATCTTTTAGCAAGGATGCGGTATTGAGCAGAACCTTTTCCGCACCACCACCATACAAGTCTTCAACAATGAATAAAAACTTTTTAACTGGTGGGGTCATAACTGCTCCGCGGGTCTCATAACTGACTGGTAAATCTACTAAAAATGTGAATCGTAAACGAGCAAAATCAGGTGGCAACTGTTAAAGTCGTTAGCAATTTTTTCAATAGGTGTGGATCAATGATTGGTCTTAGTGGGCGCTACCATAACGCATTATTCGCGGCCTGTATATTTGCCGGGCTGCTGCTCTCCTGGTTGTTTTCTGTTAATCAGCTCCTCACCGGCGACCAGACCCAGATGCTCTACAAGGGTTACCTTGGAGCCTATGAGGGGGTCTGGCTCAGCTATGGCAATGCGGCGAGTGCGGTGGGCAATGTGCCGGGGAGCTTGTCGGCCTGGCTGATTGGTGGGCCGCTGCTACTGTGGGATTCTCCCTATGCCCCCATGGTGTTGCTGCTGGTGATGCGGTTGGTCGGTTTTCTGCTATTTGATGCGGTTATCCGCCAGGTGTTTGTTGACCCCGTATCGAAGGGCAATGCGCGGTTGCTGTTTCTGGTGCTCTGCTGGCTCAACCCCTGGTTCCAGTACGAGAGTTTGCTCTACAACCCCTCCTATCTCTTCCTCTTCTCGGCCATGCACTGCTGGTCGGCTTGGCATATGCGCGAGCGAGCCTCCTTCTGGCACATGATTGTTCATCTGCTGGCTATCGGTATGGCGATGCAGTTGCACTACTCCTGGCCGCTGCTGGCTGTGATCTCCACCTACCTCTTCTGGCGCCGAATCCTCAAGGTGAGCTGGAGCGGGGTGGTGGTCGCAGCCCTGCTGATCGGTGCATCTCTGATCCCTTACGCCATGGAAGTGATGAGCAACAGCCATATCACCCAGAACGTCGATCCCGAAGCGCGTCAGCGCTATATCGGATGGGGGCTGGTGCATGTCTATCCGGTGCTGAAATCGGTGATCTACTGGCTGCGTTACGGCTCCTGGCTGTTTGCCAGCAAGCTGGTCAACGACACTCAGTTCATCTGGCTGGCGGGTCATGAATATTTGCAGATGACAGCAGTCTGGCTGTGGCGGGTGATGATCTACGGGGTGGGCTCTGCCACCGTGCTGCTGGCGGCCAAGGCCAACTGGCAACTGTGGCGGGATCTCAAGCCGCGTCTGCTGCGCAGCGACCGTGCATCAGTGGACGGCACGAGCTGGCTCGGCCTCTATGCGCTGGCGGCCGTATTGGCTGTGCTGGTGAGTGCGGCGCTCTCGCCCATCATCTTCAACTATTGGCACCTGATGCTGATATTCCCCTATGCCCTGTTCCCGATCCTGCTGTTGCTGGTTAGCTGGAGCCGCAACCATCCTCAGTGGGTTGGCAAGGGGTTGCTGGCTGCCACCCTGTTTTGTACAGCGGTGAACCTGATTGCGGCGAGCGACAGCACCAAGTTCTCCTATCAGGCGGACTACAAGCAGCAGGTGCAGGAGTATTTGCAGGAGATGAAGCTGCAACCCAAGTAACTGGGTTGTGTGATCAGTCGAAGGGAGGCGTAATGCCTCCCTTTGCTTTTTCCGTAGCTCAATAAGCGGGTTGTGGTTGCCGGTTATCGCTGGTGGCGTAGCCGACCTGCTTTGGTGGCCATTGCACCAGCTGCAAGGGCATAGCCGGAATGCAATAATCTACAAGCATTCAGCTTGTTTGCGGTGTATCTATAACCCATGAATACCACCGATTCCCTCATCCGCTACTGGCAATCCCCGCACTTGCCGGGGGTCGAGCTGTCACACTCCCACCACAGGGCGTTCAGCTACGGCCGCCATGTCCATCTCGACTACCATATCGGGCTGGTGCAGCGGGGTGGCCAGAAGTTTATCCACAAGGGGAACAGCCACCATCTGGTGCGCGGGGTGCTCTCTACCGTTAACCCGGATGAGGTACACGACGGCCTCAGCCTGCTGCCGGAAGGGTATGAGGTGCGGGTCTTCGCCATCGATCCGCAGCAGCTGGCGCTCTGGCTGCCGGAGCAGCCGGAACCCTTCTTCGACAAGGGATTGCAGAGCCGCCCCGACCTCTATCAGGGCTTTGCCCAGCTGCACGGCTATCTCGACAACCCCAAGGCCGATGGCTTGCTGATCGAGAGCCAGCTGCTTGCCCTGCTGGGGGAGCTGCTGCATCTGGCCCCCGAGGTACACCAGCTGGCCGATCCCCAACTGCGATTCCTGCGCGACTACCTGATGGCCGCCCTCGACGAGCCCCACTCGCTGGAAGAGCTGGCGGGGCTGCTCGGGCTCGATCGTTTCGCCTTCCTGCGCCAGTTCAAGAAGCGAAGCGGCATGACCCCCTACGCCTGGCTGAAACGGCTGCGGCTGGAGCAGGGCAAACGGCTGCTGGCGAGCGGGATGGCAGTGAGCGAGGTAGCGCTGGCGGTTGGCTTCTTCGATCAGAGTCACTTTCACCACGGCTTTCGCCAGGCATTCGGTCTGACACCCGCCGAATTTCGTGCCCAGATGCAATCTTTTACAAGCCGCGCCCCCCGCTGATCCGCCATGCTGACTCTCCGTCGTTAAAGCGAGAGTTGTTATGCTGACCAGTCTGTTCGTTACCCTCGGCCTGATGCACCTGATTGCACTGGCCAGCCCCGGCCCCGATTTCGCCCTGATCCTGCGCACCAGCCTGCACCGGCCGACCGCCCTTGGCGCGGCGCTGGGCATCTCGCTGGCGATCATGGTGCACGCCACCCTGAGCCTGACCGGGATCAGCATGCTGATTGCCAGCCATCCGCTGCTGTTTATGGTGATCAAGTGCTGCGGCGCCCTCTATCTGGGCTGGTTGGGGTGGGGCGCCCTGATGGCGGCTCGCCAGCAGAGCAGCACCCTGATGGCCAGTGCCGCCAACGAGCTGCGCGGCTGGGGCAGGGGCGTGCGCACTGGCCTTGCCACCAACCTGCTCAACCCCAAGGCGCTGGTGTTCTTTATCGGTCTGCTGGCCGCCATGGTGACGCCAGAGGTGGACGGGATGACCCGCAGCCTGCTGGTGGGCGAGCTCTTCATCATCTCCCTCTGCTGGTTCGGGCTGCTGGCGTGGAGCCTCTCCACCGATCGTGCCCAGCGCCTGCTGCTGCGGGTGCAGCGACCGCTCAATCTGGTGACCGGCGTGCTGTTTGCGGTGGTCAGCCTCTCCATTCTGGCGAGCATGGGGGCCGAGCTGGTGGCCTGACGAGTCGGCGCATGGGCCTATACTCCAACAAGGTTTACCTGTCAGGAGTGCCCGGCCATGCGTCTACTGCCTCTTTGCTGGTTGCTGGGGATGACCCCGGCGCTGGCGGCCCCGGTTCAGCTCAAATTGCTGGAGTGGGGCTATCTGCCTGCGGGGTATGAACAACAGTTTGCCGACTACGCCAAAGCCCATGGGGTGGAGGCGACGGTCAGCCGGATCGAGCCGCTGCTGACAGATTTCGACAGCGTCTACCGCGCCCTGCGTACCCGCAGCGCCGATGTGGTGCTGCCGACCAGCTACTTCTACAAGGCCCATCACCAGCCGCTGTTCAAGCTGCTGCTCCCCATCGATTTCAGCCGTCTGCAGCACTACGCCGAGGTGAAGCCCGCCCTCAAGAACACCGAGTATGACAAGCAGGGGGAGCGCAACTACTCGGTGCCCTTCTCCTACGCCATGTTCAGCCTCGCTTATGACAGCAAGCAGGTGCCGCAAGCGCCCACCAGTTGGCAGGTGCTCGCCAACAGCTCGCCGCCGGACCAGTTTGCCGAGTTCTGCGACCAGTTCGAGCCGCTGCTCTTTTCGGTGCTGCTTTCGCTGGGCAAGTCGCCCGCCCTGTTTGCCAGCGGCGAGATGCTGGCCGACAAGACCTTGCAGCAAGAGGTGGAGCAGCAGCTCTCGCAGCGGCTGCAGGCCAGTCGCGGCTTCTGGTTCAATCAGGCCAACCGCTGCGAGGATCTGCGTCAGCAGACCTTTGCCACCACCTGGGGGCTGGAGCTGGTGGAGTGCAACAAGCAGAACGATCAGCAGTGGCGGATCGCCATGGTGCAGGAGGGGGCCATCTATGCCCTCGATGCGATCTCCATCGCCCGTCATGTCGGGGATGATCCCGCACGGCTCAAGGCCGCCTACCTGCTGGTGGATTTTCTGCTGAGCGCGCCGCTGCAACGCCAGATGTTGGTGGGCACGCCCACCATTTCGGCCAGCAATATGGCCTCCCGGCCGCCCCTCAGCCCGCAGGAGCAGGCGGTGCTGCCGGATCGCCCGCTGCCGGAGTTTGACGAGCGACTGTTGGTGCCCGCGTTGCCCGCCCATATCAAGAATCGCTACAAACGGATGGTGCAGCAGGCGATCGTCGCCAGCGGCAAAGAGGGACTGGTCAAGCAGTGTCCCTGGGATCTCGATAACTGATGAATGAGCCTGCTGCTTCTCCGGCGGCAGGCAAGTTTGCGCAAGATGGCTGATGATCGGTCATCGCCCGTTCCAGGGCATTCCCCCGTTCAACTCACGCCGCTCGCGGGCTCACATCGTTTGAAAAAACTGAGCGCTTTTCGCAGCCCCATTTAGCCGGATTAAACAACCGAACCCTCGCCAGATCGCAGTTCGTACCCTGGCTGACCCTGTACAAAAGTGCCTCAATTGTGACAACTTGGATGTGAGCTGAACAATCCTGATCTGTTGCTTGTGGGAAAGTGATGAATGGGTTATTTCTCTGTGACATTGGCGGCATCCGGCACGGGTTCTCCAGCCATGTGGTGTGAAATCCACAGCAAAAACAAACAGTAAAATGCAGGAGCAAATATGAAAAAGGTCGTGATGGTTGCCGTGGCTGCGGCCCTGCTGGGTGGCTGCGCCGTCAAGAATCAGGTATCCCACAGCTTGCAGGCGATCCCGCTGACAGCCTTCCAGCAGAGCGAGAGCAACCCCAATCAGCGCGTCTACAAGGAGCCGGGCGTTGACCTGCGCCAATACAATGAGGTGCTGCTCGATCCGCTGCAGTTTATTCGGCAGGAGAACGGCCAGTGGTATCTGCTGACCGCCAACGAACAGAACCAGATTGGCCGCTACTACCACGACAAGTTCCAGAGCGAGCTGATCAAGCAGGGCGTCAAGATCGCCACCGCCCCCGGCCCGAAGGTCATGCGGATCCAGGCCGCCGTCACCAACTTCGACCTGACCCGCCCCGACCCCAAGCTGCGTGACCTGCTGCCGGCCAAGATCGCCATCAACGTCACCCGCGAAGTGATCGGCAAGGAGCCCTACCTGCTCAAGGTGGGCAGCATGGCCCAGCTGCTCGACTCCCGGAGCGGCAAGCTGCTGGTGCGGGTGATGGATGCCCGTGAGAGCACGGATACCACCCACAAGGATGAGCCCATCACCGCCGGGGAGATGGAGAAGATGATCGACCAGTGGGCGGCCAGCCGCGCCAAACAGCTGGCGGACAATCTGGGGCGCTGATCGATTGGTGCGTCCAAGCGGGGCGCAGCGGGAGCCTTTTGGGCTGCAATAATGGCAAGATGTTGATAAGGTGGTCATTTTGCAGGCAGGAGAAAATGATATGAAACGCGTGTTGTTACCCATCCTTGTTGCTGGCCTGTTGAGTGCCTGCAGCACCTCGTCACCCACGCCGGAGTGTGCACCGATGGCGGGTGGCTGGCAGAGTCAGCCGTTGCCCAATGCGGAAGGAGAGGCTGCGCTGGCCAGCGTGCTGGCTCGCATGAACACGGCCGCCAAACTGCAGAGCATCCGCGAGGTGCGCAGCCAGGTGGTCTCCGGGGTCAACTACGACATCGAGTTCCAGCTCGACAACGGAGAGGTGTGGAACACCCGTGTCTATCGGGATCTTGCCGGCAACTACCAGATGACCCGCCCGGCTGCACAGGGCGAGCTTCCTCCCTTGCCTTGCGTCAAGGCCAAGTAATTCCTGCTTGTTGAGCCCCTCGTCAGAGGGGCTCATCTGACCAGAAAATTTCTGCTTTTCTCCCCGCATTCTGACAGTCAGGATGACCCTTCCCGTGACTGCATCCTCATGGAAAAGGAACCGCTATGAATCGCCACCCCTGCATCAAACACTGGAGCGAGCTGCAAGAGCAGACGCCGCGCTACTACTCCGGCAGTCAGGAGCCCCTTTCCCGCGGCTGCGCCCTCGGCAAGCACTTTGGCTTTAGCCGCATCGGCATCCACCACGAGATTGTCGAGCCCGGCCATCGCACCAGCTGGCCCCACGCCGAAAAGACCGAGGACGAGTTCGTCCACGTGCTGGAAGGGACGCCGGATGTCTGGCTCGATGGCGTGCTCTATCGGCTGCAACCGGGGGACTCGGTGGGCTTCAAGGCCGGTGACGGGCTGGCCCACGCCTTTATCAACAACACCGAAGAGACTGTCCGGCTGCTCTGCATTGGCGATACCGATCGGGAGGACAACCGCATCCACTACGCCGTGCATCCCGAGCGCAATATCACCCTTGGCAAGCTGCACTGGGATGATGTGCCCGAGCGCGAGCTGGGGGATCACGACGGCCTGCCCGACAAGCTGCGCGAGCGCAACGGCCCCTTCTAGGGCGGAGCCTTTCTGCGCACCAGCCCAGCACCACCCGATATAAAAAAGCCTGCCGCTTGGCAGGCTTTTGCTATCTGTTTGCCGCCTGTGGCGAGCGGCGCTTATTGCAGGTTGAGCCCGCCCAGATAGTCGCGCTTGCCGAGATCGACCCCGGCGCGGCGCAGCAGGGCGTAGGCCATGGTGAGGTGGAAGTAGAAGTTGGGAATGCCGTACTCATGGACGCAGGTATGGCCATCCATCCCCTTGCCGCCCGCCCAGTGGGGCACGTAACGGCCGCTGGCGTACTGGCTGTAGTCCGCCTCCAGCTTGCCTTGCAGATAGCTGATGGTCTTGCCGATATGGGCGCGCAGATCAGCGATGGTTTTGGGCTCATCGCCCATAGTCGGCAGCTCGCTGTGGCTGGCGGTGGCGACCACGGCGCTGGCCGAATCGCAGCAGATCAGCACCTGCTTGGACAGCGGCAGCATATCGACGATCAGCCGCTCGCCGAAGAAGTTCTCCACGTTGAACTGCTTCGCCGCGGCGTGGGCCTCGGCCTTGGCCAGACAGTGGTCGAGGTTGGTCAGCATCTTGATGAACTGGGCGGTGATATCGCGATTCATGAGCACTCTCCATCTTGTTGAAACAGCGGCCCGCTTGCGCGGCCACGGTGAATGAGACTGGCTAATCGGCCACCAATATACCCCAACCGCTGCCGGGTTCGAGCCCGCTACGATGAAAAGGGCAGGGCTGCGCTACTTCGCGCGACAGCCGCTGGCCAAGCAGCCCTGCTCGCTTTTTGAACCTGCGAGTCCCTTATCGCCCCTTTTTTGATCTGTGACATAAATCACCTTTTTTCAGGGGCGTAGGCTGAATGCCGTTGTCCTGGACACGCGCCTGCGCATCCGCCAGGACACAAGAAAAGGAGAATGAGATGAAGATCTATGACCGTAACCGCAATGTGCTGAACCTGGGTCAGCGCGTCATGATTGCCGCCACCGGCGCAGTCGATTTTCTGAAAGAGGCCCACACCGACAATATGACCCCCTATCAGGCGGAGCATGAGAAGTGCGTGCTGCTGGCAAACTCCGGTGAGCGCTACGCCCCCATCGAGTTGATTAGACTAGGCTGATCCCTTTCTCTGTCACCCTACTCTTTACAATTCACCCGGCCACCGCGCCCCATCTGGCGGCCGGGTTTCTGATTTCCCTTCTCTGCTTTACCCACCCATCAATTACATCGCCTCAAGCTGCTTTGAGTCATCGTGTAGGTTCGATTAGCGAAGCGTAATCGAACGATCGTGTAATGGAACATCCGCACCATCACGGCCCACAAGCAGATCGAAGTGAGGCAAGGCTATGCTTGGCTTTTCGGTCTCAACGAGGGGAAAGGGATGGCCAATTGGCGGCGGGCATGGTGGCCCGGAGGAACCTGGTTCTTTACCGTCAACCTGCTGGAGCGGCGCAACAACCGGTTGCTGGTGGAGCAGATTGACCTGCTGCGCCGCAGCGTTGCCAAGGTGCAAGAGGCTCACCCCTTCGCCATTCACGCATGGGTGGTGTTGCCCGACCATCTCCACTGCATTCTCTCTTTGCCGGAAGGGGACACCGATTTCCCCCTGCGTTGGCGGCTGATCAAAAGCCACTTTTCCCGCGCCTTGCCAGTGAACGAGCGGCGCAGCCAGACCCGGTTACGCCACGGGGAGCGGGGCATTTGGCAACGCCATTATTGGGAACACCTGATCCGGGATGAGCAGGATTACCGCCGCCATATGGATTACGTCCATATCAACCCGCTCAAACATGGTCATGTCACGCGGGTGGCTGATTGGCCATATTCCACCTTCCATCGTTATGTGGCGAACGGCGTCTATCCGCCGGATTGGTGCGGGTCGGTGGATGGGGTGTTGGGGGGATTGGAGTAGACACCTAACAGGGGTGTTCCGTTGTAAGCGTTCGATTACGCGAACGTCTTACGCGATCGTCCGATTACGCTTCGCTAATCGAACCTACGGCCCTAATCGAACCCACATATCTTAGCAACATACTTGGTCTATGTAGATTCATTCGAGGTATGTATGTAATATGTGCTCACTGAGTAAAATGCTTTCTTTATAATTATTTATATTATATCTAATTACTAAATATAACGTATTTGAGGCGAGTGATAAATCAATGGCAGCATATGTAGATCATGAATTTGAAGGCGGGTTTATTTTAGATGAAGGTAAGCTCAGAAAAATATCTGAATTAATTCAAAATAGATATGATTCAGAGGTTCTGATTTTTTCAGTCTATAGAGGGGACTCATACTCTTATATGACAAAAGAAGTTGGTGATGTGGTTAATGAAGATAACGATGACTGGCGTGCAATTTCTCGCCTCGAGATTTTGATTAATAGTGAAGATGTCAACTTGAAGTTTAACTTCTCAGAAAGAAACTTTTCCATTAATATCACAGGTAGTAATAGAGATACTGTTTTTTTTGCTATTTTCAGATTTAAAAGAATACATTAATAGCGAAGTAATATCACGTAAGCAAATAAGCCAAAATACAATAATGTCTATTGCTACATTGTTCGTCCTAGCCTCGTTGTGCGCATATTTATACTTTACTACTAAAGGCTCAATCACGACTATTAGCAAAGAAGCCGCAATTAAATCTAGCGACATAGCTGAAAAATTAAACTACCTCATATCTAGTGGTAGAAATAGAGAAACTGCAGATCTGCCTATGATCGCGATGACAATACTATTAATTCCAGTGATGCTATTTAGTGGGCAGATACAAAAAGCCATCAACTTTATATTCCCTACTAATCAGTTCTTATTTGGAAAAAATATAGATAAATACATGAAGAGAAAAAAATTAGTCAGCAATATATTTTGGGTTGTAATAGTAGGTGTGTTAGTTAGTGTTGTGTCGGGGTTACTTATTGGGCTTCTTACAAAGCAATAAATAGTTTTGTTTGAATATCCTATCATTTTTATAACTGTAGATTCGAATAGCGAAGCGTATTCGGACGATCGCGTCATTAAATATGTCGTGATAACGGATATAAAAACCAACCCGGCCTAAGCCGGGTTGATTGCATCAAAAGGCAGAGAGGTTACAACGCCTCAAGGCGGGCATAGGCCGTCACCAGCCACTTGGCGCCGACGTCGTCAAACTGGATCTGTACCCGGCTCTGTTGGCCGACCCCTTCGAAGTTGAGCACGATTCCTTCCCCGAATTTTGGATGGAGCACCCGCTGGCCGAGCTTGATGCCGCTGGCGTCGAAGCTCTGCTGCACCTCGTTCTGGCTGAAGCGGCCGTACTGGGTGGGGCGGCTGACCTGAGTGCGCAGCCGGATCTCTTCCAGACACTCGGCGGGCATTTCGCGGATAAAGCGGCTCGGCTTGTGGAACATCTCGCGGCCGTAGATGCGGCGGCTCTCGGCATAACAGATGTAGAGCTTCTCCATGGCGCGGGTCATGCCGACGTAACAGAGGCGGCGCTCCTCTTCCAGCCGGCCCGACTCTTCGGTGGATTGCTGGCTGGGGAACATCCCTTCCTCGACGCCGACCAGCAGCACCAGCGGGAACTCCAAGCCCTTGGCGCTGTGCAGGGTCATCAGCTGCACCGCGTCGGCATATTCGTCCGCCTGATTCTCGCCGGATTCCAGCGCCGCGTGGGCGAGGAAGGCGGAGAGATCGCTCATATCTTCCAGCTCGTCCGGGCGCTGGTATTGGCGGCAGGCGGTGACCAGTTCGTCCAGGTTCTCTACCCGCGCCTGGGATTTCTCGCCTTTTTCCGCCAGATACATCGCCTTGAGGCCGGAGTTCTGGATGGCGATATCCGCCTGCTGGTGCAGCGGCAGCATGGACACCTGCTCCTCCAGCGCGTCGATCAGCTCGACAAAGCCGCGCACCGCGTTACCGGCGCGACCGGTCAGCACCTTGTCGTTGAGCAGTGCCTTGGCCGATTGCCACAGGTTGAGCCCCTGATCGCGGGCGTTGCCGCGCAGGATCTCGAGGGTGCGATCGCCGATGCCGCGGGTCGGGGTGTTGACCACCCGCTCGAAGCTGGCGTCGTCGCCACGGTTGTTGATAAGACGCAGGTAGGCCATGGCGTCTTTAATCTCTTGCCGCTCGAAGAAGCGCAGGCCGCCGTAGATGCGGTAGGGCATGGCGTCCTGCATCAGCGCCTCTTCCAGCACCCGCGACTGGGCGTTGGAGCGATAGAGGATGGCGCAGTCGGCGAGCAGCCCCCCCTTCTCTTTCCAGTCCTTGAGACGGCCGACCACGAAGCGCGCTTCGTCCACCTCGTTGAAGGCGGCATAGAGGGAGATCGGCTCGCCCTCGGCCCCTTCGGTCCACAGCTCCTTGCCAAGGCGCTCGGCGTTGTTGGCGATGACGCTGTTGGCGGCTTTCAGGATATTGGCGGTGGAGCGGTAGTTCTGTTCGAGGCGGATGGTCTCGGCGCCCTGATAGTCGGTCAGGAAGCGCTGGATGTTCTCGATCTTGGCGCCGCGCCAGCCGTAGATGGACTGGTCATCGTCGCCGACGATCATCACCTTGCCGCTGTTGCCCGCCAGCATCCGCAGCCAGGCGTACTGGATGCCGTTGGTATCCTGAAATTCGTCCACCAGGATGTTCTGGAAGCGGTCGCGGTAGTGCTCGAGGATGTGCGGCTTGTTGAGCCACAGCTCGTGGGCACGCAGCAGCAGCTCGGCGAAGTCCACCAGACCGGAGCGATCGCAGGTCTCCTGATAGGTCTTGTAGATCTGCTGATAGGTGCGGGTGACGGGGTCGCCATAGAGGTCGATGTCGCCGGGGCGCAGCCCCTCATCCTTCTTGCCGTTGATGTAGCCCATCACGGCGCGCGGGGCCCAGTGCTTCTCGTCGAGGTTGAGCGCCTTGAGCACCCGGCGGATCAGCCGGTACTGGTCGTCTGAGTCGAGGATCTGGAAATCCTGCGGCAAGCCGGCATCCAGATGGTGGGCCCGCAGCAAACGGTGGGCGATGCCGTGGAAGGTGCCGATCCACATGCCGCGCACGCCGTCGCCAATCACTTTTTCGACCCGGCCGCGCATCTCGGCCGCCGCCTTGTTGGTAAAGGTGACCGCGATGATGGAGAAGGGTGAACAGCGTTCCACCTGCATCAGCCAGGCGATACGGTGCACCAGCACCCGGGTCTTGCCCGAACCGGCACCGGCCAGCACCAGCAGGTTGCTGCGGGGCGCCGCAACGGCATCTCTTTGCTTGTCGTTGAGCCCGTCGAGCAGGGTTGAAACGTCCATCACCACTCCTGTTTATTTATACAGGCGGGGATTATACGGCCATCCCCCTGCCAGACCAAATCCAAACTCGGGGGGAGGGGTGAGATGGGGGCCTGCAAGAGCGCCGGTGCGGCCATTTTTGGCTGGCGCAGAGAGAACGGGATGGGGAGGTCTCCAGCTGTAGCCAATCCTTGCTCGCGCGGTTTGTGGGGATTTTGCGAGCCGGATCACGGGCTTGCCGGGGGGCTGGATGAATAACAGGGGAAAACGGTTTACAGTAACTTGCTGAACAATAAGAGAAATGTCGTTTGGGTCTTTTGGTTGTTAGCATAAAAAACTGAAAAGTAGCTAAAAAACAACTGCTTATAAGGTTATTTGCTTAGAATTCAAACCGTTAACGCAAACGTTTTTCCCTTATCATTTGCTTGACCCGCATCGGGGCTGACTTAGAGTAAGCCTGCGTGCTAGATAGCCTGCTCTGACAGGTAAGCAAGTTCCCTCACTTAATAACAATCAAGGATACGATCGTGACTAAAGTGCTCAAGCTGGCCACCGTGGCCTCCCTCACTCTCGCTGCTCTCTCTGCTCAGGCTGCTTCCGAGCCAGCCGTCATTTATGACACCGCGGGCAAGTATGACAAATCATTCAACGAAGCCGTATTCCGTAACGGCGTCGAGCTCTACAACAAGGACAAGGGCGTCAAGGTCAAAGAGTTTGAACCCCAGAACGAAGCCCAGCGCGAGCAGGGTCTGCGTCGTCTGGCCAGCCGTGGCAACGGCCCGATCGTGGCGGTCGGTTTCAACATGGGTTCTGCCGTAGAGAAGGTTGCGACCGAATTCCCGAAAACCCAGTTCACCATCATCGACATGGTGGTCGACAAGCCGAACGTCCAGTCCGTCATCTTCAAGGAGCATGAAGGTTCCTTCCTGGTGGGCGCGCTGGCTGCCATCGCTTCCAAGAGCGGCAAGGTCGGCTTCGTGGGCGGCATGGATATCCCGCTGATCCGCAAATTCCAGTGCGGTTACGAGCAGGGTGCCAAGTTCGTCAATCCGAAGATCGAAGTGTTCCAGAACATGGCGGGCTCCACCCCGGCCGCGTTTGCTGACCCGGCTAAAGGTGCCGAGCTGGCCAAGTCCCAGTTCGCCAAGGGCGCTGACGTGGTTTACGCCGCAGCTGGCGGTACCGGTATCGGTGTCTATCAGGCAGCCAAGGACAGCGGCAAGTTCGCCATCGGGGTGGACTCCAACCAGAACCACCTGCAACCGGGCACCATGCTGACCTCCATGGTCAAGTCTGTGGGTCTGGCCGCTTACCAGACCTGGGATGACGCTGCCAAAGGCGAGTGGAAGCCGGGTATCAAGAACCTAGGTCTGGCCGAAGGCGGTGTGGATTGGGCGCTCGACAAGGACAACGAGAAGCTGATCACCCCGGAAATGAAAGCTAAGGTAGATGCCATCAAGGCTGAAATCATCGCTGGCAAGGTCAAGGTTCATGACTACATGAGCGATAACACCTGCAAATACTAATTAGATAGTTGCTACGACTCTCAACGCACCACCGGCCCGCACGGGCCGGTTTTTAGTCTTATTTCATGAAACGCAGGGCTGCATCATGGACCAGACAGATCGCTATGCCATCGAATTAAGAGGTATCGATAAGCGGTTCGGCGACGTGTACGCCAACAAGCTGATCGACCTTAAGGTTCGCAAAGGCAGTATCCACGGCATTGTCGGCGAAAATGGCGCCGGTAAGTCCACCCTGATGAGCATCATTTATGGTTTCTACCATGCCGACAAAGGCGAGATGCTGATCGACGGGAATCCTTTCAAACCCCATGGCTCACAAGATGCGATTGCCGCAGGCGTGGGCATGGTTCACCAGCACTTCATGCTGGTCAATAACTTCACCGTATTGGAAAACGTCATCCTCGGCGCTGAGAACGGCTGGCACCTTCAGCAGAGCGTGGCGTCAGCCGAAAAGCTGCTCGGCGAACTGGCGCGGGATTATGGTCTCGACGTGCCGCTGCACGAGAAGGTCGAAGATCTGCCGGTTGGCTTGCAACAGCGGGTCGAAATTCTCAAGGCGCTCTATCGCGGCGCTCGCATCCTGATCCTCGACGAGCCGACCGGGGTACTGACCCCGCAAGAGGCGGATCACCTGTTCGAGGTGCTGAAAAAGCTGCGGGATCAGGGGGCAACCATCATCCTTATCACCCACAAGCTGCGGGAGATCCTGGCCATTACCGATCAGGTCTCCATCATGCGCCGTGGCGAGATGGTGGCACACGTCGCCACCAAGGATACCGACAAGGAGCAGCTGGCCGAGCTGATGGTGGGCCGCAAGGTGCGCCTCAAGGTCGACAAGGGGCCAACCCAGCCCGGTGAAGCCAAGCTGAAGATCGAAGGGCTCAGCTACGTCGACGCCAGCAAGGTGGAGCGGGTCAAATCGGTCAGCTTCGAGGTGCGGGCCGGTGAAGTGGTTGGCATCGCCGGGGTCTCCGGCAACGGCCAGTCCGAACTGCTCAGCCTGCTTGGCGGTATTCTCAAGCCGAGCAAGGGTTGCTTCACCATCAGCAGCCGCAGCGGCGTGCACAAGGTGAGCGCGGAGCACCCGGCCGATCCCGAGCTGGTGCGCAACTACGGCCTCGGTCATGTGCCGGAAGATCGCCACAAGATGGGGCTGATCAACCGCTTCGAGGCGAAAGAGGCCTTTATTCTCGGTTATCACCGTCGCCCGCAATACAACAAGGGGTGGCTGCAGAACAAGGAGGCGATCCAGCAGGATTGTCAGGCCAAGATGGAGAAGTGGGACGTGCGCCCGCCCCATCCCGATCACAAGACCGCCAACTTCTCCGGTGGCAACCAGCAGAAGCTGGTGATTGCCCGTGAAGTGGAGCAGGACCCGGATGTGCTGCTGATTGGCCAGCCGACCCGCGGGGTCGACATCGGCGCCATCGAGTATATCCACCAGCAGATCATCGCCATGCGCGACAAGGGCAAGGCGGTGTTGCTGGTCTCGGTGGAGCTGGACGAGATCATGAGCCTCGCTGACCGGATCCTGGTCATTGCCGATGGTCGCATCGTCGGTGAGCTGGATGGTGCCAAGGCGGATGAGCGCACCATTGGTCTGATGATGGCGAATATCGTTCCCGATGAAGTAGCCAAGGAGGCCCACTGATGAGCCAAGTACGTATTCCTGCCTGGGTCTCCGTAGGCGTCTTGTCTGCGGTCAACATCCTGCTGGCCTTCCTGGTGTCGGCCATTCTGTTCTACTACCTCGACATCAACCCGGTCGATGCCGCCAAGATCATGTGGTACGGCGCGTTCGGCACCGGTGAAGGGGTCGGCTTCACCCTCTACTACGCAACCGGCTTTATCTTTACCGGTCTGTCGGTGGCGGTCGCCTTCCACGCCGGCCTGTTCAATATCGGTGGCGAAGGTCAGGCCTATATCGGCGGTCTCGGTGTCGGTCTGGTCTGCCTGATGCTCGGCGATGTGCTGCCGTTTGCCCTGCTGTTGCCGCTCTCCATCATTGCCGGTGGTCTGTTCGGTGCGGCCTGGGCCTTTATTCCGGCCTGGCTGCAAGCCAAGCGCGGCAGCCACATCGTGATCACCACCATCATGTTCAACTTCATCGCCGCCTCGCTGATGGCCTATCTGCTGGTGGAGGTGTTCAAGCCGCCCGGCTCGATGGCGACCGAGAGCAAGGTGTTTGCCGAAGCAAGCTGGCTGCCCAAGATGAGCGGGCTGGCGAACCTGTTCGGGATGGAGATCCCCAACAGCCCGCTCAATATCAGCTTCTTCTGGGCGCTGATCTGTGCGGCGCTGGTGTGGGTCTTTATCTGGCACACCCGCTGGGGTTACGAGATCCGCTCGGTCGGCGCCAGCCAAAGCGCCTCCGCTTACGCCGGTATCTCCTATCCCAAGGTGGTGATCCTGGCGATGGTCATCTCCGGCATGCTGTCGGGCTTCTTTGCCCTCAACGTGCTGCAGGGTGAGCTGCACCAGATCAAGCTCAACTTCGTGGAAGGGTTCGGTTTCACCGGTATCGCGGTGGCGCTGATGGGGCGCAACCATCCGGTGGGCGTCATCATCGCTAGTCTGCTGTTTGGTTTCCTCTATCAGGGGGGCGCCGAGCTCAGCTTCGAGTTCGGTGTCGACCGCAACATCGTGGTGGTGTTGCAGGGTCTGGTGATCCTGTTCTGTGGCGCCCTTGAGCACATGATGCGTCCGCGCATCGAGCAGCTCTATCTGGCGTTTGCCAACCGCTCAGCCGCACAAGCTAAAGGAGTCTGATCATGTTTGAAATTCTGATCCTGATGCTGGATGCGACCATTCGTACTGCGCCGCCGCTCATTCTCGCCGCCATGGCGGGCATGTTTTGCGAGCGCTCCGGGGTGGTCAACATCGCGCTGGAAGGCAAACTGCTGGCGGCGGCGTTCGCCAGTGGTGCGGCGGCTGCGGTCTCCGGTTCTGCCTGGGTAGGTCTGGGGGCCGGGGTGGGTGTCTCCATCCTGTTTGCCCTGATGCACGGCTTTGCCACCATCACCCACCGCGGTGATCAGGTGGTGAGCGGGATGGCCATCAACATTCTGGCGGCCGGTCTGACCGTGACCCTGGGCCGTTACTGGTTCGATCAGGGTGGCCAGACCCCGGCGCTCTCCGGTGATGCCCGTTTCGCCCCCATCGATCTGCCCTATGCCAAGGAGCTGTGGGATGTGCCGGTGATCGGCCAGCTCTACAGCGAGCTGCTGAGCGGCCACTCCCTGCTGGAGTACGTGGCGTTCGCCTGCGTGCCGCTGGCATGGTGGGTGATGTTCCGTACCCGCTTCGGTCTGCGTCTGCGGGCGGTGGGTGAGGCGCCCGCAGCGGTCGATACCGCCGGTATCTCTGTGGTGCGGATGCGCTACACCGCGCTCCTTATCGGCGGCCTGCTGGCCGGTATCGGTGGCACCTATCTGGCGGTCGCCCAGACGGCCCAGTTCATCCCCAACATGAGTGCGGGCAAGGGCTTTATGGCACTGGCGGCGCTGGTGTTCGGCAAGTGGCGTCCCTGGAATGCCATGGCAGCCTGCCTGCTGTTCGGCTTCCTCGATGCGGTCGCCATCCGGCTGCAAGGGGTGAGCATCGGTGGCTTCGCCATTCCGGTGCAGGCCATCGAGGCACTGCCCTACATCCTGACCGTGTTCCTACTGGCCGGTTTTATCGGCCGCGCGGTGGCACCCAAGGCACTTGGTACACCTTATGTGAAGGAGCGGGAGTAGCGCCCTCTATCGCGATACTCCCGGTCACACAGATAACTGCAGGCCCACTTCGGTGGGCCTGTTTTTTTATGGGCGGGATGGGGCAGATCAGCCGGGATCTGGATGGTTCGACAGAGGGAGGCGATGGCGTGAAGGGATAAATGGGCTGCGTGAGTTGCTGCGGGTAGCGGCTGGCGTACAAGAGCTGACCCTCTGCCTGCACCATCAAAAACCCCCTCGTATCAGGAGGGGGTTGCAGAAGTTATTGCCGGATTAACCCTGAGACTCAGGGTGCCAGCACCAGCTTGTAGACACCAAAGCCGGGGTGTTTGGCATCGGTGGGCGGCAGGGTCTCCACATAGTTCAGCTTGCCACCGGTCAGGGCTTGCGCCTCGCTGCGTGGCGAGCTGTAGATGCGCAGATCCAGATTGGCGGGCAGGGGGGCCAGCTGCCAGTTGTTGTCTGCCGGGGGCTCGAAACCGGCCGGATTCTTTTCTGCCAGATCCTTGAGGTATTCGGAGAGCACTTCGCGGGTTTCGAACTGATCTTCATGGACGATCACCTTGGCGTTGATGCCCGGGAAGTTGCCACCACCACTGGCGCGGTAGTTGTTGGTCACCACGTAGAACATCTGGGCCGGGTCGATTGCCTTGCCCTGATAGGTGAGGTTGGTGATGCGGTAGCTGTCGCTCACCTTGTTGCCATCCACATCGTAACGGGCGGGTTTGGTCACATCGACCTGATAGTTCACCCCGTCGATCACGTCGAAGTTGTAGGTGCGGTACTTCTCGTTCACCAGCCACTGGGTGGCGGTGCTGGCGGCATCGATCTTGTTGAACTGGACGGCGCTCTTCTCCAGCCACTCTTGTACGGTCGCGCCATTGATGGCGACCACCTGCAGGGTGTTGGGGTAGACATAGAGGTCGGCCACGTTGCGCAGGGAGATATCGCCAGCCGGTACATAGGTGAAGTCGGTCGGGCCGTTGCGACCGCCACGGAATGGCGCGGCGGCGGAGAGGATGGGCCATTTCTCCTTGAGCTGACCATCCTGTTGCAGTTTCTTGGCGTGCCACAGCTGGGCGTCGCTGACGATCTGGATGGAGGGGTCATCCTGTACCAGCGCGAAGAAGCTGTGGATTGGCTTGGTGATCTTGCTGAGGGGCTCGTCCAGCCACTGGTTGGCCTGCTCGTGCTCGGCAATGACCTGATCGACTACCGCCTGATCTTCGGTGCTGCTGGCGCTGCTGTCGATTTTGCGCAGCTGGGACTGGCTGGAGGCCACTTCCCAGCGACCCTCTTTCCAGGTCATGTGCAGGTCGATGATGCCGAGGTGGTTACCCCAGACGCCCGGCATCACGGTCGGTACGCCCGCCAGGGTGCCTTTCTCGTTGTCCACGTCGGTCATGTTGGGGTAGTCGCCCGGGAAGGTGCGGTGGGCATGGCCCAGCAGCAGGGCATCGACCCCCTTCACCTTGGCCAGCGGCAGTGCGGCGTTCTCCATCATGGGTTCGCGCGGGTCACCTATGATGCCGGTATGGGCCACGACCACGACGATGTCTGCGCCCTTGGCGCGGATTTCGGGTACATAGTGCTCGGCGGTCTCGACCATATCGGCCACCACCACCTTGCCTTCCAGATTGCGCTTGTCCCACTGGGTGATCTGGGGCGGGGTCAGGCCCAGCACACCGACTTTGATGGTCTGGGTATTGCCGTTGGCATCCTTCACCTGACGATCCAGCACCACATAGGGTTTGAACTTCTGCTTGCTCCAGTCGATGGTGCCCTTGCCATCACGGCTGAAGGCATCGGCCTGGAAGACGTTGGCGTTGATGTAGGGGTAGTTGGCCCCTTTCAGGGTCTCTGAGAGGAAGTCGAGACCGAAGTTGAATTCGTGGTTGCCCAGGTTGCCGACATCATAGCTCATGGTGTTGAGCGCCTTGATGGCGGGGTGGGTCTGCTTGCTCAGCCACTGCTGTTTGACCTGCTGGTCGTGGATATAGTCGGCCAGCGGGGTGCCCTGGATCAGGTCGCCGTTGTCGATCAGCAAGTTGTTGGCGTTCTCTTCGCGGGCCTTGCGGATCAGCACAGCGGTGCGGGCAAAGCCCAGCGAGGCATCCGGCTTGTTCTGGTAGTAGTCGTAGCTCAGCAGGTTGGAGTGGATATCAGAGGTTTCGATCAGCCGCAGGGTGAGATCACCGGGGGCCTGAGAGTTGTTGTCGTCACAGCCGGACAGCAAAAAGATAACTGCCACCGCGCTCAGTTTGAGGGTGGTTTTCATTGTTGAATTCTCTTGTTATGGGTATGCCAGCGTGGTGCATTCTATCGATAGCAAAAGAATCCTATTGTGAGCCGGCTGGCAATTCGGGTTAATTGCCTTCCTGTTAATAGAGTTATGGCTCTGATTTTCATCTCTTTTTTCTCTTCCTTCAGGGCCACCACCCTCGCTGCTTTTCCGCAGTGAGTCACTTGGTAGTCACCGCTGTGCGGTCGGGGCAAGCGGCGCGGCCTGCTGCTCCTGCGAGGCTGTAATGGTTGGTTACAGATCTCCATTCGACTGATAGATGACCTTTCCCTTAAATTCAGCGGCGATTGATTGCATCTAAAAATTACAAAGCGACAGCAAGGAATAAAAACTCATGAAAATGCACAACAAAGCGCTGCTGGCCATCGCCTGCGCCGCCGCCCTGTCTGCCTGTGACAGCGAAAAAGCTGCCAACAGTATCGCCAAGCGGGTGCCGCTGGCTCTGCCGGAGGCGGGTCTTTACCATGCGAATCTGCTGAGCCGCGACGGCGACAAGGCGACGCCGCGCATGATCAAGGATCTGGATGGTCTGGCGCTGGTCTACCCGAAGGGTGAAACCGTGCAGCACTGGGGTGTCTGGGTGGATCATCAGGTGGGCAAGGTCGAGACCAACAGCCAGTGGCTGGGTCAGGCTGACCAGAAAGCCGACAAAGACGGGATCTACCCGGTGCAGTTGATCCGCAACAGCGAGCGGCTTGGCAGCGGCACTGTGGTGAGCACGGTAAGCAACAACCACAACCTGATCACCTTCCGGGATCAGCCGGTCATCGATCTGCAGGGCAAGGAGATCAAGCGATGGGTTTTTGATTTCACCCGTACCGGCACCAAGTTCTCCGACAACGCCCCCATCTATGCCGGCTTCAGCGGTCATGTGGCGGTGACGGCCCTGACCACCAAAGCGGTGACCACAGCCAGCTGGAGTGCCACGGGCAGCGATGGCTTCAGCAGCGACATGGTGGGCAAGGTGGATACCACCAACAACGGCGGCAAGCTGACGGTAGCGATCGAGCTTCCGGCTGCGGGTTGTACGCTGGTGGGTGAGGGGAGCGCCACTGCAGGGTTGAGCAAGCTGAGCATGACCGGATTTGGCAAGTGCAACTTCAAGCAATCCGCGGTAGCCACGCCAATAGAGAACCTCTGGAATGCCGCTCTGGCCCGGGCGATGGATAACCGCGTCGCCTATGTCACCACCTTTACCACGGATGCCAAAAAAGAGGCGCTGGTCATCGGCTTCCCCGACACCAATGGCTTGCTGATCACTGCTGACAAGCGATAAGCAGCCCAACGGCAGGGACGGGCAAACGCGCCTGAAACAACAAGGGAGCCAGTGGCTCCCTTGTTGTTTTCAACGCACGGTTTACAGCAGGAACAGGGTCGCCAGCCCGAGGAAGATAAAGAAGCCGCCGGTGTCGGTGATAGCGGTGATCATCACGCTGGCCCCCACAGCCGGGTCGCGGCCGAGGCGGGTCATGGTCATGGGGATGATGACCCCCATCAGGGCGGCCACCAGCAGGTTGAGCATCATGGCCAGGGTCATCACGGCGCCGAGCGCCGCATCCTGATAGAGCAGATAGGTGGCAATGCCCATGGTACCGCCCCACACCAGCCCGTTGATAAAGGCGACGCCGAGTTCCCGCAGCAGCAGGAAGGAGAGGTTGCCCGCCTGAATGTGCTGCAGCGCCAGCGCCCGCACTATCATGGTGATGGTCTGGTTACCGGTGTTGCCGCCGATCCCGGCGACGATGGGCATCAGGGCCGCCAGCGCCACCAGCTGGGAGATGGTGTGCTCGAACAGGCCGATCACCCGCGAGGCGACAAAGGCGGTGCAGAGGTTGATGGCAAGCCAGGCCCAGCGGGTCTTGACCGCCTTGGAGACGGGCGCGAACACGTCTTCATCCTCGCTGATACCCCCCATCCGGCGCAGGTCGGTGTCACTCTCCTCATAGACCAGGTCCACTACCTCTTCGACGGTGAGGCGGCCCATCAGCTTGCCCTTGCCATCCACCACAGCGGCGGAGAGCAGGTCATCCCGCTCGAAGGTGCGAGCCGCCGCTTCGTCGTTATCCTCCGGATCGAAGGTGACCGGGTCCTGCTCCATCACATCACTCACCAGGGTGGCGGGCTTGTGCAGCAGCACTGTGGTGAGGGCCAGTTCTCCCAGCAGGTGGTTGCGCCTGTCGATGACGAACAGCTTGTCGGTGTTGGCGGGGATCTTGCCGCGCAGCCGCAGATAGCGCTGGACGGTGGCGAGCGTCACCTCGGGGCGGATGGTGATGATCTCGAAGTCCATCATGGCGCCGACGGTGTGTTTGCCGTAGCGGATCACCTCCCGCACCCGATCCCGCTCTTCGGGGGCCATATAGGTGAGCAGCCGCCCCATCAGGTTGCGGGGCAGGTACTGGCCCAGATAGATCTGGTCGTCGATATCCAGGGTGCGCAGAGCGTGCAGCAGCTCCTTGTCGCTCATCCCGCTGATGAGGCTGTCCCATACCGTCTCCGAGGCTTCGACCAGAATCTGGCCGCGTTTCTCCTCCTCCACCAGTGCCCACAGGGCATGACGTTCATCGGGCGGCAGCGACTCCAGCGCATCGGCGACGTCGGCGGCGGGCAGCCCGTTGACCAGCGTGATGAGTTCGCTGGTCTGATCGCGCTGCTCGGCATCCTGCACCACCTGCGGGTCGAGCAGGCTGTCGGTGAGGGCATCATCGCGTAGCAGCAGGGTGAGAATGCGGGATCTGTCATCCGCGCGCTGCCTGGCGCTGTTCTTGATGGGAAGAGACATGGGATGAATTCCTGAGATGGTAGCCAAGGGCTCAATGCCCATAGGATAACAGACTTAAAACAACAGGTTATGACCGTGATGGGAGAAGAGGGAGGTAAAAGTGAGGCCACCTGCTGGTGGCCTCATGATCGTTTGACGAGGAGCCCTCAGGCGAGGGCTCGCTGAACCTGCGGTGCCGTGCCAAACCAGGCAAGCTGGTCGGCCAGGGTCACCACCGAGCCCACCATGATGAGGGCCGGACTCTCGACCCCCACCGCCAGTGCGGGTAGCTCATCGAGGGTGCCGCGAATGACCCGCTGGCAGGGCTGGGTGCCGCGCTCGATCAGCGCCACCGGGGTGTCGCCTGCCTTGCCGTGGGCCAGCAGCTGCTCGCGGATGGTGGCGCAGGATGAGAGCCCCATGTAGAACACCAGCGTCTGCCGATCTTTGGCCAGCAGCGGCCAGTCGAGATCCCGGGCGCCCCCCTTGCCGTGAGCAGTGACGAAGCGCACGCTCTGGGCGTGATCGCGGTGGGTCAGCGGAATGCCGGCGTAGGCGGCGCAGCCGCTGGCCGCAGTGATCCCCGGCACCACCTGAAAACCGATGCCGCTGCCGACCAGCGTCTCCAGCTCTTCGCCGCCCCGGCCGAAGATAAAGGGGTCGCCCCCCTTGAGCCGCACCACCCGTTGCCCCTTCTTCGCCTCCTCCAGCAAGAGCTGGTTGATCCCCTCCTGCGGCACGCAGTGGTTGCCCGCCTGCTTGCCGACGAAGATGCGCTTGGCATCCCGGCGCACCAGCGCCATCACTTCGTCCGAGACCAGCCGGTCATAGACCACCACGTCCGCCTGCTGCATCTGGCGCAGGGCGTGAAGGGTGAGCAGGCCCGGATCGCCGGGGCCAGCACCCACCAGCACCACTTCGCCTCCGGTCTGGCTTTCATCGGCAAACAGGCTGTCGGCCAGCTGGTGGGCAGAGGCGCTATCGCCCCGCGCCAGCGCCTGACCGAGCCGATCCGCCCCGAGCAGCCGCTCCCAGAAGCGGCGTCGCTCCCCCATGGTGGCGAAGCGGGCCTTGACCCGCTCCCGCAGGCTGCCGGCGAAGGTCGCCACGGTCCCCAGATGTTGCGGCAGCAGGGCTTCCAGTTTTTCCCGCAGCAGCCGGGCCAGCACCGGCGCCTTGCCGCCGGAGGAGATGGCCACCATCAGCGGTGAGCGGTCGATGATCGACGGCATGATGAAGCTGGAGCGTTTCGGGTCATCCACCACGTTGGCAAAGATCCGCGCCTGATTGGCGCTTTGGTAAACCAGTGCATTCACCTCGCGCCGATCGGTTGCGGCCACCACCAGCCACTTGCCCGCCAGTTGTTCCGGCACAAATTCACCGGCCAGCCACTCGATGCTGCCGTTGGCCGCCAGTTCCGCCAGCTCGGGGTCGAGCTCGGGCGCTACGACTGTGAGGTGGGCACCGGCATCCAGCAGCAGACGCGCCTTGCGCTCTGCCACCTCGCCGCCGCCGACCAGCAGCACGGGTTTGTTGTCGAGTCGGCAAAAGATGGGCAAGTAGTCCATGGGGCCTCCGGATCAGGCGGTTCGGGTCTGGTTGGCGGTGCTGGTGGTCTCGCTCACTGCGACCGGGCGCTCCGCCTTGGGGGTGGCATACCAGTAGCCGAGGCCCATAAAGAGGACGCCGGAGACGGTGTTGCCCAGCGTCACCCACAGCAGGTTGTGGCCGATGCCGCCCAGGGTGTAGGCCTCCGAGTGGGCGCCAAACCAGGAGAGGGCGAACAGGGTCATGTTGGCGATGGAGTGCTCGTAGCCGGAAGCGATAAAGGCCAGCAGGCACCACCAGATGGCGATAAAGCGGGCGGCCCCTTCGGTGCGCAGCGCCATCCAGATGGCGAGGCAGACCAGCCAGTTGCAGAGGATCCCCTTCATAAACAGGGTCAGCGCCGGAGCCTGGGTCTTGGCCAGAGCCACCTTGTGGGCCAGACTGCCCGCGTCCGGCAGCAGGCTGCCGCCGTAGGAGTAGATGAGCGCCACCACGATGGAGCCAATCAGGTTGCCGGCCCAGGTCTGCGGCAGGATGCGCAGCAGGTCGGCCATGGTGATCTTGCCGCTTTTCACCCCGAAGGTGAGGAACATGGTGTGGCCGGTGAACAGCTCGGAGCCGGCGATGATGACGAGCGTCAGGGCGATGCCGAAGGTGGCCCCCATCACCAGCGGCCGGATGGCGGGATCCACCAGATTGCCGAGGGTGAAGATGAGGATGATGCCGAGGCCCACATAGGCCCCCGCCATGGCGGAGCTGAGCCAGAAGCCGAGCTTGTCGCTGCGCTCGAAGCGGTTGATGCGGGCCGCGTTGGCGGCGCACTTGTTGATGGTTTCCGTGTACATCTTGTGAGTCCTTGAAAGGGCTGCCCTCAGGCAGCCCGAAAGAGAGTGAATTTGGCTTTAGACGGCGACCCAGACCTGCTGGTCGCGCACTTCAACGGGGTAGCTTTGAACCGACATGGCGGGGTTGTCGAAACAGTGGCCATCGCTCAGACGAAAGCGCTGCTTCTTGAGCGGGCTGGCGACCCAGAGCTCGCCGTCGTGCTCGCAGATCAGGCCCCGCGACAGCACGTTGGCTGCGAAGAAGGGATCCCGGTTGTCGATGGCGAACACCTCGGCCGCCGCGCTCGGGCGGAACAGGGCGATCTGGCGACCCTCGATCAGAGCGCAGACACCGGTTCCCGGCAGGATGTCGTTGAGTTGGCAGGCAAGTTTCATCATTTGTTTTCCACCTCGATCTGGTAGACGGGGATGCGTTCGGCCGGAGTGGCGGGTCTGTGCTGGTCGCGCTCGGCAACGAACTGAACGTCGGGATCGCGCTTGTCGCTGTTGATGAAGTGGCTGAAGCGCTGCAACGCCTCCTCTTCATTGAGGGTGCGCGACCATTCGCACTCGTAGCTGTCGATAAGACGCTGGATATCGCGCTCCAACGTCTCGGCCAGTCCCAGCTTGTCATCGACGATCACCTCGCGCAGGTAGTCGACGCCCCCTTCCAGATTGCCGAGCCAGACCGAGGTGCGCTGCAGTTTGTCGGCGCTGGTGACGTAGAACATCATAAAGCGGTCGATCAGCTTGATGAGGGTTTCGCGGTCGAGGTCAGACGCCAGCAGATCGGCGTGGCGCGGCTTCATGCCGCCGTTGCCGCCCACATAGAGGTTCCAGCCCGCGTCGGTGGCGATGATGCCGACATCCTTACCTTGGGCTTCCGCACATTCGCGGGTACAGCCGGAGACGCCGAACTTCATCTTGTGCGGGGTGCGAATGCCCTTGTAGCGGTTCTCGAGGAAGACCCCGAGGCCAACGCTGTCCTGCACGCCGAAGCGGCACCAGGTGCTGCCGACGCAGGTTTTGGCCATGCGCAGTGCCTTGGCGTAGGCCTGACCGGTCTCGAATCCGGCCGCCAGCAGCTTGCGCCAGATGGCGGGCAGATCATCCTTCTGGGCCCCGAACAGGCCGATGCGCTGGGCGCCGGTGATCTTGGTGTAGAGCTTGTAGTCGCGGGCTACTTCGGCCACCGCCAGCAGCCCTGCCGGGGTCACTTCGCCGCCGGCCATGCGCGGGATGACGGAGTAGCTGCCGTCCTTCTGCATGTTGCCGAGGAAGATGTCGTTGGTGTCCTGCAGCGGGACGTTGCGCGGGCTCAGCACATGCTCGTTCCAGCAGGAGGCGAGGATGGAGCCGACGGTCGGTTTGCACACCTCGCAGCCATAGCCTTGACCGTGTTTGGCCAGCAGCTCGTCGAAGCTCTTGATCCCCTCCACCTTGACCAGATGGAACAGCTCCTGACGGGAGTGGGGGAAGTGGGCGCAGAGGTGGTTGTTGACCTCGATACCCTGCTTCACCAGCTCGGCGTTGAGCACCTGGCTGATGAGCGGCACACAGCCGCCACAGCCGGTACCGGCCTTGGTGTGCTGCTTGATGGCAGCCAGCGTGGTGTGACCTTCGGCCACCGCTTGGGCGATGTCGCCCTTGGAGACATCGAAGCAGGAGCAGATCTGGGCGCTTTCCGGCAGGGCATCCACCCCCAGCGTCGGCTTGGCGCCGGCGTAGGCGGGCAGGATCAGGGTGTCCGGGTGGCTCGGTAGCGGCAGGGCGTTGAGCATCATCTGCAGCAGGTTGCCGTAATCTTCCACGTCACCCACCAGCACGGCGCCGAGCAATCGGCTGTTGTCTTCGCTCACCACGATCTTCTTGTAAACGCCGGCCTGATCGTCCTGGAACACATAGCTGTGGCTGCCCGGGGTGCGGCCGTGGGCATCGCCGATGGAGCCGACGGAGACGCCGAGCAGCTTGAGCTTGGCGCTCATGTCCGCCCCCTCGAAACGGCCGTCGCCGCCGAGCAGATGGTCGACGGTGATCTGGGCCATCTTGTAGCCCGGTGCAACCAGCCCGAAGAAGCGGCCCTGCCAGGCGGCGCACTCGCCGATGGCATAGATGTCGGGATCGGAGGTGAGGCAGTGATCGTCGATGACGATGCCGCCGCGCTCGGCGATGGCGAGATCACCGTAACGGCCTAGGGTATCTTGCGGGCGAATGCCGGTGGAGAAGACCACCACATCCACTTCCAGCTGGCTGCCGTCGGCAAAGGCGAGGCGGTGTTTCGCCTGCTCGCCGCCGTGCATCAGGATCTCGCTGGTGCTCTTGCTGGTGTGTACCTGCACGCCCATGGATTCAATCTTGCGGCGCAGCAGCTGGCCGCCCTGACCGTCGAGCTGCTCGGCCATCAGTACCGGAGCAAACTCCACCACGTGGGTCTCGAGACCCAGCGCCTTGAGGGCACCTGCCGCTTCAAGGCCAAGCAGACCGCCCCCGATCACCACCCCGCTCTTGCCACTCTTGGCGGCGCTGCGAATGGCTTTCAGATCCTCGATGGTGCGATAGACGAAGCACTCGTGGTGCTGACTGCCCGCAATGGGCGGCACCCAGGGGTAGGAGCCGGTGGCCAGCACCAGCTTGTCGTACCCGACCACAGTGCCCTTGTTGGAGTGCACTTCGCGGTTGGCCCTGTCGATTTTTTTCACCGCTTCGCCGAGCAGCAGGCGGATGCCGTGCTTGTCGTAGAAGCCGGGTTTGACGAGGGAGAGATCTTCGCTGGTGTGATGGGAGAAGTAGGAGGAGAGATGGACGCGATCGTAGGCGGGACGGGGTTCTGCACCGAAGACGGTGATCTCGTAGCGGCCCGGCTCGGCCCGCTCGATCAACTCTTCGATGAAGCGGTGCCCCACCATGCCGTTGCCCACAACGACCAGTCTGACTTTGCTCATGATTGCCTCTAGTTTGGAGTAATAAAACATCATTCTGGGGCTAGGCTACCCAGTCAGTCGGGGCGGGCAATTGATGCAAATCAAGTGTCTATTTATATATCTCATCAGGGGTAATTCGATAAAATTCAAAGATATACAAAAATAGGTATACCAGTTGATGATTTCTGCGCTGGCTTGGAGTGAGGGATGGTGGAGAGCAAGAGCGCTTTAGCAAAAGCCGGGGAGTGAAAACTTCTGTCGGAAAAAGCCGATCTCGCACTGGGCGAGACCGGCATCAGCCGAGCAAGGCTGCACGTCAGGCGATATGGCGGCGGAACATGGCGAGCGCCAGCGACAGTGTGACGCCGGCGATGGCGAGCAGCGGCCAGAGCAGGGGCCAGGCGGCCGACCAGTCGAACCCCTTCAAAAAGACCCCCTTGAGCAGCACGATGAAGTGGGTAAGGGGGTCGATGGCCGCCAGCCACTGGAACACCTCCGACATGTTCTCCACCGGTGAGATGTAGCCCGAGAGGATCACCGCCGGGACGGTGAAGGAGAAGACCCCGAGAAAGGCCTGCTGCTGGGTCGAGCAGAACGACGAGATGAAGAGCCCGATCCCGGCCAGTGCCAGCCCGTAGCAGACCATGCCCGCCATCAGCAGGCTGAGGCTGCCGGCAAAGGGGAGGTGAAAGACAAAACGTGCGGCCAGCGCGACTATGCACCCTTGCCCCACCGCCACCATGATGCCGGGCACCGCCTTGCCCGCCATGATCCAGCCTGCGGTGAGGGGCGAGACCAGCAGCTGATCGAAGGTGCCCTCCTCCTGCTCCCGCGCGACCGAGAGGGCGGTGACAATCAGGCAACCGGTGGTGGTGATGATGGCCACCAGCGCCGGCAGGATATGCCAGTGGAACTCGACGTTGGGGTTGTAGAGGTTGCGTACCGCCAGCTCGGGTTGCCCCTTGCCCTCACTTTGCCAGCGGGCGATCACCTGACTGATGTAGCCCGCCGCCACCTGACCGCCGTTGGAGCGGCGCCCATCGATAATCAGCTGCACCTTGGCCGGTTCGCCGCGCGCCAGCCGGCGCGAAAAATCCCCCGGAATAATCAGCCCGAGCAGCGCCTGCTGCCCGGTGATGGCCTCGGTCATGCCCTCCTCGCCTTGCACCGGGATGATGGTGGTGAAGGCGGGCATATGGGTGAGGCGCTCGAGCAGCTCGCGGCTCTGGGCACCGCCATCCTGGTTGTAGATGGCCAGCGTGTTGCCGGTCACCTCCAGAGTGGCGGCGAACGGGAAGAGGGCGGTCTGCAGCAGCACCGGCATGATGAGCAGAAAGCGCCCCTGAGTATTGCCCATCAGGGCCTGCAGCTCTTTTCGGATCAGCCACCAGAGTCGGATCAGCATGGGTTACTCCAGAGTGCGCCGCGTCTTGCGGGCGGTCAGGGCCAGCCAGAAACCGGCCAGCAGCAGCAGACAGAAACCGTTGACCAGCAGGATCGAGAAGACGCTGCCCGCCTGATAGAGGGTCTGCAGCGAGCTTGCGAAGTAACGGGCCGGAATGAGGTGGGTGATGGCCCGAAGCCAAGGCGGCATGCTGGCGATCTCGAACACGAAGCCCGACAGCATCACCGCGGGCAGAAAGGCGGCGATCAGCGCTGCCTGCGCGGCATTGAACTGGCTGCGCATCACGGTGGAGAGGAACAGCCCGAGTCCGAGCGCGCTGCCGAGAAAGACGCTGGTGACCAGAAAGAGCAGCAGCAGGGAGCCGCGCCATGGCACGCCCATTACCGCCACCGAGAAGAGCAGGCAGAGCAGCATGGCGATGATGCCGAGGCCATAGTAGGGTAACAGTTTGGAGAGCAGCAGCTCCCCCTTGGTGACCGGGGTGGCGAGCAGCGCCTCCATGGTGCCGCGCTCCCACTCCCGCGCCACCACCAGCGAGGTGAGCAGGGCGCCTATGATGGTCATCACCACCGCAATGGAGCCCGGTACCAGAAAGTTGCGGCTCACCAGCGCCGGATTGAACCAGGCGCGGCTCTCTATCGACACCGGCATGGCGACCCCCTCGCCAGCGAGCCACCCCTGCCAGATCCCCTGCACATAGTTGGTGACGAAGTTGGCGGTGTTGGGCTCGGAGCCGTCGGTGAGCAGCAGCGCCTGCGGCGTGCCATTGCCCTGACCGGCCAGCGCGCGGGAGAAACCGTCGTCGATCACCAGCAGGCCGCGGATCTCGCCACGGGCCAGACTGGCGAGCAGGGACTCCTTGCTCGGGCCGCTGTGGATCTCCAGTGCGGTAGAGCCGCGCAGGGCCTGCTCCAGCCGCACCGCTGGGGCGCCGCTATCGGTACGCCAGATGCCGAGGCGCAGATGGTCCACATCCAGATTGATGGCGTAACCCATCACCACCAGTAGCACCACCGGCATGATGAAGGCGATGAGGATGCTGCTCGGGTCACGGACGATTTGCAGCGTCTCCTTGCGGCAGAGGGCCAGCAGTCGCCGACGGTTGATGCTCATGCGTCCTCCTCGCTGGCCCGCTCGACCAGGGTGATAAAGGCCTCTTCCATTGTTGGCAAAGAACAGGTCGGCAAGGAGCCGGTTGGCAAAGAGGTCGCCGCCTCTTTGGCGGCCAGCCCTTTGAGATCGTCCGGGGTGCCTAGCGCCAGCAGCTTGCCGCGATAGATGAGGGCGATGCGGTCGCAATACTCCGCCTCGTCCATAAAATGGGTGGTGACCAGCACGGTGACGCCGTGGTCGGCCAGCGCGTTGATGTGCGACCAGAACTCGCGCCGGGTCACCGGATCGACCCCGGAGGTGGGCTCGTCGAGGAACAGCAGCGGCGGCTCGTGCAGCAGGGCGCAGGCCAGCGATAAGCGCTGGCGCAGGCCGAGCGGCAGGGATTCCGCCTTCTGATCGAGCCAGGGGGCGAGGGCAAAGGCAGTCACCATGGCGTCGATCCGCGTCTGCTGGTGGCGGCCGAACAGGCCGTAGATACCGGCGAAGAAGGAGAGGTTCTGCGCCACGGTGAGCTGCTTGTAGAGGGAGAACTTCTGTGCCATGTAGCCGAGGCGCTGGCGTGCCGCCGAGGGGCTGTGGGCCAGATCGATGCCGGTCACCAGCGCCTGCCCCTCGCTCGGGCGCAGCAGGCCGCACTCCATCTTGAAGGTGGTGGACTTGCCCGCCCCGTTGGGGCCGAGCAGGCCGAAGATCTCGCCGCGGCGCACCGCAAAGCTGACATCATCGGTGGCGGCAAAATCGCCAAAGCGCTTGGTGAGGTGGCGCGCCTCGATCACCGCCTCGGGGGAGACCCCCTGCGGCAGTTCGGCCTCCCGCATCCCCGCTGCCAGACTCGACTCCCCGCCGGGGCCGCCGCCGAGCAGGTCGATAAAGGCATCCTCCAGCCGCGGCTGGGCCGGTTGAAAGGCGCCGTTGGCCAGCTGCAGCTCCGGGAGCGGCGGGGGCGTCATGCCCGGGTGCAGCAGCAGGCGAACCCGCTCCCCCGCCACCGCGCCATCCATCACCGCCGGGTGAGCCAGTGCCCGGCGCAGCAGGGCGCGCCGCTCGCGGCCATCCAGTTGCCCCGCCTCCAGCAGCCAGCAGCGGCTGGCCATGGCCCCCATCAGATCGGCCGGCGTGCCGCTGGTGCGCACCTCGCCATCCGCCATCAGCAGCACGTGGTCGCACAGCTCCGCCTCGTCGAGATAGGCGGTACTCCAGAGCACCGTCATTCCCCCCTTGGCCAGCTCGCGCACCATCTGCCAGAGGGCGCGGCGGGAGATGGGATCTACCCCGACCCCGGGTTCGTCGAGCAGCAGCACATCCGGGGTGCCGAGCAGGGCGCAAGCCAGCCCGAGTTTCTGCTTCATCCCGCCAGAGAGCTTGCCTGCCGGCCGTGCGGTGAAGCGGGCAAGATCGGTGAAGGCGAGCAGCCGCGCGAAGGTGGGCGTGCGTTCGGGCTCCAGTACGCCGCGCAAGTCAGCGTAGAGGGTGAGGTTCTCCAGCACGCTGAGATCCTCGTAGAGGCCGAACTGCTGGGGCATGTAGCCGAGGCGCTGACGCAGCAGATCCCCCTCGCTCACCGGGTCCAGCCCCAGCACCCGGATGGTGCCTGCTTCCGGGATCAGCAGACCGGCCAGCAGGCGCAGCAAAGTGCTCTTGCCCGCGCCGTCGGGGCCGACCAGCCCGGTGATGCCACCGGTCGGAATGGTGGCCGAGATGGCGTTGAGGGCGACCCGCTCGCCAAAGCGTTTGGTGAGCCCCTCAAGGGAGATGGCGCTGTTCATGGCGCCAGCCTGACGGTGACCGGCATCCCTTGGCGCAGGGCCGGGTCGGGATCCTGCACCACGATGCGCAGCCGGTAGACGAGGTGAGTGCGCAGGTCCGGCGTCTCCACCGATTTCGGGGTGAACTCGGCGGTGGGCGAGACAAATCCCACCACCCCGTGATAGGGCTGATCCGGCCGCGAGTCGGTGGTGAGGGTCACTTTGGCGCCGCTCGGGAAGTGGCCGAGCCAAGGCTCCTCCACATAGGCGCGCACCCAGACTGGCGCAGTCAGGGAGAGGTTGAAGGCGGTCGCTCCGCTCTGCACCATGCTGCCGTTCTCGACAGCGCGGCTGATGATGATGCCGTCGCTGGGGGCGGTCAGGCTGGCATCTGCCAGCGCCAGTTCGGCACTGGCGAGCGCCGCTTTGGCCCCTTCCAGCTGGGCATCGGACTGGGCGATTTCCTCCGGGCGGTAGCCGGTTTCGAGCTGGGCGAGCTGTTCGCGTGCCGAGCGTACCTGCGCCTGGGTCTGATCCCGCTGGGAGCGGGCGGTATCGAGCTGACCGCGGGAGATGGCGCCGGTGGCCGCCAATGCGCTCTGGCGGCGCCACTGCTGGTCGGCTTCCAGTGCAGCGGCTTCGGCGGCGGCCAGTGCGGCCCGGGCGCGATCGGTCTCTTCGCTGCGATAGCCTTTGTGGATCAAGGCGTTGGCGGCAGTGAGCGCAGCCAGATTGGCGCGGGCGCTGTCGCGGCTGTGGGTGAGGGGAACCGGATCGAGGCGGGCCAGCAGTTGACCGGCTTTTACCCTATCCCCCTCATCGACCAGCACCTGATCGACGCGGCCGCCGACCCGAAAGGCCAGATTGACGTCGCGAATATCGACGTTGCCGTAGAGGATGGAGCCGTCAGCCGGGCGCCCCTGCCACCAGAGGTAGCCACCGATAACGGTTAGCAACAGGGCCACGATTGCAATGCGTTGTTTCATGCTGCTTCTCCTTCTTTCATGTCGGTGGAGCGCAGGCCGCGCAGGGCCCATACCAGCCGCTGTCTGGCGGCCTCGGGGTTGTCTATCTGGCTGAGAAAGGGTGCCGCCTGTTCAGGCAGCCAGCCGAGCTGACGACCGCTGCCTGCGATCACCAGCGGCAGGCCGACCGACCCCATGATGAAGATCATCAGCTGGAGCGGGTGACCCGCGACCAGCGACCCTTCCGCCTGTGCCATCCGTACCTGCTCGATCAGCAGCAGGGGATGACGGCGCGGCAGACTGAGCAGAAAGCGCTGAGCCGCCCCTTCACCTGCCAGCGCATCGCTAAACAGGTGGTTGATAAAGCCGCGCTGGCGCGCCACCAGCCCGATCAGTGCCTCCATGGTGGCCTCGAACATGGCGATGGCAGAGGGGTAGGAGCCTTTGGCTGCCACCGCCTTGAGTTCGTCATAGAGGGGGGCATACCAGAGCTCGACCAGCTCGTCGATAAAGGCGTCGCGGTTGCCGAAGTGGTAGACGAAGGAGCCGAGGTTCACCTCGGCAGCCGCCGCCAGCTCGCGCACCGTCAGGCCGCGCAGCCCCTTCTCGGTGGCGATGGCGAGGCCGGTATCGAGCAGTTTCTGCCGGGTTGGATTCATCTTTCAGGTTCCTGCTGCACAGATTTTGATCTGATTTATACGTATGTATAAATCAGCCACCGAGAATAGGAAAGATCTTTTTTTGAGCAGATTTCAGCGGGGATGAAAAAACGGCGGGCGTTGGCAAGGAGAGGTTTGGAAACGGCTTGGGATTGAACGGGTTGCCGCAGGTGTGGGCCAGAATCCGGGCAGATGACGGAGGTGGTGGAGAAATAAAAACGCCTCCGTGAAGGGAGGCGTTTTATCGGGAGGGGCGTTTACAGAATAAAGCGGCTCAGATCCTCGTCTTCAATCAGCTTGCCGAGGTGGGCGTTGACGTAGTCGGTGTTGATGACGAAGGTCTCGCCGGACTTCTCGGAGGCGTCGTAGGAGATATCTTCCATCAGGCGCTCCATCACGGTGTGCAGGCGACGGGCACCTATGTTCTCGGTACGCTCGTTGACCTGCCAGGCCGCTTCGGCCAGACGGCGGATGCCATCCTTGGTGAACTCGATATTGACCCCTTCGGTGGCCATCAGCGCCTTGTACTGATCGGTCAGGGAGGCGTTCGGCTCGGTCAGGATACGCTCGAAGTCATCTGTGGTCAGCGCGGTCAGCTCGACCCGGATCGGCAGACGGCCCTGCAGCTCGGGGATGAGGTCAGACGGCTTGGCGATCTGGAAGGCGCCGGAGGCGACAAACAGGATGTGGTCGGTCTTGACCATGCCGTGCTTGGTGTTGACGGTGCAACCTTCAACCAGCGGCAGCAGGTCGCGCTGTACCCCTTCACGGGAGACATCGGGGCCCGAGCTCTCGCCGCGCTTGCAGATCTTGTCGATCTCGTCGAGGAAGACGATGCCGTTGTTCTCGACCGCGGCGATCGCTTTCTGCTTCAGCTCTTCCGGATTGACCAGACGGGCCGCTTCCTCTTCGATCAGCGCCTTCATCGCCTCTTTGACCTTGATCTTGCGCTTCTTCTTCTGGTTCTGGCCCAGATTCTGGAACAGCCCCTGCAGCTGGTTGGCCATCTCTTCCATGCCCGGCGGGGTCATGATTTCGACGCCCATCGGGGAGGCGGAGAGCTCCAGCTCGATCTCCTTGTCATCCAGCTGACCTTCCCGCAGTTTCTTGCGGAAGATCTGGCGGGTGTTGGAGTTGTCGGCTTTCTCTTCCTCACCCCAGGTGTTGCGCGGGTTGGGCAGCAGGGCGTCGAGAATGCGCTCTTCGGCGGCTTCCTCGGCGCGGTATTTCATCTTCTCCATCTCGGTTTCGCGCACCAGCTTGATGGCGGCATCGGTCAGATCGCGGATGATGCTGTCCACTTCCTTGCCGACATAGCCCACTTCGGTGAACTTGGTCGCTTCCACCTTGATGAAGGGGGCGTTGGCCAGCTTGGCCAGACGACGGGCGATCTCGGTCTTGCCGACACCGGTCGGGCCGATCATCAGGATGTTTTTCGGGGTCACTTCATGGCGCATCTCTTCGTTGAGCTGCATCCGGCGCCAGCGGTTGCGCAGGGCAACGGCAACGGCGCGCTTGGCATCGGCCTGACCAATGATGTGACGATCCAGCTCGTGGACGATTTCTCTCGGGGTCATCTCGGACATGATGGTGTTCCTGTATCCGGGGCGGGCAGTGCCCACCCCTTGGGAAATTGGGTTTGGCTGGTGGCCTTATTTGGCGGCGTAGTCCAGCACTTCGATGGTGTGGTTGCCGTTGGTGAAGACGCAGATGTCGCCCGCAATCTTGAGGGACTTCTCGACAATGGTCCTGGCATCTAGCTCGGTGTTTTCCAGCAGGGCGATGGCGGCGGACTGGGCGAAGTTGCCGCCGCTGCCGATGGCGATGAGATCGTGCTCCGGCTGGACCACGTCACCGTTGCCGGTGATGATGAAGGATTTGTGTTCGTCGGCCACGGCCAGCAGCGCTTCAAGGCGGCGCAGGGCGCGATCGGTGCGCCAATCTTTGGCCAGCGCCACGGCGGCGCGCTCCAGATTACCCTGATGGGCCTGCAGTTTTGCTTCGAAACGCTCGAGCAGGGTGAAGGCGTCGGCAGTACCGCCAGCAAAACCTGCCAGCACCT
The DNA here is from genome assembly GCF_049173895.1 of Aeromonas sp. 602200. Classification (NCBI taxonomy): domain Bacteria; kingdom Pseudomonadati; phylum Pseudomonadota; class Gammaproteobacteria; order Aeromonadales; family Aeromonadaceae; genus Aeromonas; species Aeromonas sp. 602200. The sequence goes on from NZ_JAAKSL010000009.1 coordinate 53,731, forward strand.
TGCCGTTATAGAGACGATGAACCTTGCGGGCGTTGCCCTTCATGACGGTGTTGCCAAGAGAGACCTGGCCATCGCCACCGATGACGACCTGACCGTTGCGGCGAACTGAAACTATGGTAGTCACTTTACTTACCTCGCTTGAGCCGAATAACGGCCTGACTGTGCATGGCAAGAAAGATGGGGATGGCAAACGGGCTTTTCAACCCTGCCTTTGGTCGGGATAAACGGGGTAGCAATCAGGGTGGGTGCGAGTGACATCAAAAGAATAGGGCCGGGTGTTGCCACCCGGCCCTGCGTCATCGGTAATCGGATTACCCTTTCTTGGGAATGCAGCCGCTGATGCCGGAGCTCTGCAGCTTGCCGTTGGCCGCGTCGGCGGCCGCCTTGCCGTTGAAGGGGCCCACCATCACCTTGTAGACGGTGCCGTTGGCCGTGTTGACCACCTGCAGGCTGGAAGAGAGACCGGCGGTGAAGGCGATACGTGCCTTGAGCGACTCTGCGGAATCCTGCGAGCGCAGAGCCGCGCACTGCATCATATAGCGACTGCTGTCGGCGGCTGCGGTCTGGGCTGGTGGGGTAGCCGCTTTGGCCTTGGCTGCTTCGGCCCGCTCCCGCTCCAGCTCGGCACGGATCTCCCGCTCCATCCGTTCCCGTTCGGCCTGGCGATCGATCACCTGTTCCCGAGCGCTGGCAACGGGCGCACCGTTGTCAGGCGTTGTCGCCGGATTGGTCTGATAGGGTTTGGACTGGCCGATGGGCGTCCCCGGTTGGGGAATGTCGGTCGGTACCGGTTGCGGCAGCTTTTCCGGTTGCAGGGTCATGGTATCTGCCGGTGGTGGCGGCAGCACACCCGGCTGGGGCGGTGGCTCGATAACATCGACCTGCTTGTTCTCAAGCCGTTCGATGTAGCTCCACTTCTCCTGTGGCAACCCGTTGTTCTGTGGTTTTGGCTTGTTGGCCTTTACCTGCTCTTCGATGGTGGGGGTGTCGCTGCCCTTGCCATTGATCATGTAAAGGAAGCCACCAAAGCCTGCCAGCAGTGCCACGACCAGCAGCACTGGAATAACAGGAAAGCGGCGAGGGGCCGCTTTCTTGCTGTTTCGACCACCCGCCCGACGTCGCGGGCGGCTGCCGACATAATCCCGGGTTGCCATCTATTACATGCGCTCCAGGGTATGGATGCCCAGTACGCCGAGGCCCAGTTTCAGCACCTTTGCGGTGGCGGCGCACAGCAGCAGACGGCTCTGACGGGTTGCTTCGTCCACGCCATCCTTGTTGATCGGGCAGGCTTCATAGAAGGTCATGAAGTTGCCGGACAACTCGTACAGGTAGGTACAGAGCAGGTGCGGCATGCCTTTGTCGGCCACGCCGTTGACAGCGTCGGAGAACTGGATCAGCTTCTGGGCCAGCACCTCTTCTGCTTCCTCGTTCAGGGTCACATTGCCGGTCAGGGTAGCTGCATCGACGCCAGCCTTGCGGAAGATGGACTGGATACGGGTGTAGGCATACTGCAGGTAAGGGGCGGTGTTGCCTTCAAACGACAGCATCAGATCCCAGTCGAAGATGTAGTCGGTAGTGCGGTTCTTGGAGAGATCCGCATACTTGACCGCGCCCATGGCGATGGCGTTGACCACCTGGGCTTTCTCTTCGGCAGAGAGGTCGCTGTTGCGGCTCTCCAGCAGCGCAGCGGCGCGCTCTTCCGCTTCGTTCAGCAGATCAACCAGCTTGACGGTACCACCGGAGCGGGTCTTGTAGGGACGACCATCCTTGCCCAGCATCATGCCGAAGGCGTGGTGCTCGAGCGGCACGGATTCCGGCACATAACCCGCCTTGCGGGTGATGGTCCAGGCCTGCATCAGGTGCTGGTGCTGACGGGAGTCGATGAAGTACATGACACGGTCGGCGCCCAGGGTTTCATAACGGTATTTGGCACAGGCGATGTCGGTGGTGGTGTAGAGGAAACCGCCATCGCTCTTCTGGATGATGACGCCCATGGCCTCGCCATCCTTGTTCTTGAACTCGTCCAGGAAGACAACGGTGGCGCCTTCGCTCTCGACCGCCAGCCCCTTGGCTTTCAGGTCGGCAACGATCTCCGGCAGCATGTCGTTGTACATGGACTCGCCCATGATGTCCTTGTTGGTCAGGGAGACATTCAGGCGGTCGTAGTTGATCTGGTTCTGTTCCATGGTCATGTCGACCAGCTTCTTCCACATGGTACGGCAGTACTCATCGCCACCCTGCAGCTTGACCACGTAGTTACGGGCACGCTCGGCGAAGGCTTCGTCTTCGTCGTAGCAACGCTTGGCCTGGGTGTAGAAGGCTTCCAGATCCTTGAGCGCCATGTCGCTGGCGTGCTCGTTGGACATTTTCTCCAGATAGGCGATCAGCATGCCGAACTGGGTGCCCCAGTCGCCGATGTGGTTGGCACGGATCACTTTGTGGCCGAGGAATTCCAGCGCGCGCGCAGCCACGTCACCGAGTACGGTGGAGCGGATGTGGTGCACCGCCATCTCTTTGGCCACGTTGGGGGCGGAGTAGTCCACCACCACGGTTTGTGGCGCGGGCAACCGTACGTTGGCGTTGGCAGAGGTCACCATGGCCTCGACCTGACCGGCCAGCCAGCGCTGGTCGAAGAAGAAGTTGATGAAGCCGGGACCGGCGATCTCGACCTTGGCGATCAGGTCGGAGGCAGGCAGGTGCTCGATGATGGCAGACGCCAGCTCACGGGGATTCTTGCGGGCCGGCTTGGCCAGCAGCATGGCCAGGTTGGTAGCCAGGTCGCCGTGAGCTTTTTCCTTGCATCGGTCTACTTGCACGCGGGCTTCCAGGTCCGCCGGCAGGACGCCTGCTGACTTGAGATTGGCTACCGTTTGTTCAAGTAGATGATGAATATGCTCTTTCATAACTGACCACCAAGGTTGCGCGTCGAAAAATGACTGATATATAAGGGCGTGAATTTTACCCGCATCGGCTCGAGAAAACTATAGGGATGACCCGCCGCTCGCTGTCGGGCGGATATTTCACTGCGTTTGGCGCCATATTCCAGAATATTGGGCGGAAATTACGGTGCTTATCCATTTCTACTGCATATCGAAGCGGCTTGTCCAGGCTATTTTCCCCTGATTGTTAAGGGTTTTTCCTTTCCGCTGACGGGAATGATCTCCTCCCTCTGGCCCGGCGTATCAACAGAGGTTCCCAACCGAGGAGTTTGCGATGCGACTGGCGCTGTTTCCCCTATCTGCCCACCTGCTGCCAGGCGGTGTCATGCCGCTGCGGATCTTCGAACCGAGATACCAGCGGATGATCGCCGAGGCGGGGGAGTCCGGCTTTGCCCTCTGCATGGTGGACCCTCGCCAGCCCGACGCCCTGCGCAACATGCTGCCCATCGCCACCCGGGTCACCATCATCGATTTCGACCGGCTGCCGGACGGCATGCTGGGGATCACGGTGCAGGGGGTGGAGCGGGTGCAGATAGAGGATCTGTGGCAGGAGCAGGATGGCCTGCGTATCGGCGAGGTGACGCCGCTGACGGCCTGGCCGCCCCGCCGGCTCCATCCCGATCAACTGCCACTGGTTGATGCGCTGCGGGAGGTGTTTGCCGATTATCCCGACTATGCCGCCCTCTATCCTGCCCCCTGCTGGGACGATGGCAACTGGGTGGCCCAGCGCTGGCTGGAGGTGTTGCCGATCCCCCCCGAGCAGAAGCAACTGCTGCTGGCTGCCGCCGACAATCAGCCCGCCATCGCCCTGCTCAAGGGGGTGCTGGTGGCCAGCCACTGATTTTTTCTGACCCGCTGATCCGCCAGCGCCGCAGCGCCGTACCAGTCATCACCACAGCATGTTCGACAGCACACCAAAGGGATGGCGCAATGGCATATACTGGCCAACCACACTCGACCATACGCAGGACCTCGCCCGTGATGGATAACCCGGATGGCGACCTCAAATCTCTGCTGATCAGGGTGGCTGAGCAGGCCGACAAGGCTGCTTTTGCCCGCCTGTTCCAACACTTTGCGCCGCGCATTCGCAGCTATGGCCTGCGCCACCTCGGCAGCGAAGCCAACGCCATGGAGCTGGTGCAGGAGACCATGCTGCTGGTGTGGCAAAAGGCGCGCCTCTACCACCCTGACAAGGGAGCGCCGACCACCTGGATTTACACCGTGATGCGCAACCAGTGCTTCGACATGCTGCGCCGTCGTCGCGCCAGCAAGGAGGATCTCTGCGCCGAGGAGCTGTGGCCCGTGCTGGAGTTTCAGGCCGAAGAGGAGCATCTGAGCGGGGGTGAGGATGCGGTGCTGACCCGTCAGATGGCCCACTATCTGGGCACCCTGCCGGAGCCGCAACAGCAGGTGGTGCGTGGCATCTATCTGCAGGAGTTCTCCCAGCAGGAGCTGGCGGAGCGACTCGGCGTGCCGCTCGGCACCATCAAGTCCCGCCTCAGACTGGCGTTACAGAAATTGAAAGAGCAAGTGGAGCAAGGCCATGATTAAAGCCCATCCGACCGACCCTATGCTGCGCGCCTTCGCCGCCGACGAGCTCCCTCTGCCGCTGGCGGTGGGGCTCTCCGCTCACTGTGAACTCTGCCCCGATTGTGCTGCCCGACTGAAGACATTCGAAGAGGAGCTGGCGCAGCAATATCTTGCCTCGCCAACAGAGCCCGAGGTGGACTCCCGCGATGACGTGGGACTGGACGCCGGATTCGACGCCATGCTGGCGGATATTCTGGCGCAGCCGCTGGCAGAGCCCCTCTCCGAGCCAACACATGACCAGCCCCGAGCCCAGCCCGGCGAGCTGGAGGTGGCCGGTCACGCCTACCGTTTGCCGCGGGTGTTGGCCCGCTACCGTTCGCCCAAGTGGCGCCATATCGGGGCCATTCGTCAGCAGAGTCTGCCGCTGGACGAGATGGGGGCTCGCGCCAGCCTGCTCCATATCGAAGCGGGCGGTCGCATCCCCGAGCACACCCATCAGGGCTATGAGCTGACCCTGCTGCTGGCTGGCAATATTCAGGATGGCGATACCCTTTACAAGGCGGGAGATTTCATCTGGCGCGATGCCAGCCACTCCCACAGCCCGCATACGCCGGACGGTTGCCTCTGCTACACGGTGCAGGATGCGCCGGTGCAGTTCACCAAGGGGCTGTCGCGGCTGCTGAACGGCATCAGCCAGCACCTCTACTAAGCATTATGACGCCATAGAAAAAGGGACCAAGTTGGTCCCTTTGTCATTTCATTGCAGGCTGCCGGTCAGGCGACAAACACCAGATAGACGGCGAATGCCACGATAAAGCGGTAGATGGCGAACGGGATAAAGTCGATGCGGCGGATCAATGTCAGGAAGGTCTTGATCGCAAACATCGCCACCACGAAGGCGGTGATAAAGCCCACAGCAAACATCGGGAAGTCGGCCATCGAGAGGAAATCGCGGCTCTTGTAGAGATCCAGCCCGCTGGCCGCCACCATCATGGGCACTGCCATGATGAAAGAGAACTCGGCGGCGGCGTGACGGCTGATCCCCATCAGCATGCCACCACTGATGGTGGCACCGGAGCGGGAGAAGCCGGGCCACAGGGCCAGACACTGGAACAGGCCGATGCCGAACGCCTGCTTGTAGCTGATGTCATCCAGGGTTTCGGCTGTGACTGCAGGGCGGAACTTCTCGGCGATGATCAGCAGGATGCCCCCCGCGACCAGCGCGTACATGACGGTTTGCGGACCAAACAGGTTGGCCTTGATCCAGCTGTGGATGGCCAGACCGACCACGATGGCGGGCATCATGCCGAGGATGACGTGGATCAGCGACAGGGTGGCGTGATCCCGGGACGGCTTCTGGCCAAAGTGGATGCCAATCAGGCCAAACAGGCGACGCCAGAAGACGGCGACCACGGCGAGGATGGAGCCAAGCTGGATCACCACTTCGAAAGTGGCAGCCTTGGGCCCTTCAAAGCCCAGCAGATGGCCGACGATAATCATGTGGCCGGTGGAGGAGACGGGGAGGAACTCGGTCAGCCCCTCGACGACGCCCAGAATAAAGGCGACCAGCAGGCTATAAGTGTCAGTCATCGAACAAACAATCCTTAACTTCGTTGATGTAAAACGCCCCGGGAGGGTCTCGGGGCGGCTTATCTTGCTCGATAGTGACTGCTGAGGCTATGTAAAAATCATGAAACCTTTAAGTCAGTCGCGGATAAAACGGTAGCGGGTCTGGTGGTGATAACGCCCGCCCGGTAGCAGCCAGGGGTTGCCCAGCTCGGGCCGATTGGGGCTGTCCGGCAGTTGTTGCGCCTCAAGACAGAAGCCGTCGTGATCCCCGAGTGCCAGCCCCAGGTTGTATGAATGCTCATCAGTTCCTTTCGTTACGCAGCTTGAGCATCAGGACGGCGCAGGCCAGAGCGAGAGTAATGCTGTTTGCTATGGTGATGGGCATGTCGTTAGTGCGCAGGCCGTAGATCAACCATAGAAGTACGCCACAGCTGAAGGCCAGATACATATTGGTTGAGATGGCCTTGGTTTCTTGGGTCTTTATGATTTGTATAACTTGCAAGGCAAAAGATCCTGTGGTCAGAAAGGCTGCGCAGAGACCGAGGTTGGCGGTGTCGAGCCAGAAAACCAGAATGCAGAGAGCGATTGGCACAATAACGATATTGTGCCAGAAATAAACCGACAAATTTGAACTCCTCAAAGATCAATGGAGGCAATGGATATTTATTATCGTGTAATATATTTTAGCCAAAGTTTACCCAGTGGCTTTCGATGATTCATGTATCTTATGTTGGTTGCTTTTCCTGTGCGCAACGCAACGAAAAATAATTTATCAATCATTATAGTTGTCATTTTCTTGAATGGGATTTGCCAGTCTAGTTGAATGGATAGAGGCGCTCAATTCGACTGGCAGTATATTTTATGGTAAAGCATTCCTTGTTTTTATGTTAAAGAGACGAAATGGATCGCCATTTATTTAGAGCATGACGTACTTTGGCGTGCTTATCTTCGGTGAAATTGTAGCGGGTCATGATAATCACCCGTAATATGCTACCCAATATCGGCACAAGTGATATACAGATAAATAGTCCGTCCATCGTAGCCTGAGCCTGTGCCGCATTCGGTTGATAGCCAAGCCAGATCAGCAGGGTACCGGAAATACCACCTGCGATGGCCCAAGCCAGTTTGCCGGTAAAGGTCTGCCCCGAGAAAGCGATGGCAGCGCAACGGCGGCCAGACTTTAGTTCTGCATATTCGATGGTCTCACTCAACATGGCGGAGATAAGCGGATTGGTGATGACGTTGGCCGCATGGATCAAGGCGAGGAAGCTGAACACCATTATCAGATTATCGTAGCCTGTCGTATAGAAACCGATGCGTAATGCAATCTCCAGCAGAGTGAGTAGCAGGAATAGATCACGTTTCCTGAGCTTGCTGGTCAATATCGGCATCAGCATACAGGCCATAGAGGTTGCTACACCGATAGAGCCCATCACCGAGAGCAGCCCGGCATCACCCATGTTGTAGGTGAAGAAGAAAATGTAGAGCCCGGTGGCCAGATTAAAGAACACGTTACAGAAGAAGGCGCCAAGTACATACGCCAACGGTTTGTTGGAACGCAGGACGCGGAAAGAGTCCCTAATGGTGATCTTGTCATTCGGATTGGGCTTGATGCGCTCTTTCATCTGGCTTGCTCCGAGCACCATCAGCGGCAGGGCGATCAGCATCAGGCAGATGGCGCCTTCCATGTAGCCCTTGGTGCTGCTGGTTGCAGCAAACAGTTCAGTGAGCTTCGGGAATATGATGGAAGCACTGCCAATGCCGATATTGACGCCCAACATGGCGACGGTTACGGCCTTGGCTCGCTCCTGTGGCTCTTGGCTCATGACCGATGACATGGTCCAGAAAGGTACATCAGACAAGGTGTATATCATCCCCCACGCGATATAGGTGACTGCTGCATAAGCTACCTTGGTGGTCATGGGTAAATCCATGCCAATGAAGCTGAGAGAGGTGATCCCGGCAATCAAGAAGGGAACGAAAAGCATATATGGCGTGAATTTGCCACGTTTGAAATTAAGAGTGTCCATATAACCAGCGATAATAGGATCGTTGATGGCATCCCATACTCTGGCAATGAGGAAAATAGCCCCAGCTGCAGCGGGCGATATTCCAAGGATATCGGTGTAAAAATAGAGGATAAATGATCCCACCAGGCCGAAACTGAGGCATTGCCCGACGGCATAGCTGAAATATCCCACCAGCTCTCTATTGTGTATCTTTTGATCTGTCATCTGCCAACCTTTCCCAACATGAATGTGTTGTGAGGGGCGCCACTAGGGTGGCGTCCTCTTTTGCGTTATGAACGGGTCAATGTGCGGAGCAGTTCTATTTCACTGGCAGAGTAGGGGGTACCATCCTCCTCCAGCAGGTCGTGAAACCAGACCCTGCGGAAATCGGGGTCGATATTGCGAACGAAAGGCCATGGCAGGTGAGTTTGCGTCTTCCCTTTCACCAGACCCCATTGATAGGCACCTATTTTTAACTCTTTGAAGAGTGGCAGTTGTTGTTCCATCACGCTGCCGACATGCCTGGCCAGCCACTCTGTGCAGAGGAGCGGGCGGCGATATTTGCTGACCACATCCAGAGAGATTTTCAGCCCCTCCATACGCTGATAGGAGTGGAAAGTGATGACATCCGATAGCTCCATAGCGCGCAGGTCGGTCGGATGAGTAAAGGTGTTTTCCGGAGTAAATTCCGAATCCCCCTGACCGATGCTGTAGGGTGCATGCCACGCGCCGACGGTGAGTGGCTGGGAGGGGTTCTCTTCTCGGGCCCAGACAAAAGCCAACTCCATCAGATAGTGGGCATATGTCTCCAGCGACTCATCGAAACGCACCTCGACATCGCCTTCCGAAAAGATGCCCCGGTTGGTCGGCTCATTGTACAGATCCCAGATAAAGATCCGCTCATCCTGTGCAAATGTACGTATCAGGTCGCGAATATAGTGTTCCACTTCGCGCCATTGGGTCGGGTCAATGACGACATTCCGACCGGGACTGGCCGCCGCCTGGCTATTGTGTACATCTTCCCGAGGTGGTTGCTGGCGGCCCAGATAGGGGTGATCGCCTGAGAAGCCACAGTCATCCATCAAGGTCATCATCACGCGGATATTGTGCTTGCTACACAGGCCAAGGAACTGCTCAATGCGCGCGAGCAGGCCATCCCGATCATGCTGCCAGACGATAAAGGGCAGATTGGTTCGCAGGGTGTTGTAGCCCAGTTTGTTGGCCCAACCCAGTTCCTGGTCAATGGTGACTGGGTCGAAGGTTTCTCCCTGCCACATTTCGGTCCAGTTGACCGCTGTGCGGGGGAGATAGTTGAAGCCCAATAGCCAAGGTTGTTTGTTCCACCATTGCCAAGCTCGTTCTGTTGACCACTGTTGTATCGCCATCGGATATCCTTGCAACTAATTATTTAAACTCACAGCAATTAATATTAGCTAATATCTTTAGTTGCAAATCATGAAGGATAGAATTCAGGGATTAGTCACAAAATGAACAAATTTAGGGGGTTAACAGGCATGACTGGCGAGCCATCTGTACTCGGGACGATAACCGAAACCCCTCTATCGTCCTTGCGGGCTGTTGTGCTGCTTGCTCATGTCCGTAATCATGAGTCATGATAAAAGATAAATAATTAATATTATTATCTGGGCGGTACTGCTCAAACTATGGCCATATCAATGAATAGTAAACGCATCACCATGAGCGCCATCGCTGCAGCTGCAGGTGTTTCCCAATCAACGGTTTCACTGGTGCTCAATGGTTCAACCACCATCAAACTGGCGGAGGAAACGCGGCGTAGAGTGCTTGAAAAAGCGGCCGAACTGGGTTACCAGCATAAGCGAGCTGAACATCTACCCAAGGGACCATCTGCTAGAAAAATAGCTTTTGTTTTCAATGGCCTGACTCCATATGACCCTTTTCTGGATGCGATCAATGCCTGCAATGAACGCGCTTGGGAGGCAGATCGCATGCTGGTTACATTCGATTATCGCAACAGCGCGGAGCTCACCAAGTTGATCGAGCAGGAGATCAATCAGGGGGATTATCTGGGGATGATTTTTGCCTCTTCCATGACACGACAACTTGCCGAGATGGAGCTCTCCCCACAGGTGCCTACCGTTTTGCTCAACTGCTACCTGGAGGGCAGTGGCTCGTCCGAGAGTTATTCCATCCTGCCTGCCGATAAGCTGGCGGGTTACAAGGTGACGGCGCACCTGTTGGAGCAAGGCTGCAAACGAGTGGCTCTTATTCAGGGGGAGCCATGGATGGAGGCAAATAGTCTGCGGCTGGAGGGGTATCGTCAGGCGTTGATCAACCACGATTTGATACCGGATCCACAATGGGTGCGCGTGGGCAACTGGTCGCTACATGAGGCTTATGAACAGACTCGGCAACTGCTGGCGCTGCCTCAGCCGCCTGATGGTATCTTCTGTTGCAGTGATTACATGGCTCAGGGTTGTTACCAGGCGATAGCCGAGGCGGGATTGCGCATCCCGGAAGACATTCTGGTGGCGGGCCATGATAACCAGATGCTGGCCTGCGAAATGGAGCCCCCTTTGAGTTCTATCGAACTACCTTACGACGAGATGGGTAAACTGGCGGTGGACACCTTGTTGCAACTGGCCCAAGGAGAGAAGCCCATCGCTTTACTGATGAAGCTGGAAGGGGAGTTGCTGATCCGTGCCTCGACCAAGGGTCAGCCAGTTAACAAAATTTGATCCTCTCTCGATGACCTGTTGCGTAGTGGTTCCTTATGCCACAGGGCGTGCCCATATGTTCCCGTCATGCCTGCCAAGTTGTGTGGTTGGCGGTAAGAATGTAAAGCACATAATGGGTACTCAATGACTTTACCCGACACGAGCAGGTCAACGTCACTCTGAAAGCCATACACCCATCAGCACTGCACGCGGTGGCTGATATCGTAATGATGCCAAGCCGTAGCATGCTTCTTTCTTGGTTGTGATGAATAAGCCGGGCGGGAGAGATGCGACAAAGGGGCGCCTTGACGCGCCCCTTCAGTGGGTCAAGCCATAACCGGAATGAGCCGATAACGGGTTATGTGCTGATAGCGTTCTCCTGGCTCCAACCATGGGTTACCTAATTCTGGACGGTTCGGACTATCTGGCACTTGCTGTGCTTCCAGGCAGAGCCCCTGATAGTTGCCCCAATGTCCCCCCCCGCGTTTTGGGGTGCCAGCCAACCAGTTGCCGGTGTAGAGCTGGACGCCTGGCTGATTGGTGTACATCTCCATACACAGGCTGCCATCCCCTGCCATCAGGGTGGCTTGTGGTGAGGGCGAGGCATCAACAAACAAGAAACAGTGGTCGAATCCCAGACATTTTTTTTGCTGCGCATGGGCCATCCACTGTTCTCCGACCCGCTTGCCATGGCGTAGATCGAATACTCCTTCGACCGGCGCAATACCAAGCGGCAGCGAGTGTTCATCGGTTGGCAGATAGCGGTCTGCATTAATGATGATGTGGTGATCACGCACATCACCACCATCCAGGTTGAAATAGGCATGGCTGGTGAGATTGACCGGGGTCGGAGCATCTGTGGTGGCGCTCAGCTCGATCACCAGATCGGTCTGCTCCAGCCGGTATTCTACGGTGACGTCCAGATTACCAGGGAAACCCTGTTCGCCATCGGCCAGCCGAGTTTGCAGACGGATGCGATCTTCCGCCAGCCCGTCCAGTTGCCACTCCCGGTTGTGCAGAGAGTCACTGCCCCCGTGCAGGCAGGTGGTGCCCTCGTTGGCGTCTAGTTGCCACTCTTGCCCTGCTCGCTCTAGGCGGGCGTTGCCGATACGATTGGCAAAACGTCCTACTATCGCCCCCAAATAAGAGCGTTGATTGGGGTAATCCAGCGGATCACAAGCCAGCAGCACATTGCGATAGATGCCATTGACCGGGATCTCGAGGGCGGTGAGCGTTGCCCCGAAATCGAGTACGCTCAACCGCAGGCCGGCTGCATTCTGCAGATGGAACTCTTTCATGCGATGCCCCCTGCACCGGCGCTGGCGCGGCAGACGTAGCAGTCGGCCTTGAGGCCCGAGATGGCCGGATACTCTGCCTCGACGGCGGCAATCACCTCGGCCACTTTCTCCGGGCGCAGCAGGGCGACCACGCAGCCGCCGAAGCCGCCGCCGGTCATCCGCACGCCGCCATCGGTGCCGATCTTGGCCTTGATGATCTCCACCAGACCATCGATGGCGGGCACTGTGATCTCGAAGTCATCGCGCATGGCGGCGTGCGACTCGGCCATCAGCTCGCCGAGGCGGGTCAGGTCGTGGCTCGCCAGCGCATCGGCGGCCGCCAGGGTGCGGGCGTTTTCACCGACGATGTGGCGGGCACGGCGATAGCAGGCCTCATCCAGCCCGGCTTTGCCCGCTTCCAGTCCGGCCAGATCGAGGTCGCGCAGCGCCTTGACCCCGTAGTGGCGGGCGGCCGCTTCGCACTGCTGGCGGCGGGTGTTGTATTCGCTATCCACCAGACCGCGGCGCACATTGGAGTTGACGATCAGCACCGCCAGATCGGTGGGCATGGGGATGAGGCGAGTCTCCAGCGAGCGGCAGTCGAGCAGCAGGGCGTGGTCGGTTTTGCCGCTGGCGGAGATCATCTGATCCATGATGCCGCAGTTGCAGCCGACGAACTTGTTCTCCGCCTGCTGGCCGTTGAGGGCGATCTCGGCCTGAGTGATGTCGAGCCCCAGCGCCTCTTTGAAGGCCTGACCAATGGCCACTTCCAGCGAGGCGGAGGAGGAGAGCCCCGCCCCCTGCGGCACATTGCCGGAGACCACAAGATCGAGGCCGCGCAGGGCATAACCGCGCTCCTGCAGATACTTCACCACGCCGCGGATGTAGTCGCTCCAGCGTTGGCAGGGGTGGTGCTCGATGGGCTGGTCGAGGTCGAACAGGTCGCGCTGGTTGTCGTAGTCGGCGGCGATCACCTGCACTTGCCGGTCATCGCGCAGGCCGATGGCGACGCAGGTCTCGTAGTCGATGGCGCAGGGCAGCACGAAGCCGTCGTTGTAGTCGGTATGTTCACCGATGAGGTTGACGCGGCCGGGGGCGCGCACCAGCAGATCGGGCGCTTTGGCAAATTGCTCGGCAAAAACGGTGCTGACGCGTTGGCTGGGGGTCATAGGGCCTCCTCATTGGTGTGGCTGGTCTGGGTGTAGTGAACGGGGCTCAGGGCACGCAGCCGCTCGGCAGCCTGCTCGGGGGTAAGGTCGCGCTGGGTTTCGGCCAGCATCTCGAAGCCGACCATGAATTTGCGCACGGTGGCGGAGCGCAGCAGCGGCGGATAGAAGTGGGCGTGCAGTTGCCACGCCTCGGGGCAATCCGATTTGGGCGGTGCAAAGTGCCAGCCCATGGAGTAGGGGAAGCTGCACTCGAACAGGTTGTCGTAGCGGCTGGTGAGCTCCTTGAGCGCTACCGCCAGATCCTGTTGCTGGGCCTTGGTCAGATTGAGCATGGAGGGGACGTGCGCCTTGGGCAGCAGCAGGGTTTCGAACGGCCAGGCGGCCCAGAAGGGGACCACGGCAAGCCAGTGCTCGGTCTCCACCACGATGCGCGAGCGATCCGCCAGCTCCCGCTCCACATACTCCAGCAGCATGGGGCGGCCATGCTCGGCCAGCCAGTCGCGCTGGTGCTGCTCTTCACGGGCGATCTCGTTGGGCAGGAAGTCGCTGCCCCAGATCTGGCCGTGGGGGTGCGGGTTGGAGCAGCCCATAACGGCGCCTTTGTTTTCAAATACCTGCACCCATTCCCACTGGGCTGACAGCTCGGCGACCTGATCCATCCAGGTGGTGATCACCCCCTCGATGGCGGGCAGCGGCAGCTCGGGCAGGGTCTTGCCGTGATCCGGCGAGAAGCAGATGACCCGGCTGGTGCCGCGGGCGGCTTCCAGTTTCAGCAGGGGATCGCTGGCGCTATCGGCGGCCGGGGTATCCTGCATCAGGGCGGCGAAGTCGTTGGTAAAGACGAAGGTACCCTTGTAGTCGGGGTTGATGTCGCCAGTGACCCGGGTGTTGCCCGCGCAGAGGAAGCAGTCGGGATCGTGGGCCTGTTTGGGGGCCTGACTCACCTTCTCCACCTGTCCCTGCCAAGGGCGTTTGGCCCGATGGGGGGAGACCAGCACATACTGGCCGGTCAGCGGATTGAAGCGGCGATGGGGATGATCGGCGGGGTTGAACATCATCTCTCCTGAATAATGTATTGAAAAATAAAGTCGTATATTACCGGGGAGCAGGCTGGCCTACTCCTCGTAACCGTTCGGATTGGCGGATTGCCAGCGCCAGCTGTCGGCGCACATTGCGTCTATGTCCCGGGTTGCCTGCCAGCCCAGCTCGCGCTCGGCCTTGGCCGGATCGGCCCAGCAGGCGGCGATGTCGCCCGGACGACGCGGCTCGATGCGAAACGGCAGCGGCTTGCCACAGGCGGCAGAGAAGGCGGCGACCAGCTGCAACACGCTCTGGCCCTGACCTGTGCCCAGGTTGTAGGTGTGCACGCCACCCTTGCCGGCGCAGTGTTGCAGTGCCTTGACATGCCCCTCGGCGAGATCCATCACGTGGATGTAGTCGCGCACGCCAGTGCCGTCCGGGGTTGGGTAATCGTTTCCAAAGACAGACAAGCAGTCGCGACGGCCAATGGCCACCTGGGTGATATAGGGCATCAGGTTGTTGGGGATACCTTGCGGGTCTTCACCCATGGTGCCCGATTCGTGGGCGCCGACCGGATTGAAGTAGCGCAGCAGGGTCATGCTCCAGTGGGGCTCGGCCAGCTGCAGATCTTCGAGGATCTCCTCGATGATCAGCTTGGATCGCCCGTAAGGGTTGGTGGCGCTGCGAGAGAAATCCTCGCGGATCGGCAGGCTGGTGGGATCGCCATAGACGGTGGCAGAGGAGCTGAACACCAGATTGTGCACATTGGCCCGCTTCATCGCCTGCAGCAGGGTGAGGGTGCCGCCGAGGTTGTTCTCGTAGTAATCCAGTGGAATGCGAGTCGACTCACCGACCGCCTTGAGGGCGGCAAAGTGGATCACTGCGTCGATCTGCTGTTCGGCGAAGATCCGGTCCAGCAGGGCGGCATCGCGAGTATCTCCTTGATAGAACACGGGTTGCTGGCCGCTGATAGCCGCGACTCGAGTCAATACGCTGCGCTTGCTGTTGCAGAGGTTGTCGACCACCACGGGATTCATGCCTGCCGCTTGCAGGGCCAGACAGGTGTGGCTGCCGATATATCCGCAACCGCCGGTGACCAGAACGTTCATCTTGCTCTCCACTGAAAAGTGTCTGGAAGCAGTCTAGCCGAGGGTGTGGCGACCAAACTGTGAGCTTGCTTGCAAAACAGTGTAAACGATTACACCGTTTTTATGGTCATCCTGACGGCAGATATACGTTTCACCCCTGTTTTCAATGGGTTTGCTGGGTATAATGGCGCTCTATTGCACAGTGAAAGAAGTGAAAACAGCATGAGCACCATCAAGGATGTCGCCCGTTTGGCCAATGTGTCGGTGGCAACGGTTTCACGGGTGATGAACAACTCTCCCAAGGCCAGCGCCGCGTCTCGCGAAGTGGTGCAGAAGGCCATGGCTGAACTGGGCTACACCCCCAACGCCAACGCGCGGGCACTGGTCAGCCAGACTTGCGATACCATGGGGGTGGTGGTCGGTGACGTGGCCGATCCCTTCTTCGGTGCACTGGTGAAGGGGGTCTCCGGCATCGCCGTCGAGCAGAACCTTCACCTGCTGATGGGTAACGGTTTTCACAAGGCGCGTCAGGAGCGTGAGGCTATCGAGCTGCTGATCGGCAAGCGTTGCGAGGCGCTGGTGGTGCACAGCAAGGCGCTGAGCGACGAGGAACTGTACGATTACGCCATGCGAGTGCCCGGCATGGTGCTGATCAACCGCGATATTCCGGCCCTCAAGGGACGCTGCATCGCCCTCAACAATCGGCTGGGTGCGGCTACGGCGACTCGCCACCTGATCGAACTGGGTCACCGCCATATCGCCTTTATCAGCTCGGATCACGCCATCGAGGATGCCACCTTGCGTCTGCAGGGCTATCAGGATGGATTGATGGAAGCCGGTCTGGCAGCCGATCCCGAGCTTATCGAGAGTGGCACCCCGAACGAGGAGGGGGGGGAGCGTGCCATGCTCAACCTGCTGGCCAAGGGGCTCAAGGTGACCGCCGTGGTGGCCTATAACGATGCCATGGCGGCTGGTGCCATCTCGGTGCTGGCGGACAACGGCCTGCGAGTGCCGGAGGAGGTTTCGGTGGTGGGCTTCGATGACATCATCTATGCCAGATATTTGCGCCCCAAGCTCTCCACCATGCGCTATCCCATCGAGTTGATGGCGGCCCAGGCGGCCAAGCTGGCCATTCAGCTGGCGGCGGGGGAGAGTGACGCGACCCAGAGCCGGATCTATACCCCCACCCTGATCAATCGCCACTCGGTGGCACCGGTTCGGGCCGGATAGCCCCCTTTTTAGGCCCTGTTCGGGGCCGTTTCTTGCACTGTTATTGTTTTACCTGTTTTTAATCATTTTTACTCCGCTTTACTTAACAAAATTAGTGTAATCGTTTACATCTGTGTGAGCGAGATCGCCGTTCCCTGCGTCATACTTCTCTAGACTGAATACGTTTTTCAATCAGCAGGGAGAGAGTGAATGCTCAGGGAGATAGTGGCGCGTCAGGATTGGCAGACTCAGGCCATTACGTCGGTAAACCGTCTGGCTGCCCATACCCCCATGTTCAGCTGGCGCAGCGAAGCGGATGCCAGGGGTGATCTGGCCTCTTCCTCCCGTCTCTTGCTCGATGGCGAGTGGCGCTTCTCCTTCTTTGCCGCTCCCGAGCGGGTGCCCGAGAGTTGGCTGGCGCAGGATCTGGTGGATGCTTGCCCCATTACAGTGCCGGGCAACTGGCAGCTGGATGCCGCCTATCCGGCTGCGCGGCCGCTTACCGATGGCCCCATCTACACCAATATCAAGTACCCCTTTCCTTGCGATCCACCGCGAGTGCCAGCAGAGAACCCCACCGGTTGCTACTCCCGCGAGTTCGAACTTCCTGCCGACTGGTTGGCCAGTGGCCAGAGCCGGATCATCTTTGACGGGGTGAGTAGTGCCTTCCACCTTTTTTGCAACGGCCGCTGGGTCGGCTATTCCCAGGACAGCCGGCTGCCCGCCGAATTCGATCTGACTCCTTATCTGCAGAGCGGTCGCAACCGGTTGGCGGTGCTGGTACTGCGCTGGTCTGACGGCTCCTATCTGGAAGATCAGGATATGTGGTGGCTGTCGGGGATCTTCCGCTCCGTCACTTTGCTGCACAAACCGGCTCGTCATCTGATGGATATGCGGGTGACCCCCGAGCTGGATGCCTGCTATCGGGATGGCCGTCTCAAGATTGTCCTGCAGCTCGCCAATGGGGTTGGGCTGTCGGTGGAGGCCAATCTCTATGACGGTGGTGAGCGGGTCGCGACCCTGTGCCAGCCGATCGGCACCCAAGCCATTGATGAAAAAGGGGCGTATGACGATCGTGCCGAGTTCTGGCTCGACGTGGCTGCGCCGCGCAAGTGGAGCGCCGAGACGCCCCATCTCTATCGCCTGACCCTGACCCTGCTCGACGAGCAGGGCCGCGCCATCGAGAGCGAGGCGTGCGATGTGGGCTTTCGGGTGGTGGAGATCCGTGGTGGCCTGCTGCGGGTCAACGGTCAGCCGCTGCTTATTCGTGGTGCCAACCGTCATGAACACCATCCCGCCAAGGGTTATGCCATTGATCGCGCCACCATGGAGCGGGATCTACTGCTGATGAAGCGGCACAACTTCAATGCGGTGCGCTGTTCCCACTATCCCAACCACCCCGATTTCTATCGCCTCTGCGATCGGCTTGGCCTCTATGTGGTGGACGAGGCGAATCTGGAGACCCACGGCATGACCCCCATGGGGCGGCTGGCGCGGGATCCCGCCTGGAGCAACGCCTTTCTGGAGCGGGCGACCCGCATGGTGGCACGGGATTTCAACCACCCCTCCATCATCATCTGGTCGCTCGGCAACGAGTCGGGTTACGGCCCGGCCCACGATGCCATGTATGGCTGGATCAAGCGCAGCGACCCGAGCCGTCCGGTGCAGTACGAGGGGGGCGGGGCCGATACCCCGGCCACCGACATCATCTGCCCCATGTATGCCAGAACCCATCAGGATCAACCCTTCCCGGCGGTGCCCAAATGGGCGCTGGCCAAGTGGATCGGCCTGCCTGGCGAGCACCGGCCGCTGATCCTCTGCGAATATGCCCACGCCATGGGCAACAGTCTGGGGGGCTACGCCCACTATTGGCAGGCGTTTCGCGATCATCCACGTCTGCAAGGCGGGTTTGTCTGGGATTGGGTCGATCAGGGGCTCGACAAATACACCGCCGATGGTCGCCACTACTGGGGCTACGGCGGCGACTTCGGTGATGTGCAAAACGATCGCCAGTTCTGCTGCAACGGCCTGCTGTTCCCGGATCGCACCCCCCATCCAGCCCTGTGCGAGGCAAAGCGTGCCCAGCAGCCGTTCCGCTTCACTCTGCTTGAGCACACCCCGTTGCGGGTGCGGATCGAGAGCGAATACCTGTTCCGCTCCACCGATAACGAGCGGCTTTGCTGGCAGCTGTGCGAGAACGGCCATGTGCAGCAGCAGGGGGAGTTCTCCCTTGAGCTGGTGCCGCAAGGGGTGGTCGAGTTGACCCTGAGCGAGGCGTTGCCCACCTTTGCGGCAGGCTCACTGGCCTGGCTCGATCTGGCGATCGTTCAGCCACAGGCCACCCTCTGGTCGCAGGCGGATCACAAGGTCGCCCGTCAGCAGTTCACCCTGCCGCCCCCCCTTGCCCTGCCTGCTCCTGCCGCTGCCGCCACCCTGACCGAACAGCCGGATGGCTGGCGGATCACTGCCGCCAACAGCCAGTGGTGGCTCGACAAGCAGAGCGGCCGCATCACCAGTTGGCAAAAATCGGGGCAGGAGCAGCTGCTGGCGCCGATCATGGATCACTTCTACCGCGCGCCGCTCGACAACGACATCGGCACCAGCGAAGCGGATCACGCCGACCCCAACTCCTGGATTGCTCGCTGGCAGGCGTGTGGTCTCGGTCAGTGGCAGCACCGCTGTCTGGGGATCGCGGTCGCCGGAGGGGATATCCGGGTCAGCCATGGCTACTTCCATCACGATGAGCTGCTGCTGGTGAGTTACTGGCATCACCGCTTTACCGACGATGGCGCCATGAGCCTGGAGATAGAGACCGAGCTGGCGCAGGCGCTGCCTTCACTGCCGCGGATTGGCCTGTTGCTTCATCTGGCCGAGGTACCGGCGCGAGCCGAATGGCTGGGGCGTGGCCCGCACGAAAACTATCCGGATCGCCTGCTGGGCGCCGATCTGGGGCGCTGGAGTTTGCCGCTGGAGGCCATGCACACCCCTTATGTTTTCCCGAGTGACAACGGCTTGCGCTGCGATACCCGCCAGCTGCAGCTGGGCAGCACGACGGTGAGCGGCAGCTTCCATTTCAGTGCCAGCCGCTTCAGTCAGCAACAGCTGGCCGCCGCCCGTCACCAGAGCGATCTGGTGGCCGAAGAGGGGCTGTGGGTCTGTCTCGATGGCGCCCACATGGGGGTGGGCGGGGATGACTCCTGGAGCCAGAGCGTGCGTCCCGAGTATCAACTGCTCGAGCGTCGTTACCGTTGGGGCTGCACTCTCCGTTAAGCCAGATATTGAGGCGACTGTCGAGCCAGTGCGCCATTTTGACAACAGACCAGTAACGACTAGCCTCAATGCTGTGGGAAAGATTGAGTCTCAAATCTGATTTTTATTTATATGTATTTGAAAAATAAATATAAAGTTTCAATGTAACAGAGTGTAAACGTTTTCATTTTGT
Organism: Aeromonas sp. 602200; assembly: GCF_049173895.1. NCBI lineage: Bacteria > Pseudomonadati > Pseudomonadota > Gammaproteobacteria > Aeromonadales > Aeromonadaceae > Aeromonas > Aeromonas sp. 602200. The sequence continues at coordinate 73,679 of NZ_JAAKSL010000009.1, forward strand.
CGTCATGATCACAGAAGAAATGACAACAAACTGATTACATTGATTGGCGCTTGCTCAATTGCTCGCCACCCTACAACACAGATAGACACATCGGAGCACACATAATGAAAAAACTGACCACAGTTGCCGCCCTGCTGATGGGCATGATGGCTGGAGCCAATGCCCAGGCTGACACCCGTATCGGGGTAACCGTCTACAAGTACGACGACAACTTCATGGCGGTCGTGCGCAAGGCCATCGAGAAGGAGGCGGCAGCCACTCCGGGGGTGGAGCTGCTGATGAACGACTCCCAGAACGACCAGTCCAAGCAGAACGACCAGATCGACGTGCTGCTGGCCAAAGGGGTGAAGGCGCTGGCCATCAACCTGGTTGACCCCGCTGCGGCGCCGGTAGTGATTGAGAAAGCCCGTGGCGAAGATATCCCGGTGGTCTTCTACAACAAGGAGCCGAGCGCTACCGATCTGGCCAGCTACGACAAGGCCTACTACGTGGGCACCGACTCCAAGGAGTCAGGGATCATCCAGGGTCAGCTGATTGCCAAACACTGGAAAGCCCATCCGGAGTGGGATCTGAACAAGGATGGCGTGATCCAGTTCGTGCTGCTGAAAGGGGAACCGGGCCACCCGGATGCCGAAGCGCGCACCTCCTACGTGGTCAAGACCCTGAACGATGGCGGCGTCAAGACTGAACAACTGCACATGGATACCGGTATGTGGGATACCGCCATGGCGAAAGACAAGATGGATGCTTGGATCTCCGGCCCCAACGCCAACAAGATCGAAGTAGTCATTGCCAACAACGACGGCATGGCAATGGGTGCAGTCGAGTCACTGAAAGCCCAGGGCAAGACTGCCATTCCGGTATTCGGCGTCGATGCGTTGCCGGAAGCGCTGGCCATGGTCAAGAGCGGTGCCATGGCGGGTACCGTGCTGAACGATGCGGCCAACCAGGCCAAAGCCACCTTCGAGCTGACCAAGAACCTGGCTGAAGGCAAACCGGCCGGTGAAGGCACCAAGTGGAATATCGTCGACAAGGTAGTACGTGTTGCCTACGTCGGTGTGGATAAAGACAACCTGTCCCAATTCGAGTAATTCCCTCCTCCAGGGCAAGGGAGATCCCCTTGCCCTTTTTTCAACCAGATGTGATGGCTGATATGACAACACAGCAACAATCAGAATGGCTGTTGGAGATGATTGACGTCAGTAAGAGCTTTCCCGGCGTCAAGGCACTCGATAATGTCAATTTACGGGTCCGTCCTCATTCTGTGCATGCGTTGATGGGCGAGAACGGAGCGGGAAAATCCACACTGCTCAAGTGCCTGTTCGGCATTTACGAGAAGGATCAGGGCAAGATCTTCTTCAAGGGGCAGGAGATCAACTTCACCTCCTCCAAAGAGGCGCTGGAAAATGGCGTCTCCATGGTGCATCAGGAGCTCAACCTGGTGCTGCAGCGTACCGTGATGGACAACATGTGGCTCGGCCGCTACCCCACCAAGGGGTGGTTTATCGACCACGGCAAGATGTATGACGACACCAAGCGCATCTTCGATGAACTGGATATCGACATCGACCCCAAGGTGAAGGTCGCGACCCTGTCGGTCTCCCAGATGCAGATGATCGAGATCGCCAAGGCGTTCTCCTACGACGCCAAGATCGTCATCATGGACGAACCCACCTCCTCGCTGACCGAGAAAGAGGTGAACCACCTCTTCAAGATCATCAACAAGTTGAAGGAGAAAGGGTGCGGCATCGTCTACATCTCTCACAAGATGGAGGAGATCTTCCAGCTCTGTGACGAGATCACCATATTGCGGGATGGCCAGTGGGTGGCAACCCAGCCGCTCAAGGGCATGACCATGGATCAGATCATCGGCATGATGGTCGGCCGTGAGCTGACCCAGCGCTTCCCTGAAAAAACCAACCAGCCGAAAGAGGTGATCCTCGAGATCGAACACCTGACGGCGAAGAACCAGCCCTCCATTCAGGATGTGACCTTCAACCTGCACAAGGGGGAGATCCTCGGCATCGCCGGACTGGTGGGGGCCAAGCGCACCGACATCGTCGAGACCCTGTTCGGCATTCGTGATCGCAGTCAGGGCAGCATCAAGCTGCACGGCAAAGAGGTAGCCAACCACAACGCCCACGAAGCGATCCGCAACGGCTTTGCGCTGGTGACGGAAGAGCGCCGCTCCACCGGTATCTACTCCCGGCTCGATATCGCCTTCAACTCCCTGATCGCCAACATGGACAGCTACAAGGGCTCCATGGGGCTGCTCAGCGACAACAAGATGAAGAGCGATACCCAGTGGGTGATCGACTCCATGCGGGTCAAGACGCCGACCCAGCAGACCCAGATCGGTTCCCTCTCCGGGGGCAACCAGCAGAAGGTGATCATCGGTCGCTGGCTGCTGACCCAGCCGGAGATCCTGATGCTCGACGAGCCCACCCGCGGCATCGACGTCGGGGCCAAGTTCGAGATCTACCAGCTCATCCTGGAACTGGCGAAGAAGGATAAAGGGATCATCATCATCTCGTCAGAGATGCCGGAATTGCTGGGGATCACCGACCGCATCATGGTGATGAGCAATGGCCGGGTCGCCGGGATCGTCAATACCAAAGAAACTGACCAGAGCGAGATACTGCGCCTGGCATCTCTGTACCTCTAGAGACAGGAAGACATTTATGGAGTCGGCTAAAAATTTCAATCTGATGCAGGCGCTCAAGGAAAACGCCATCTATCTGGTGCTGCTGGTGTTGCTCATGGTCATCGTGATCCAGGAGCCCTCCTTCCTGAGCCTCACCAACTTCAGCAACATCCTGACCCAGTCCTCGGTGCGGGTCATCATAGCGCTGGGGGTGGCGGGTATCATCATCACTCAGGGGACGGATCTCTCGGCCGGTCGTCAGGTCGGTCTGGCGGCACTCATCGCGGCAACCATGTTGCAGGCGCTGACCAACGTCAACAAGGTGTTCCCGACGCTGGGGGAGGTGCCCATTCCGGCGGTGATCCTGCTGGTGTGTGTGGTGGGGGCGCTGATTGGTCTGGTCAACGGTCTGATCGTGGCCTACCTGAACGTTACCCCGTTCATTACCACTCTGGGCACCATGATCATCGTCTACGGTATCAACTCCCTCTACTTTGACTCGGTCGGGGCCTCGCCGGTGGCCGGGTTTGATCCCCGCTTCTCCAGCTTCGCGCAGGGCTTTATCCGGATAGGAGGATTCAAGCTCTCCTATCTCACCTTCTATGCGGCCATCGCCAGCGTCTTTGTCTGGGTGCTGTGGAACAAGACCCGCTTTGGCAAAAACATCTTCGCCATCGGCGGCAACCCCGAGGCGGCCAAGGTCTCCGGCGTCAACGTGGCGGTCAATCTGGTGATGATATATGCGCTGGCAGGGGTCTTCTACGCCTTCGGCGGCATGCTGGAAGCGGGCCGTATCGGTAGCGCCACCAACAACCTCGGCTTCATGTACGAGCTCGATGCCATCGCTGCGTGCGTGGTGGGCGGGGTGTCGTTTGCCGGCGGGGTGGGAACGGTCGCGGGTGTGATCACCGGCGTACTTATCTTCACCCTGATCAACTATGGTTTGACCTATATCGGGGTCAGCCCTTACTGGCAGTTCATCATCAAGGGCGGCATCATCATTCTGGCGGTGGCATTGGACTCCATGAAGTACGCCAAGAAGAAATAACGATTGGCAGAGAGGGTTGGTGTTGCCAGCCCTCTCTTCTGGAGGGAACCCATGCCATTCAAGGTCAAGATTTACCTCTTGCTGCTACTGGCCATTCTGGTCACCATCGGCACCGCCGGGCTCAGCGTCAACCACTTCATCAGTGGCTACATTCGCACTCAGGCCACCCACAACATCAACGAGCAGATCACTCTGGTCAAAGAGAAGCTGGCCAGCGACATCAATCAGAAGATCCTGTTGGCCGCCAACCTCAACTTCGGGGTGACCAACGTCAAGAAGACCCTGCAAGAGACCGGCTTTCACAACATCGTCAAGGTGATCGGCGACATGGCATTCGACGTGAGCGGTGTCATCAACGACAGCGCCAAAGTCGATGCCCTGCGCAAGCTGATCCCCGCCGCCAATAACCAGATCACCGTCAGCCCGCTGCAACAGGTGGATGGCAAGCCGGTCATCACCATTCTGGTGCCGCGCGGTGCCGATTCCGCCTATCTCTACTACCTCGACATGAGCGAGTTCAAAAGCCTGCTGGAGAAGATGAGTGGCGATGGCCGCTACTTCTCGCTGGCCGACAGTCAGGGCAACAGCCTCTATGACAGCAAGCCGCAGGGGGAGAGTGAAGCACGCCCCAACCAGCTGGATATCCGCGGCAGCAGCTGGACGCTGACCGGCTATATCGACCTCGATTACATCCGGGCCATGACCCGGGCCCTCAACGGCCAGATCATCATGGCACTGTGCGGCGTGGCGATCGTGGTGATGGTGCTGGCGATGCTGGCGCTCAACGTGGCCTATCGCCCCATCCTCTCGCTGCGGGATCTGGTGCTGGAGCTCTCCCGCGGCAGCGGCGATCTCACCCGCCGACTGGCGGTGACCAGCAAGGATGACCTTGGCCAGATCTCGGCCGGCATCAACCGATTTATCGAGCGGTTGCAGGAGATGATGGGGGAGGTGCGGCAGGCGAGCGGCCAGCTCAACAGCGGTATCGAGGGGTTGGCCAGCCAGACCGGCGCCGCCCAGTCCCTGTTGGCGGACCACGTGCGTGAGACCGAGCAGGTGGTGACCGCCATCAACGAGATGAGCCGCACCGCGGTCTCCGTCTCCGAGAGTGCGGCCAGCACCGCCCAGCTCACCGGCCAGAGCCAGCAGCTGGCGAGTCAGTCCCGTCAGGTGGTGGATCAGGCGATGGCCAGCGTGATGGCGCTGGTGGACGAAGTGGAAGCCACTGCCCGCTCCATCGAGGCGATGCAGCAGGATGTGCAGCAGATTGGCTCTGTGCTGGGGGTGATCGGCAGCATTGCCGAACAGACCAACCTGCTGGCCCTCAACGCCGCCATCGAGGCGGCCCGCGCTGGTGAACAGGGGCGCGGTTTTGCGGTGGTGGCGGACGAGGTGCGTTCCCTCGCGGCCCGTACCCAGCAGAGCACAGCCGAGATCCAGACCATGCTGGCCAGTCTGCAGCGGGGCACCCGAACTGTGGTGGATGCCATGGGCAACACCAAGCAGAGCTGTCAGGGGGCGGCCGAGAACACGACCAGGGTCAACGAGTCGCTGGATCTGATGGCAGGGGAAGTGGTGGAGATCAACGATCTCATCAGCCATATCGCCACGGCGGCGGAGCAGCAGAGTGCGGTGGCCGAAGAGATCAACCGCAACATGAGCGCCATCGCCGAGGTGATCCGCCTGCTGACCCACAATGGCGAAGCGACGGTTGCCAGCTCCGCGGCGATGCAACAGACCTACGACCGGCTGCGGGAGATCGTGGGTCACTTCCGGCTGGAGTGAGGCCGGTGTTCAGTCAATAACAAAACAGGGCCATCCGGCCCTGTTGTTGTTTTCCTGTCTGCCTGAATCAACCGGCCTTGCGGCGCAGATAGACCCCGGCCTCCATGTGATGGGTCCAGGGGAACTGGTCGAACAGGGCGAAACGGGCGATCTCGTGGGTTTCGCCCAGCACGGCCATGTTGGCCTGCAGTGTCTCGGGGTTGCAGGAGATGTAGAGGATGTTGTCGTACTCCTGCACCAGTTTGACGGTGGCATCGTCGAGACCGGCACGGGGCGGGTCGACGAAGATGGTGTTGCACTGGTAGCTCTTGAGATCGATCCCCTTGAGGCGGTTGAACTCCCGTTCACCACGCATCGCCATGGTGAACTCCTCGGCCGACATACGCAGGATGATCAGGTTGTCGACGCCGTTGGCGGCGATGTTGAACTGGGCGGAGTCGACGCTCGGCTTGGCGATCTCGGTGGCCAGCACCTTGCGGAAGTTCTGCGCCAGCGCGATGGAGAAGTTGCCGTTGCCGCAATAGAGCTCCAGCAGGTCCCCTTCGCTCCCCTTGGTCACATCCAGCGCCCAGGCCAGCATCTGCTCGTTGATGGCGGCGTTGGGCTGGGTGAAGCTGTTCTCCACCTGCTTGTAGATGAGCTGGCGACCCGCCACGTTGAGCTGTTCGATGACGAAGTCATCCCCCAGACAGATCTTCTGCTTGTGGGCGCGGCCAATCAATTGCAGCTCGAACCCCTTGGCGCGCAGATCGGCCTGCAGCACTTCGGCGGCTTGTTGCCATTCGGCCTCCAGCTTGCGGTGATAGAGCAGGCTGACGATGATCTGGCCGGACTGGGTGGAGAGGTAGTCGATCTGGAACAGCTTGCGGCGCAGCACCGGGTGTGGGCGCAGCCCCTCCAGCAGCAGCGGCATCAACTGGTTGATGAGGCGGCTGGCGGTAGGGAAGTGGTCTATCTTGATGATCTCTTTGGTCGCCGGGGCATACATGCAGTGGAAGAGGTCATCCCCTTCGTGCCAGATGCGAAATTCGGCGCGCATCCGGTAGTACTCCGCCGGCGAGCTGTGCACTTCCAGCGCCGGGAGGGTGAAGCCGGCAAACAGCTCGGTGAGGCGAGCGCGCTTTTCGTCGAGTTGGGCCTGATAGTCGGCCGCGGTTCTAGGCGCCGGAGCGTTCGCGGAAGGCTGTTGGGATTGGGTCATAAATACCTCACATGCACACCGGCCGGGCCGGGTCGAAATCGGGGGAAGGCAACAGGCCACCCAAAGGGGCCCGATTTTAAAAGCCAGCCGCAGATTGTCCAGCATTTTGTGGTCAAGAAGTGTTCAGTCAGGCCGATAGCTGATCTACAGGCATGGTGGGAGGACACATTATGCAGATCGAAGGCGTGGGCGCAGCCCAACCCAAGGGAGTGGGTGTTTCTCCCAAATCGCCCCAACAGGCGGAGCAGAAACAGGTCAAGAGCGAGGAGGAGGTCTCCTTGCACAAGCCGCCCAAGTGGGCGCAGGTGCTGATCCAGCAGGCATTGCAGTTCTCGCTGGAGATCAACGGCCAGGGCTATCAGGCGCCGAAGGTGAAAGAGCCCGAGGAGATCACCCCGGAGACCCTGTTCGACTTCCAGTCGGTGGCGGACAACGTGCTGCAGTTCGTGACCGGGCGACTCGGTGCCGCGCGGGCCGATGGCAAATCCGACGACGACCTGACCGGGATGATGGAGCAGGCCCGCAAGGGGATCGACAAGGGCTTTGACGAGGCGAAGAAGCAGCTCGGCAAGTGGGCGACTGACAACGAGGATATCAAAACTGGTATCGATCAGAGCTACAAGCTGATCCAGAAAGGGCTCGAGGAGTTCGAGAAGGAGTTCTTCGGCAAGGTCTCCCCGACCGACATGGGGCAGGCCGAGATGGCCAGTCGCCAGCAGGGTTATCTGGAGATCCAGACCAAGGATGGCGACAAGGTAGTGCTGCGATTCAACGACAGCTGGCAGACCAAGTCCCAGAAGGATGAGAGCGGTAGTCAGTTCAGCCTCAAGTCGAGCCAGAGCTTCAGTTTCTCGCTGGAGGGGGATCTCAGCAGTGAGGAGATGGAGTCCATCGGCAAGCTGGTCAAGGGAATCGACGAGCTGGCGGGGAGCTTCTTCTCCGGCAACTTCGAGGATCTGCTGGATAAGGCGAACGAACTGAAACTGGACGACAGTCAGCTGGCCTCCTACTCCCTCAAGCTCAAGCAGAGCGTCAAGCTGAGTCAGACCTATCAGGGAGCGCACTCCCTGCAGGATCTGCTCAAGCCATTTGCCGACTACCTGCCCAAGCTGGAGCAGGTGCAGAAACAGGCAGATACCCTGCTGCCACCATCCCAGCAACAGGCGCTGACCCCGGCCGTGCTGGCGGCGAGAGGGGAAGGGGAACCGGCACAGGTCGATCGCTTTACCAGCTTCAACCAGCGGATGCTGGAGGCGCTGCGGATGATCGGCCAGTTCCAGCCCTCCACCGAGCCCGCCGGCAGGAGCGTCTGAGCCGCCAGCGCGCAGCCCAAGCCATAACCTGCCGTTTGCCAGCTCCTGTGGGGGCTGGCAAACTGGCCTTTTTTCCAATTCGGTTGCCCCATGAACCCCAAGAAGCCAAGAGACAAGCGCGAGCTCTGCTACCCCTTTATCTTCGAAACCTCGCTCAAATGTGATTTTGAAATCGCCACCGATGAGCTCTGCTGTCAGGTCGGGGCCGTGCTGTCATACCTTGCGCCGGATGCGGATACCCGGCCCGTGATGGCGGATCTCGCGGCGCTGCAGCGGCTTATCTACAACCTCAACGGCTCGGTGCGCGGCAAGCTGGGGATCTTCGATGCAGACCTTGAGTGGCTCAAGGCCCGTTACGACCACTACAACGAGGCGAGTCGCGGCAGCGTCACAGGTTTTGTGCTGCCACAGGGGCCGCAGCCCATTCCCACCCTCCATCTGTGCCGCTGCGGCAGCAAGAAGGTGGTACGGCTGCTGGTGCGGCTGGAAGAGAGCGAGGTGGTCTTCGATCCCATTATCTATCGCTTCGCCAACCTGCTGGCCAACTTCTTCTTCGTGCTCACCGTCTACCTCAAGCAGTGCTGGCAGGTGCCGGAAGTACCCTACGTCAGCATCAACTACTGATGGTGGCTGGCTAAGGGCCAGACGTCATGGTGGATTGAACGGAATAAACAACCGGAGCCTTGGGCTCCGGTTTTGTTTTCAGCGCGTAAGTTGCTCGCTCAGCTGGAGATCAGCACCCGGGCCGAGTTGGCGGGGATGGTGAGCTGCACCTCGCCCTGCACCACTTCAAACTTCTCGCCGTTGAAGGCATCGGTGAAACGGCTGGCGGGGCTGGCGGTCTGCCACAGGGGCAGGCTGATGGTGCGCGGCTCGCTCGGGTGGCGGTTGCAGGCCACCACCACCTGATCGCTTTGCAGGGTACGGGCGAACACATAGCTGTGGGGCCCGGCGTAGAGGGTCTGGATATCGCCACGGCGCAGGGAGGGGCGCTGGCGGCGGATCTGGATCAGCCGACGATAGTGGTCGTGCAGCACATGATCCCAGTCTGTGGTCTCCCACGGGAAGCAGCGGCGGCAGTCCGGGTCGTTGCCGCCGGAGAGCCCCACTTCATCGCCGTAGTAGATGGACGGCACACCGATATAGGTGAGCAGCAGGGTGGCGGCCAGCTGCATCCGCTGCTTGTCTTCACCCAGCAGGTGGAGGAAGCGGGCGGTATCGTGGCTGTCCAGCAGGTTGAACTGGGCCAGCTGGTTCTTGAACGGGATATGGGCCCGCGCCAGCTTGAGCCAGCGATCCAGCTCTTCGGCGCTGATCTTGATGGGGTGGTAGGCGATGTCCTGCCCCGCCAGGAAGGCGCGGACCGGGTGGGCGAAGCCATAGTAGTTCATGGCGCCATCCTCCTGATCCCCTTGCAGCCACTGGCTCGCCTCGAAGAAGTGTTCGCCGAGCACATAGGCGTCCGGGTTCTCCTGCTTCACTGCCCCGCGAATGGCGCGCACGTGACTGCGATTGCCCTCGGCGGTGCCGCGCTCGCCCAGCATGTGGATGACGTCGAAGCGCCAGCCGTCGATCTGGTAGGGGGCACGCATCCAGTAGCGCAGGATGGCGTCATCGGCGCGATAGACGGCGTCCTGCACCTTCTCGCAGGAGAAGTCGAGCTTGGGCAGGCTGCGAATGCCCTTCCAGCTGACGTAATCCCCTTCTTGGTCAAAGGTGTAGAAGCTGCGCCACGGGGAGTCCGGGTTGCTCTGGGCTCCCAGTGGCGGGCAGAACCAGGGGTGCTCGGTAGAGGTGTGGTTTACCACCGCATCGAGGATGATCTTCATGCCGCGCTGGTGCAGGTTGCGGGTCAGCTCGGCGAACTGCTCGTTGCTGCCGAGGTGGGCATCCACCTTGAAGTAGTCCTGGGTGTCGTACTTGTGGTTGCTCGGTGAATCGAAGATGGGGTTGAGGTAGAGCGCCGTCACTCCGAGAGATTGCAGATAGTGCAGCTTGGCATCGATGCCCGCCAGATCGCCGCCGTAAAATTCGCAGGCGCCGTGGCCCTCTTCATGACGACTGACCGGCTCACCCCACGCTTTGCTGATCACCGCCTTGCCACGGTACTCGTACTCGTGATGCTTGACGCTCAGCGACGGATCGCCGTTGCAGAAGCGGTCGGGGAAAATCTGATAGAACACCTGATCCTGCACCCAGGCCGGTGGCTGGTGCAGGCTGTTGAAGCGAAAATGTTGCTCCCGTGGCGGCATGGACGCGCTGACGCCCGCCCCGTGCAGCCACCACTGCTCCTCGTCGGTGAGGCACTTGAAGCTGTAGAGGTGGATATCCTGTCCCTTGATGAGCGGCAGTGTCGCCTGCCACACCTGCAGCCGATCGCGGGTGGAGACTGCCGTCATCGGGATCAGGTACTCCTCGTTATCCGGCTCGTGGCGCAGCCACACCTCGCGGATCGGCGCATCCAGCTCGCTAAAGAGGGTCAATTGCAGTGCGTCGGCGCTCTCTTTGAACCAGGGCGCCACCTGGGGATGAAACAGAAACGGATGTGTCATGATGCTTATTGAGTCAGAAGATCGGCGAGGGCATTACCCTGTTCATGCAGTGTTTCGAGCTGACCTGCCAGCGACTTGGGATCCAGTCCCAACTGGTCGGCGAGCGGTTTGGGGAAGCGGGCGATGATGGCCTGGGCAGGCACGCCCGCGTTCCAGGCGAAGGAGATAAACACGGCGAGGCGGATCAGCACCGCCTCCTTGCTGACCGGATCGTGGGAGAGCGGGTCAAGCTGTTGGGAGATGGCATCGACGAAGGCCTCGGAGAGGTTCCAGCGCCGCGCCAGCTCGGCACCGAGCTGGGCGTAGTCGTAACCCAGCATCTCCCGCTGTGCCTCGACCCGGCTGCTCCCCTTCTGGATCGCCAGATTGATGAGCTCCGCCTCTTCCGGCAAGGTACTCTGGATCAGTAGTTCGCCGATGTTGTGGATAAGAGCACAGGTGAAGGCGGTCTCGGGGTCGAGCACCTTGGCCTCCTGCGCCAGGGTCCGGGCTATGGTGGCGACCTGGAAGGTCTCGGTCCAGAACTTGTTCTTGTCGAAGCTGGGCGGGGCCTTGAAGGTGCCGATGATGCCGGAGGCGACCACCACGGAGCGCAGTCGGTTGAAGCCGAGGCGGATCACCGCCTGTTCGATGGAGGTCACTTCGTTGCCACGGCGCAGGGCGGCCGAGTTGGCCATCTTTAGCACCTTGACGCTGATCACCTGGTCCATGGCGATCTTGGCCGCAATCTGGTCGATGCGGGCATTCTCGTCGTTGAAGCTCTGCATCAACTCGTGCAGCAGCTTGGGAATAGTGGGGAGTTGTTTGATCTTGTCAAACAGGCGATCCATCGACATGGCTGAGGCAGCCTCCATTGCGAACTCTGCCTCATATTGTGCCACAGCCGGACAACATGTTCCTGTTTGTGATGCGGCTTTGTGAGCGCTAGAACACCCAGTCGCGCAAGGTGTATTCCAAACGGTGCCGTTTGCCCTGCAGGATCAGGCTCTGGCTGGTGCCGCTCAAGGTCGCCCCCTCGGTCAGGGTGGTCAGCACGGCCTGTTCTATGGCGTCCAGCGGCGGCATGCAGGCCATTTCGGTACTGCCCAGACTGGTGACCCACAGTTTGTCATCTTCCAGATGGCCCTGACCGAAGTAGCGGTTGCAACCGGCGATGCCGTTGACGGTGAAGTGCTCGCCGATCTCGAAATCGGGGGGATTGTCGCAGGGGGCCTCGATCGGTTCGCCATCCAGTTTGCTCAGTACCCAGTGGTGGTGTTGCAGATCTTGCTGAACAAAGGCGGTCGAGCTGCAGCCAGCGAGCAGTAACAGGGGGATCAGCAAAAAGGGCAATCTGGGCATGAGGGGGCTCCGGTTGGGGGAGCGTCAAGAATACCCTTTTTGGGCAGTCGGGAGCAGGGCGGGAGAGGGGACGACCGACCGCTTCTGTCGCCCCTTGTCCCGCACGACTGTCGCTTAATGGCAACACACGGGTGATGTTGCCATCGATTTACGCTATCTCAGGGCTCAGTTGGCGAACAGCCGCTCGGCATAACGGGCAAGACCGGCGGCCACCGAGCCGAAGTCATCGCCACCCTCAAGCGGGATGGAGGGGAGCTTCTGGCGGATAAAGCTGGCGATCAGCGGCGAGCGGGCGCTACCACCGGTGACGAAGATGCGATCCGGCTGCACACCGGCAGCGGCAATCGCTTCGTCCATCAGCTCGCCAATCTTCTCCAGCAGCAGGGTCGAGGCGTTGGCCAGCTGTTCGCGGGTCAGTTCCGCTTCCAGCCCTTTTTCCAGCTCGGCCAGCGACTGGCGATTGAGCTCCTGCTCCGAGAGGGCGATCTTGCCCTGCTCGGCACGCCACACCAGCTGGTGGCTCAGCTTGTGGGCCCGCAGGCTGGCCAGACGACCCAGCTTGCTGCCGGGTTGGCTGTCGAGCTGCAGATCCTGCAGCTGGCGGGCGGTGTCGAGGCTGTAGAAACGGCTCTGGGCACTGACGTCGTTGATGGCGGCCGCATCCCAGAACAGCGGGTGGGGCAGCGGCTTGCCGGTCTTGAGGGTCTCGTGCATGCCGAGCAGCGGCATCATCCCCTCCACCGTCAGGCGGATATCGAAGTCGTTGCCGCCGATCCGCTGGCCGCTGTGGCCGAGCAGATCGCCGCTGCGATCCAGCTGATCGCGGTAGCTGGGGCCCATCCGCAGCATGGAGCAGTCGGTGGTACCGCCGCCGATATCCACCACCAGTACCACGGCGTCTTCGGTGAGGCGCGCCTCGAATTCAAACCCGGCGGCCACCGGTTCATAGAGGAACTCCACCTGCTCGAAACCGGCCAGACGGGCTGCCTCGGTCAGGATGGCGATAGCTTGCTGGTTACTCTCTTCCCCCGCCAGCCCCTGGAAGTTGACCGGACGGCCGATCACCGCCTGGCGGATCGGGGCACCGAGCTGTTGTTCCGCCTGCTGGCGGACATGGAGCATCATGGCGCAGACGATATCTTCAAACAGGGCGATCTGGGGAGCCTTGAGGCCATAGGCGCCGAGGAAGGATTTCGGTGACTTGATGTAGTAGCCGTCGTCCGGCTCTTCCAGATAGCGTTCCAGCGCGGCACCGCCAAAGCTCAGCTCGTCGATCAGTCCCTCTTCGCGCATCTGGCGGCGAACCATCTGGGCGCGGATGACCACGGGGCCACGCAGCTTGAGGTATTCCGCCTGCTGGGCGGGGGCCAGCCCTTCGGCCAACAGACCGGCGATAGCATCCCGGTGGGGAGCATGCAGGGTGGAGGGGAGGTAGCGGGATGCACCAAGATTCAGCAGCCTGGGGCTACCTTGTTCCATCACGGCCACGGCACAGTTGGAGGTGCCGTAATCAAATCCGATAAACATGGGCGCCAGACTCCTGAATAAAAAAGGGGGGCTAGCCTACCCGAAGGCGCCGGGTCTCACAACCCGGCGCGTGACGAAGAGAGGGCGAGCCCTTATTCCACTTCGTTGTCGCAGCGGCCCTGGCTCTCGATGGCACGGATATTACCGAGGGTGGTATCGGCGATGGCGTGCAGCGCCTCGCGGGTCAGGAACGCCTGATGGCCGGTGAACAGCACGTTGTGGCAGGCTGACAGGCGGCGGAACACGTCATCGGTGATCACTTCGTTGGACTTGTCGGAGAAGAAGAGATCCTCTTCCTCTTCGTAGACATCCAGCCCCAGTGCGCCGATACGGGAGGTCTTGAGTGCCTCGATGGCGGCGTTGGAGTCGAGCAGGCCGCCACGGCTGGTGTTGATGATCATCACCCCGTCCTTCATCTTGGCAAATGCCTCCTTGTTCAACAGGTGGTAGTTCTCTTTGAACAGCGGGCAGTGCAGGCTGATGATATCGGATTGGCGGAACAGGGTATCGAGATCCACGTACTCGGCCCCCAGCTCGATGGCTGCCGGATTCTGGTAAGGATCGTTCACCAGCAGGCGAACCCCGAAGCCCTTGAGGATGCGCAGGGCGGCCAGACCGATCTTGCCGGTACCGATGACGCCAACGGTCTTGCCATGCATGTTGAAGCCGACCAGCCCTTCCAGCGAGAAGTTGGCGTCGCGGGTGCGCTGATAAGCCTTATGGATGCGGCGGTTGAGGCACATCATCATGCCGACGGCGTGTTCTGCGGTCGCCTCGGGGGAGTAGGCGGGCACTCGCACTACTTTCAGCCCCAGCTCTTTGGCAGCGGCCAGATCCACGTTGTTGTAACCGGCGCAGCGCAGGGCAATCACCTGGGTGCCGTTGGCAGCCAGTTCGGTCAATACCTCGCGGTCGGCATCGTCATTGACGAACAGACACACCACCGGGAAGCCGTGAGCCAGTCGGGCCGTTTTGGCCTCCAGCCGCACATCGAAAAACTCCAGGTCGAAGCCGTACTGGCTGTTGGCCTGGTTGAAATGCTCTTTGTCATAGCTCTTGGTACTGAATACGGCGACTTTCATGGTATGTGCTCCGCAGCGTGTGTGTCGTCAAATTACAACAAAATGGGTCAGCTATCACCGGACAAACCGGCTGGTTATTGTCCCCATGGCATGATGGGAACGGCGCTGACTGCACTCTTGTACGAACCATCCACCAGTTTGGTGCTGTAGGTCAGGTAAACCAGTGCATTGCGTTTCTTGTCGTAAAAACGCACCACTTTCTGCTCCTTGAATACCAGCGAGGTGCTGACATCGAACACCTCTTCTCCCGCCTTCAGCTTTTCGGGCAGGGTGATGGGGCCGATCTGGTGGCACGACAGAGAGGCGTGGGAGGGATCTTCCGCCAGTCCCAGCCCGCCCTTGACGCCGCCGGTCTTGGGGCGCGCCAGATAGCAGGCGACACCGTCGATGCGCGGGTCGTCGAATGCCTCCACCAGGATCTTGTGGTTGGGGCCAAACAGCTTGAAGGCGGTGCTCACTTCACCGACCGGGTCGGCCTTGTCGGCCAGTGCCGGGCCGGCAAACAGGGCCCCCAGCAGCAGGGGCAGGGCGCGGCGAAGGGCGTTATGTCGCGTGTGGTTATGTGTCATGGTCTCTCCTGTTGGCCCGGCATTCCTCAATAGGGAATGCCCAGACGACGATAGAGGCTGGCAAGCACCCAGGCGGGGCCTATCAGCAGAAATTGCAGGTCGGCGAGGAAGGAGGGGCGTTTGCCCTCGATCTTGTGGCCGACAAACTGGGCTATCCAGAGCTGCACGAACGCTGCCACCGAGGACCACAGCAGCGGCCCCTGCCACTGGTGGCAGAAGGCCAGCCCGAGCGCGGTCAGCACCGCCATCCCCGCGAACAGCGAAAACGACAGTTGCAGATAGAACAGCAGCACCGGAATGGCCGCCACTGCCGCCCAGTTGAGGGGCTCTGGCAAGGGCCCGAGCGGCAGACACCAGAGCAGCGCCAGCGAGCAGAGATAGATGCCCGGCACCGCCAGTTTGTGGATGGCGACGTTTATCGGATGGCGATGGCTCTGGCCGTACTCCACAAACCACTCCTGGATTCCCTTCATGGCACCTCCCTGGCGCACTGTGTTCTCGCGGCCTGACCCTCATGGTCAGGCGCTCGGGATGCTTATCCCTGCGGTGTATAATCCCAATATTGGGCCGGAATGGATTTTAGCAACGGGGTCATGTCCGGATTGGGCAGGGCGATGGTGACCCGCTGATCGAGGTTGGCGCTGGCCAGTGCTTCGCGGATCTTGGGGTTGTCATGGAAGAACTTCATAAAGCTGCCATCGGCATAGGCCCGCTCCAACCCGGTCTGAATCGCTTTGGCCAGCTTGGGGTATTCGGGGCTGACGAAGAAGAACTGGGCGAAGGGGTAGCGGATCAGCAGATGCTGCTCGATGGCGAGGTTGGGATACTGCGCCACCAGCTCGCTGCGCTCGGCGAAGATCTCTACCAGGGCGCGCGGGAAGAAGTCGATCTTGTCGCCGTCGTTGATAAGGCGAAACAAGCTGCTGTAGCGGCCGGAGAAGGTCGGGATGCCCGCATTTTCCAGAATTTTGTTATCGGCCCAACCGACCCCTTGCGCCGCCTTCAGCTGTTTGAGGTCGGCCAGAGTATTGATCTGGTTGAACTTCTCTTGGGCATCCGCGTGGATGAACGACAGCCGCAATCCTTCCAGTCCGCGAAACAGCGGAATGGGGACGGCAATCAGGGAGGATTCGAGTGCGCTGGAGGTACCCATCCAGAAGACGTTGATGGTCTTGCCCTTGCTCAGCTGCTGCTGAAGGGTGAACTGGTTGAGGTCGAGTTCGACAGGCTGGATGCGAAAGGGTTGTCCGGAGCGGGTCAGGGCCAGTTCCAGCAGTTTGAGCTGGTACTCCTGATCAAGATTGTTGACGGGACGGCTGGGAACCTTGACCGTCAGAACCTGTGCTTGTGCCAGCAGTGGCAGGCACAAACACAGTTTGATGAGCCATTTCACTCTCTATTCTCCTGTAGATTCCGGAAGGTGTCCGGAGTCTAACAGAACTTGTCACCATCTTGCTGCGAGGCGTTGTGCAAGGTTGAGCGCGGGCCCAGCCTTGTTGGCGTCTGTTGCACCTGAATGGTGACGGTTCTTCGAAGAATCAGGCGACGCGGCGGAACACGTGGGTATCGTTAAATTCCTTGGTGCTCTGGCATTCGACGCAGAAACGGGACTCTGGACGAGCTTGCAGCCGCTTGAGAGAGATCTCGTCACCACAAGATTCACAGTAACCGAAATCTCCATCGTTCATTCGCTTCAATGCGCCCCTCAGCTTGCGCAGGTGCAGCTTGTCGTGCTCGATGCGGTTCAGCTCCAGACGGCGGGCTTCCTCGATACTGGCACGGTCAATTTCATCGGCCATCTCGTTGGTGTCGGTGGCGATGGCCTGGCTGGCCTGGGAGTTCAGGCGCTCTTCGAGCTCGGCGATCTGCCGCTCGATCTGCCCCTTGTAAAAGGCCAGTTGGTCTTCAGTCATGAAATCACACATACGATTTACTACCAGTCAGTTTACTAACCCAATTATCCCTGTTTATGGGGGCTGTCTGCCTGCAGACCAAGCCCTTCTCGTCTGATTTGCACCGTTTTCATGCAAGAGAGTGCAAATCAGGGCGGGCCTTGTACCAAAAAAAAGCAGCCAAGCAAAGCAAATAGGACAGGGATTGTGCGCCTTTGCAAAAAAATGGCCCCTTTAGCGGCTGATCTGACGGGATCTGACATCTGGTTTTGGCCGGTTGGCACCGGCTTTGCACTGGAGAGAGGCGAGACCACGAGTGTTTAGTATTTGGTGCCGACTTGGTCATTATATGCGCCGTTATTTATAGTTTTTTAAACACCACTGCTTGACATTACCCCTGATAGCGGGCTTTTATGGTGGTGTTGATTACAATTTGATAACAAGGGTGTTCCATATATTAGACACCCTTGCCAATGGCAACCGTAGAGTCGGGGTTTAACATGGACAGTATCAAGGGCTGGATGGAGAGCAATCGCATCACGGAAGTGGAGTGTCTCTTCCCTGATTTCACCGGCAACGCCCGGGGCAAGATCATCCCAGCCAACAAGTTTTTGCGAGAAGGGGGCATGCGTCTGCCCGAGGTGATCTTCACCCAGACAGTGACCGGCGAATATCCGGATGACGACAGCATGATCGATCCGCTGGAGCGGGACATGCAGCTCTATCCTGACCCCAACACCATCCGTTTCGTCCCTTGGGCGCTGGAACCTACCGCTCAGGTTATCCATGACTGTTACGACGTCAACGGCAAGCTGATCGACATTGCACCTCGCTCCGTACTGCGTCGGGTTCTGTCATTTTACGAGGCTCAGGGCTGGAAGCCGGTGGTGGCGCCCGAGCTGGAGTTCTATCTGGTCACCCGCAACGAAGACCCCGACTATCCGCTGATGCCGCCGGTAGGGCGCAACGGCCGTCCCGAGACAGCTCGCCAGTCCTTCAGTATCGATGCGGTCAACGAGTTCGATCCCATCTTCGAAGACATGTATGACTACTGCGAAGCGCAGGAGCTGGAGGTGGATACCCTGATCCACGAGTCCGGTGCTGCCCAGATGGAGATCAACTTCCTGCACGGGGATGCCATCGATCTGGCGGATCAGGTGTTCCTTTTCAAGCGCACCATGCGTGAGGCGGCCCATCGCCACGGCATCTACGCCACCTTTATGGCCAAGCCGATGAGCAACGAGCCGGGCTCCGCCATGCACATCCACCAGAGTCTGGAGGATATGAACGGTCGAAATCTGTTCGGTACCCCGGATGGCGGCAACTCCGAACTCTTCATGCATTTCATCGCAGGTCTGCAGAAGTACACCCCGGCGGTGACAGCCCTGCTGGCTCCCAATGTCAACTCCTACCGCCGCCTCACCTTCGGTGAGAGCGCGCCACGCAACGTCCAGTGGGGTGTCGAGAACCGCACCTGTGGTCTGCGGGTACCCTTCTCCGACCCGAGTGCCCGCCGAGTGGAGAACCGCTTCGCCGGTGCCGATGCCAACCCCTATCTGGCGCTGGCCGCCACCCTGGCGTGCGGCTATCTCGGCATGATGGAGAAGCTGGAGCCCATGCAGGAGATGAAATCCAGCGCCTACGACCTGCCCTACAGTCTGCCCCGCTCGCTGGAGGAGGCGCTCAGCCATCTCGAACAGTGCGAGCCGATCAAGGAGATGTTGGGGGAGCGCTTTACACGCGCCTTTGTCGCGGTCAAACGCAAAGAGTACGAGACCTACTTCGGGGTGATCAGCCGCTGGGAGCGAGAGTTCCTGCTGCTGAACGTCTGACCCGGATGCGTGCCGGCCACGCATCGTCCGAATCGGGGAGGCAGGCTGCCTCCCCTGCCTGTAACCGGTAATACGGGATGGAGGAGTGCCTCCGCCTGCGGATGGTTGTGAGCGGAAGTTGGCTCGCCACCGCTCTGGTTGCATGGTTGATAACAGTTTTTGGCTCGAATTGAAGGATGTGAGGAGCAGGCCATGCCGCAGTCCACGCGAAAGTGGCGGTGATTGCGGGAGTGGCAGCCTTCCTGATGATTGACGAACAGAACCAGCTAAATCGAAGGAACCGAGGAGCTAACAATGCAACAGACTACCCGTGAGTGGCAGCAGCAGGATGCCAGCCACCACCTGCACCCCTTTACCGACTTTCAGGCTCTGAACAAGAAGGGCAGCCGTATCATCACCAAAGCCAGTGGCGTCTATCTGGAAGACTCCGAAGGCAAGCGCATTCTGGACGGCATGGCGGGGCTCTGGTGCGTCAACATGGGTTATGGCCGGCAGGAGCTGGTGGATGCCGCGGCCAGACAGATGGAGCAGCTCCCCTACTACAACCTCTTTTTCCAGACCGCTCACCCGCCGGTGATCGAGCTGGCCACCCTGCTGGCCGAAGTGACGCCATCCCATCTCAACCATGTCTTCTTTACCGGCTCCGGCTCCGAGTGCAACGACACCGTGCTGCGGATGGTGCGCCACTACTGGGCCAGCAAGGGGCAACCGGAAAAACAGGTGATCATCAGCCGCCACAACGCCTATCACGGCTCCACCGTGGCGGGGGCGAGTCTGGGTGGCATGAAAGGGATGCATGCCCAGGGTGGTCTGCCCATTCCCGGCATAGTGCACATCGACCAGCCCTACCACTTCGGTGAGGGGCAGGGGATGAGTGCCCACGAGTTTGGGCTGGAGAGGGCCCGTCAGCTGGAGCAGAAGATTCTGGAGCTGGGGGTGGACAAGGTGGCCGCCTTTATCGGCGAGCCGATCCAGGGGGCGGGCGGTGTCATCATTCCGCCTGACAGCTACTGGCCGGAGATCCAGCGCATCTGCGATCACTACGGCATTTTGCTGATAGCCGACGAGGTGATCTGCGGCTTTGGCCGTACCGGCCACTGGTTTGCCAGCGAAGGGTTTGGCATCAAGCCGGATCTGATGTGTCTGGCCAAGGGGATTACCTCCGGTTATCTGCCGCTCGGCGCTGTGATGGTGAGTGACCGGGTTGCCAAGGGGCTGGTGGAAGAGGGGGGCGAGTTCAACCACGGCTTCACCTACTCGGGCCATCCGGTCTCTTGCGCGGTGGCGGTGGCCAATATCCAGCTTATGCAAAAGGAGAGCATAGTTAAGCGAGTGCATGATACCATCGGCCCCTATTTGCAGCGCCGCTGGGCAGAGCTGGCTGACCACCCGCTGGTGGGTGAAACCCGTGGCCGCGGGCTGGTCGCCGCCCTGGAAATCGTCCAGGACAAGCAGACCAACCGGCGTTTCCCGGCCCATGCCAATGCCGGGATGACTTGCCGGGAATTCTGTTTTAACAATGGCTTGGTGATGAGGGCGGTAGGCGATACCATGATCATATCGCCCCCCTTGGTGATCACCGAGGAACAGGTTGATGAATTGGTCAAGCTAGCCAGGCTCAGTCTGGATCTGACGGCTGCAAAGCTGAAGGGATAGCTGCCGCCAGGCAGGTTGGCATGCGCATACAATTTGCTTAGGAGACAAGGATGATGTCTTTCAAAACGGGAGTGATCGCTGCCTCTGTGGCTCTGGTCATGGCAAGTGCCGGAGCAATGGCTGAAGAGAAGGTGTTGCACGTCTACAACTGGAGCGACTATATCGCCCCGGATACCCTGGAAAACTTCCAGAAGGAGACGGGCATTAAGGTGGTTTATGACGTGTTTGACAGCAACGAGGTACTGGAAGCCAAGTTGCTGGCTGGTAAATCCGGCTACGACATCGTGGTGCCGTCCAACCCCTTCCTGGCCAAACAGATCAGGGCTGGCGTGTTCCAGAAGCTGGACAAGTCCAAGCTCTCCAACTGGCAAAATATGGATACCGACCTGCTCAAGGCGCTCGACCCGAGCGATCCGGGCAACCAGTACTCCATCCCCTATCTGTGGGGCACCATCGGTTATGCCTACAATGCCGAGAAGGTGAAGGCCGTACTGGGGGCCGATGCGCCGCTCAACTCCTGGGATCTGGTGTTCAAGCCGGAGAACATGGCCAAGTTGAAGGAGTGCGGCGTCTCCTTCCTCGACTCGCCGACCGAAATGTTACCGGCCGCCCTGCAATATCTGGGCTTCAAACCGGATAGCCAGAAGCCGGACGAGCTGAAGAAGGCCGAGGAGCTGTTCCTCTCCATCCGTCCCTATACCGCCTATTTCCACTCCTCCAAGTACATCTCGGATCTGGCCAACGGCAACTTGTGTGTTGCTGTCGGTTACTCCATGGATTTGCAGCAGTCCAAGGCGCGGGCGGCGGAAGCCAAAAATGGCGTGGCACTGACCTACACCATTCCGAAAGAGGGGGCTGGCAGCTTCTTTGACATGATCGCCATCCCGGCGGATGCCAAGAACGTCGAGGCGGCCCACACCTTCATCAACTATCTGATGAAGCCCGACGTGATCGCCAACATCACCAATCAGGTGCAGGCGCCTAACGGCAACAAGGCGGCGACCCCGCTGGTTGACGAGGCGATCCGTACCGATCCGGGGGTTTATCCGGACTCTGCAACCTTGCAGAAGATCTACACCTTCCCGGATCTGCCGGCCAAGGTGCAGCGTCTGATGACCCGCAGCTGGACCAAGATCAAGTCCGGTAAGTAAGTAACGAATACCCCTCCCGGTCCGCAGTTCGGCCGGGAGGGTAGTGATGCCATCCATCTGGATGGGCCGCGCGAATGGATGCGCAGACGGTCAACCACTGAACAGGAGAACTGACACCGTGAATACAACCAGATTGCTAACCATAGCGCTGACCATGGGATTGGCGAATGCAGTCCAGGCAGCCCCTGTGCTCCATTTCTACAACTGGTCTGACTATATCGGCGAGACTACCCTCAGCGATTTCCAGCAGGAGACCGGGATCAAGACCGTCTATGACGTATTTGACTCCAACGAAACCCTGGAAGGCAAGTTGCTGACCGGACGGACCGGTTACGATCTGGTGGTGCCCTCAAATAATTTCCTCTCCAAGCAGATCAAGGCGGGGGCTTTCCAGAAGCTGGACAAGAGCTTGCTGCCCAATCTGGCCAACCTGGATCCCGTGCTGCTCAAGCAGCTCGAGAAGGTGGATCCGGGCCATCAGTACGCGGTGCCCTATCTGTGGGGAACCAACGGCATCGGCTACAACGTCGACAAAATCAAGGCGGTGCTGGGGGTCGACAAGATCGACTCCTGGGCGGCCATCTTCGAGCCGGAAAACATGGAGAAGCTCTCCCGCTGCGGCGTCGCCTTCCTCGACTCGGCAGACGAGATGATCCCGGCTGCCCTCAACTACCTTGGACTGAACCCCAACAGCCAGGACGCGGCCGATATCAAGCGCGCCGAGGCGCAGTTGCTCAAGGTGCGCCCCTATGTGGCCTACTTCCACTCCTCCAAATACATAGGTGATCTCGCCAACGGCGATATCTGTGTGGCAGCGGGCTTTTCCGGCGACATCTTGCAGGCGGCAGCCCGTGCCGACGAGGCAGGCAAGGGGGTGAAGATTGCCTACAGCATTCCTAAAGAGGGGGGCAATCTCTGGTTCGACATGATGGCGATCCCGTCTGATGCCACCAATGTCAAAGAGGCACATGCTCTCATCAACTATGTTCTGCAGCCCGAGGTGATCGCCAAGGTCAGTAATTATGTGGGCTATGCGAACCCCAATGCCAAGGCTGGCGAGTTCATGGATGA
This sequence comes from Aeromonas sp. 602200, assembly GCF_049173895.1. Taxonomy (NCBI): domain Bacteria; kingdom Pseudomonadati; phylum Pseudomonadota; class Gammaproteobacteria; order Aeromonadales; family Aeromonadaceae; genus Aeromonas; species Aeromonas sp. 602200. The sequence goes on from NZ_JAAKSL010000009.1 coordinate 96,343, forward strand.
GACGGTGCGCAATGATGAGGGGGTTTATCCGCCTCAGGCTGTGCTGGAGCGGCTCTATGTGCAGGAGGCACATTCCCGCGCGGTACAGCGTCAAATCACCCGGAGTTGGAGCAAGATCAAGTCCGGTACCTGACCTTGGTGCCCGCTCTGGGGCGCCAAATCGCTTTTATGGATTGGCCGTGAGGCCAGTATCACGTTAGGGAGTTTGGTAATGGCGATAGCCTCCAGTGCCTACAAGAAAGCCCTTGAGGGCAGCCAGCAACGCAAAGAAGTGCTGGTAAAAATAGACAGGGTTAGCAAGCAGTTCGATGAAACCCTGGCGGTCGATAATGTTTCCCTGAATATTCACAAGGGGGAGATCTTCGCCCTGCTGGGAGGATCCGGTTCCGGTAAATCGACCTTGCTGCGGATGCTGGCCGGGTTCGAGCGCCCGACCGAAGGGCGTCTGTTCCTCGACGGGGTGGATATCACCGATATGCCCCCCTATGAACGCCCCATCAACATGATGTTCCAGTCCTACGCCCTGTTTCCCCATATGACGGTGGCACAGAATATTGCTTTCGGTCTCAAGCAGGATGGCCTGCCCAAGGCCGAGATCGACGCCCGTGTCGAAGAGATGCTCAAGCTGGTACAGATGACCCAGTATGCCCGTCGCAAGCCGCACCAGCTCTCCGGTGGCCAGCGCCAGCGGGTAGCGCTGGCCCGTTCGCTGGCGAAACGTCCCAAGTTGCTGCTGCTTGATGAGCCGATGGGGGCGCTCGACAAGAAGCTGCGCTCCAAGATGCAGCTGGAGCTGGTGGAGATCATCGAGCGGGTCGGGGTTACCTGTGTCATGGTGACCCACGATCAAGAAGAGGCCATGACCATGGCGGAGCGGATCGCCATCATGCATCACGGTTGTATCGAGCAGATCGGTAGCCCGATGGATATCTACGAAACCCCGGCCAGTCGGCTGGTGTGCGAGTTCATCGGCAACGTCAACCTGTTCGACGGCCTGCTGGTGGAGGATGAGCAGGACCACGCCATCATCGCCTGTGCCGATCTGGAGCAGCCCATCTATGTGGGCCACGGGATCAGCTCCCGTGCCGAGAACAAGAAGGTGACCTACGCCCTGCGGCCGGAGAAGCTGCTGATGAGCCTGCAAAAGCCGGCCGAAATCGAGCATCCGGACTTCAACTGGACCAAGGGCGAGGTCTATGACATCGCTTATCTGGGCGGACACTCGGTGTACCACATCCAGCTGCCCTCGGGCAAAATCGTTCAGGCTTTCATCGCCAATGCCGAACGCCACGGCAAGCGGCCAACCTGGGATGACCAGGTGTTCCTCTACTGGGAAGATGACAGCGGCGTGGTGCTGCAATCATGAAGATCTTGCAACGACTGAAGCGGGGCGGAGGGCGCCGGCTGGTGATCGGCATCCCCTTCTTCTGGCTGTTCCTCTTCTTCCTGCTGCCCTTTGTCATAGTGGTAAAAATCAGTTTTGCGGAAGCGGATGTGGCGATCCCGCCCTACACCGACGTGGTGAGCTGGGCCGACAATCAGCTCACCATCCTGCTCAATATGGGGAACTACCTGCTGCTGCAGGAGGATGAGCTCTATATCGCAGCCTATCTGGGCTCCCTCAAGATGGCCTTCGTCAGCACCCTGCTCTGCCTGTTGATTGGCTATCCGATGGCCTACTCCATCGCTCGGGCCAACAAGGAGACCCAGACCGTTCTGCTGTTGCTGATCATGATGCCGACCTGGACCGCCATTCTGATCCGGGTCTATGCGTGGATGGGGATCCTCAGTAACAACGGCCTGCTCAACAGCGTCTTGCTGGGGATCGGGCTGATTGACGAACCGCTGCAGATCCTCAATACCAACCTGGCGGTCTATATCGGCATCGTTTACTCCTATCTGCCCTTCATGGTGCTGCCGCTTTACGCCAATCTGGTCAAACACGATCAGAGCCTGCTGGAGGCGGCCTCCGACCTAGGGGCCCGCAACCTGACCCGTTTCTGGCAGATCACTGTGCCGCTCTCCAAAAACGGCATTATCGCCGGCTGCATGCTGGTGTTTATTCCGGTGGTGGGGGAGTTCGTTATTCCGGAAATGCTGGGTGGCCCGGAGACCCTGATGATCGGTAAGGTGCTATGGCAGGAGTTCTTCAACAACCGCGACTGGCCGGTCGCCTCTGCACTGGCGGTGGTGATGCTGGCGGTGCTGATCATTCCGATCATCCTCTTCAACCGTAACCAGGCCAAAGAGCTGGAGGGCAAGGCATGATGAGACGTTTCGGTTTTGCCAAGCTGATGCTCTGGCTTGGGCTGCTGTTTATCTACCTGCCCATGATCATCATGGTGATCTACTCCTTCAACGCCTCCAAGCTGGTGACGGTGTGGGGCGGATGGTCACTCAAGTGGTACTTCGGCCTGCTCGACAACAAGCAGCTGATTGGATCCGTGTTCCGCTCGCTGGAGATCGCTTTTTACACCGCGATCGCCGCGGTGGCGCTGGGGACGGTGGCGGCATTCGTGCTGACCCGAATTCCCCACTTCCGTGGTCGGACCCTGTTCGGTGGCATGGTGACGGCACCGCTGGTGATGCCCGAGGTGATCACCGGTCTGTCGCTGCTGCTGCTGTTCGTGGCGATGGCCCAGCTGGTGGGATGGCCCGCCGAGCGGGGCATGTTGACCATCTGGATCGCGCACACTACCTTCTGTACCGCCTACGTAGCCATCGTTGTGTCGGCGCGGTTGCGGGAGCTGGATCTCTCCATAGAGGAGGCGGCCATGGATCTTGGCGCCAAGCCGTGGAAGGTGTTCTTCCTGATCACCATCCCGATGATCGCCCCCTCGCTGGCAGCAGGCGGCATGATGTCGTTCGCCCTGTCGCTGGATGATCTGGTGCTGGCGAGCTTCGTCTCCGGCCCGGGCTCCACTACCTTGCCGATGGAGGTCTTCTCGGCGGTACGGCTCGGGGTGAAACCCGAGATCAACGCGGTAGCCAGCCTGATCCTGCTGTCGGTATCGCTCTTTACCTTCGGCAGCTGGTATCTGATGGCCAAGGCGGAGAAGCGCCGTCGCGCCGAGATCGCCATGAGCAACCAGATGCAGGCAGTCGCCTGACTCGTCAGATGATAAGATCCGCCTACTCTCGTCAATCCGGAGGATGAGTATGCGGATCTCCTTTTTCAGTGGTCGTGGCACCGAGCTGGTGCCCGGCCTCACCAGCGCCATTCACAAGCAACCGATCTCTGCACCAGTTCGCTGTACCTTTGCCGGTCTGGAAGGGGATGAGCAGTGTGACACGCGCCACCACGGTGGCCCGGATCGGGCGCTCCACTACTATCCGGCCGATCACTATCTCTGGTGGCAGACCTGGCAAACCGCGCTGGGCTTGCCTGCGCCACGTACAGCCTGGCAACCTGCCGCCTTTGGCGAGAACCTCTCCGGTCTCGGGCTGACCGAGGTGCAAGCCTGCATTGGCGATGTCTATCGACTCGGCGAGGCGCTGATCCAGATCAGCCAGCCGAGATCCCCCTGTTTCAAGCTCAACCAGCGCTTTGGCTATGGCCAGATGTCGCAGGTGATACAACTGAATGGCCGTTGTGGCTGGCTGCTGCGGGTGCTGGAGGAGGGGAGGGTGTCGCCGGAGTCGGCCATGGAGCTGGTAGACAGACCCTATCCCGAACTGACGGTGAAGCGCACGGCGGATATCCTATTCAATCAGGTGCGCAATGAAGCGGATCTGCTGATGTTGCTGGAGAATCCGGCCCTTTCCCCCAACTGGCGCCAGCATGCAGCCGACTGGCTGGAGCATGGCACTGTGGCTGACTGGCAGCGCCGTCTGCTTGGACCGGCATCCCTGCGCCTGGCCTGACAGTCGGTTACCGGAATGTCACCAGCTGGCTGCAGCCCGGTAAACGGATGAAAATAGTGCTGAATAGTTGAGCGAACAGCACTTTTTTTCCTGCAAAATGCAAAAAAGGCTTGTGTCAGGTCTGGGCTTTCGGTAAATTCCCGTCCCGCAGACATCGGTGTGTAGCGCAGCTTGGTAGCGCACTTCGTTCGGGACGAAGGGGTCGGAGGTTCGAATCCTCTCACACCGACCAAATTTGAAAAGGCCGCTCAATAGAGCGGCCTTTTTGCATTTTCCTTCCAGTTACTCGGTTTTTCATTAGCTGCTGACCTGTTACCTGGCCAAGTGATCTGACTTGATGTATGCAGGGTCGAAGCAAGCCCACAGACATTAAAAGGGCCACCGCTCGGTGGCCCATCGGTGGAGTCTGATCCTGACTCCGCACTCTAGATTGTGGCAATCTCGCTATGGGTCTTGTCTATGGTGCCCTCCTTGCGCGCCAGGCGCTTACTCAGATATGCCAGTGCTGATGCCGCAAAGCCTTGAAACTGTGTTGAGGCAGCAAGGCCGCGTGCTTGGGGTACTCACTAATGAAATGTTCTATTCCCTCCATCAGTTGTGCACGTAATGAAATAACGGGCTCATGCCAGGCTTGCAGGCATAGATGGCCGGGGATCAACTGCTCCTGATAATCTTCCAGCAGCTGTTCTGGCCAGGGTTCAATACCGGAATTGCGTTGCAGCAAATAGTGGGCGGCGGGTTCACGGGCATAAATGAACTGAATTTGGGCCAGATCGCGTTGGCATAGCGTTTGACTGTTGATATGACAGGTCAAATATTTTCCCGTTTTCAGATCCAGAAAGTGACCGCGTTGCCGACAGGGAACGATGCGATACCAAGGCAGGGGTGAGGAGAGAGAATACCCCTCAAGCTCCTGTTCCAACCAGTGGCGACACTCGGGTGTCTGCACCTCGTCGAGCATGGACTCGAGCTGTGTCAACAAGGCTCTGGATGGTTTGATGGCCAGTTTCGCACTCATCGCCTGCAATCCTCCCTCTGCACACAATCCCGACTATCAGTATGGACCTTGTTCGGCCAGAGGGGGTAAGGAATCTAATGATTAAAAGTAGATTAGCCGCGTGGTTTTTATGCACTAACTTGGTTCAACCCACCAGATAGGTACCAGTGCCGAAGGCGATGTGGGTGCCCTCTTCGTTGTGCAGCTCCATCCGGGCGACGGCCACCTTGCTGCCAGCCCGGATGATGTGGGCGGTGGCGATAAACTCGTTGCCGCGTCCCGGGCGCAGGTAATCCACCCGCAGATCGATAGTGCCTAGGCGGGCGAAGCGCTCCTTGAGATAGCTGGGGGAGAACTCCTCCAGCTCGTCGATGCAGGAGGCGGCGACGATCATGCCGCCCGCCACATCGAGCAGTGTGGCGGTGACGCCGCCGTGCAGGATGTTGTGGAAAGGGTTGCCGATCAGCTTGTCGTCCATCTTGATGCGCAGTTCCACCTTGTCGAAGTCGTAGTGGGTCACCTGCATGCCGATCAGCTTGTTGAACGGCATCTTCTCGGCAAACAGGTTGGCAATGCCACTGAGCGCCATCTTCTTGAGCATCTGTTTCATTCTCTGATCCCAATCCTTGTCATCAAAGCCGAGTAAAAACTCCAGCCAGTCTGCAACAGTTCCTTAACAGTCGCAATGGCAGGTTTATTGTGGGCGGCGGCTGCTTTAGAATGGCGACCCCAAAGGAGAGCCCATGACTGCGATTGCCGAAACCCTGCCAGATCCTCAGCCAGAGAGTCCGCTTGCCCTGCTGCAGGCGGTCTTCGGCTATCAGCAGTTTCGGCCGGGTCAGCTCGAAATCATCGAGCAGATCGTCGCGGGGCGCGATGCGCTGGTGCTCAAGCCCACTGGCGGCGGCAAGTCGCTCTGTTACCAGATCCCGGCACTGCTGCGGCCCGGGCTCGGTGTGGTGGTCTCTCCTCTTATTTCGCTGATGAAGGATCAGGTCGACAGCCTGCGCGCCAACGGCGTAGCGGCGGTCTACATCAACTCGGCCCTCAGTCGGGAGGAGATGATCCAGAACTTTGCCGCCATGCGTCGCGGCGAGATCAAGCTGGTTTATGTCTCCCCCGAGCGCTTGTTGCAGCACGAGTTTATGGATCGACTGGCCGAGCTGCCGCTCGGGCTGTTCGCCATCGACGAGGCGCACTGCGTCTCCCAGTGGGGCCACGATTTCCGGCCTGAGTATGCGGCGCTGGGGCGGCTAAAACAGTGGTTCCCGCAGGTGCCGGTGGTGGCGCTGACCGCCACTGCCGACGAGGCGACCCGCAGCGACATGCTCCACCGTTTGGAGCTCAACGATCCCTTTATTCACACTGCCAGCTTCGATCGCCCCAATATCCGCTACAGCCTGGTGGAGAAGTTCAAGGCGGCCGAGCAGCTGCTGCGTTACGTGCAGAGCCAGAAGGGCAACTGTGGCATCGTCTACTGCTCCAGTCGCAACCGGGTGGAGGAGGTGGCCGAGCGGTTATCCCGCCACGGCTGCAAGGCGGCGCCCTATCATGCGGGGCTGCCGCTCGAGCTGCGCCAGCAGACCCAGGATGCCTTCCTCAAGGATGACATCGAGATAGTGGTGGCGACGGTGGCGTTCGGTATGGGTATCGACAAGCCCAACGTACGCTTCGTGGTGCACTACGACATTCCGAAGAACATCGAATCCTACTATCAGGAGACCGGCCGCGCCGGTCGCGATGGCACCCCCGCCGAGGCGCTGCTGCTCTACGATCCCGCCGATATCGGCCGGGTGCGCCGCCTGCTCGACAACATCGAGAACCCGCAGCAGTTGCAGGTGGAGCAGTACAAGCTCAACGTGATGGCGGCGTTTGCCGAGGCGCAAACCTGCCGCCGTCAGGTGCTGCTCAACTACTTCGGCGAGTACAACGACAAGCCGTGCGGCAACTGCGATATCTGTCTCGATCCGCCCAAGAGCTATGACGGCACTGAAGATGCCCAGAAGGCGCTCTCCTGCGTCTGGCGGGTGGGCCAGAATTTCGGGGTGGGTTATGTGGTGGAGGTGCTGCGCGGGTCGCTGAACCAGCGCATCAAGGATCATGGCCACGATAAGCTGTCGACCTACGGCATCGGCAAGGATCAGAGCCACGAATACTGGATGAGCGTGATCCGCCAGCTGATCCACAAGGGGCTGCTGACCCAGAACATCACTCGCAATCTGGTGCTGCAGTTGACCGAAGCGGCCCGTCCGGTACTGCGTGGCGATGTGAAGCTGGAACTGGCGGTACCCCGCCTGCAGCCTATCTCCAGCCGCAAGGAGAAGCGCAACGGTCTGCTCGATAACGCCAACTACGACAAGCGGTTGTTCAAGGAGTTGCGCGGCCTGCGCAAGCAGATTGCCGAGGACGAAGAGGTGCCGCCCTACGTGGTGTTCAACGATGCGACTCTGGTGGAGATGGCTCAGCTGATGCCGATGACCGAAGACGAGATGCTGGCTATCAACGGTGTCGGGCACCGCAAGCTGGAGCGCTTTGGCGAAGCCTTTATGGATCTGATCATCGACTACTGCCGTCGTTAGGGTCGATTAGGCAGCCTAATCGACCAGGGTAAGCGCGGCTCGGAAGAACCTGGGGTCAGACGCGAGGTTATTTCAGGCTGGCGTAGAAGGCGGCCAGATTGTCGATATCCGCATCGGTCAGCGGCGCCATGAAGGGGTCCATCAAGGGCTCTTTGCGAGTGCCATCCTTGAACGCTTTCAACTGTTTCACCAGATAGGCGGCATTCTGACCCGCCAGATGGGGATAGTTGGGGATCATCGCCTTGCCTTCCACGCCGTGACAGGCGGCACAGACCGCCGCCTTGGCTTTGCCGGCTTCAATATCGGCAGCCTTGGCCTGATGACCCCACGCCAGTGCCAGCAAGGGCAGGGCATATACCCATTTTTGCATCTTCTTCTCCTTGAATTGAAAAATGATGGTTGCCAGTGAGCACAAGCATGGCTGACGGCAGTATAAAGAGTGACACGAGCATACGCAGGGACGAATGGCACAACCATGAAGTTGATCAACACTTTTGCGACCGAGCTGCCTTGGGCCTGTGAACCCGTGGTCCCCCAGCCGCTGCAGCAACCCCGGTTGCTTCATCTCAACCGGACTTTGCTGGATGAGCTGGGATTGGGAGGCGTCAGCGAGGCTGACTGGATCGCCTGTTGTGGCGAGGGAAAAGTGCTGCCCGGTATGCAGCCGGTAGCGCAGGTCTATGCCGGCCATCAGTTCGGGGGTTATAGCCCCCGGCTTGGAGATGGTCGTGCGCTGCTGTTGGGTGAGCAGCAGGCGCCGGATGGTCAGCGCTGGGATCTGCACCTGAAGGGGGCAGGAAAGACGCCGTTTTCCCGTTTTGGTGACGGTCGTGCCGTGCTGCGCTCCAGCATTCGCGAGTATCTCGCCTCCGAGGCGCTCCATGCCCTCGGCATCCCGACCACGCGGGCGCTGGTATTGGTGGGGAGTCAGGAGCCCGTTTACCGCGAGCAGGTGGAGACGGGAGCGACCGTGCTGCGCACCGCCCCCAGCCATCTGCGCTTCGGCCATATCGAGTATTTCGCCTGGAGCGGGCAGGGAGAGAAGATCCCGCCACTCATCGACTATCTGCTGCGCCACCACTTCCCCGAACAGGAGAGTGGTGCCGAACTGTTTGCCGAGGTAGTGCGCCGCACCGCGCGGCTGATTGCCAAATGGCAGGCGGCGGGCTTCTGTCACGGGGTGATGAACACCGACAATATGTCGCTGCTCGGCCTGACGCTGGATTACGGGCCATACGGCTTTATCGATGCCTACGTGCCCGATTTTGTCTGCAACCACTCGGACCCTGCGGGCCGCTACGCGCTGGATCAGCAGCCTGCGGTCGGTTATTGGAATCTTCAAAAACTGGCGCAGGCGCTGGCTGGCCATGTAGACGGTGATGCGCTGGCTGCAGCGTTGGCCCAGTACGAGCAGCAGCTGATGTTGCACTACTCCGAGTTGATGCGGGCCAAGCTCGGGCTGGCGGTGTGGGAGGAGGATGACCCGGCGCTGTTCCGCGAGCTGTTCCGGTTGCTGGCGGCCCACAAGGTGGATTACCACCTGTTCCTGCGCCGTCTCGGTGAGGTGGCGCAAGAGGGGGCGTGGCCTGCATCTCTGCTGGCCCTGTTGCCTGAACCACGGGGTTGGCAGGCGTGGCTGGAGCGCTATCGGGCGCGGCTGATGCGCGAAGGCAGCGAGGATGCCGTGCGCAAGGCGCAGATGGATGGCATCAATCCCAAGTATGTGCTGCGCAATGCGCTGGCCCAGCAGGTGATAGATGCCGCCGACGCAGGGGATATGCAGCCGTTTGAGCGGCTGTTCACCGCCTTGCAGCGCCCCTATGATGAACAACCCGAATATGAGGATCTCGCCACCCCGACTCCGGCATGGTATTGCGGTGGTGAGCTCTCCTGCAGTAGCTGAGAGATTGGGCATGAGTTGGCAAATCAAACAGGTAGATAGCGAAGCTGGCGTAGTGACGCTGGATTGTCCGGCACTCGACTGGGACACTTTTCCGCTGTTGGCGCAGGCCTTGCTGCGAGAGTGGGAGCTGCAGCCGCTCGAGCAGGATGCGGGGGCCGACCGCCATAGCTGGTTGCTGGAGTTTGAAGGGAGCCAGTTTCGGCTGGAGTACGAACACTACAGCGGCTGCTGGCTGGAGGCGGTGCGCCCGGCGGATCGGGAGGCGCTGCTCTGGCTCGCCAGACAGCACAAGCTGTGACTATCGTCCACAAGGCCTGCTCTGCCGCTGGCCAACCTGGACAAGCGTAATCGCATAAAGATTGAACTATCGGTTTTGGGGCGTATAATCTCGCCCCTCGATTATCGCCAATGGTGGCGATATGGGTTCCCTAACCCCATTAACCAAAAAGGTCACAAGATGAATCTGACCCCTGCGCAGTACCAAACGGCGCTTGTTCGCCTGTCGTTGTTCCACATTCTGATCATTGCCAGCAGCAACTATCTGGTGCAGCTGCCGATCACCGTGTTTGGCTTCCATACCACCTGGGGTGCGTTCAGCTTCCCGTTTATCTTCCTGGCGACCGACCTGACGGTGCGGATCTTCGGTGCCGGTCTGGCGCGCAAGATTATCCAGACCGTGATGCTGCCTGCGCTGGCGGTCTCCTATGCGCTCTCCGTGCTCTTCTTCGAAGGAAGCTTCCAGGGCGTTGGTCATCTGTCCGAGTTCAACCTGTTCGTGGCGCGTATCGCACTGGCCAGCTTTATGGCCTATCTGGTAGGGCAGTTCATGGATGTGGTGGTGTTCAACCGCCTGCGTCTGCTCAAGCAGTGGTGGATTGCGCCAGCGGCCTCCACCCTGTTCGGTAATCTGGTCGATACCATCGCTTTCTTCAGTGTGGCCTTCTGGCGCACCACAGATCCTTTCATGGCAGAGCACTGGGTCGAGATCGCAACCGTCGATTACGTATTCAAGTTGCTGATAAGCCTTGGTTTGTTCGTGCCGCTCTACGGTGTCTTGCTGCGCTACCTCAGCCGCAAGCTGGTGGGCGAGGCCGGATTATCCAGCCTGCAAACGGCCACCCGGCAAGCCTGACCAGATTGACCACCCTTCGCGGTGGTCAATTTTTTGCACTTTCTGCAAATAGCGCTTGCCTAGTTAAATGAGAATGATTATTGTTAACTTGTTTTCCGGGAAAGACTTCATTCGTTCCAACGTGATGGACTTCTTGTGAAGGCACGACATTGCTCACATTGCTTCCAGTTAAGGGCCAGTTTATCTGGCCCTCTTTTTTTGTCATTTTTCAGCAAGTTGCAGACATAAAAAACGGGAGCCAAGGCTCCCGTCGTCACGCTGTCTGTGGCTTACTCGATATCGAGTGCCTCGGGGGAGAGGATCACCCCTGTGGTATCGGCGTAGAGGTGGTCGTCGGGCAGGAAGGTCACGCCACCGAAGTTGACCGGCAGATCGGTCTCCCCTACATCCTTGCTGTCGGCACCGACCGGAATGGCTGCCAGTGCCTGAATGCCGATGTCCAGATCTTCCAGAATATCGACTTCGCGGACGCAGCCGTAGCAGACAATCCCTTCCCAATCGTTCTCGGCCGCCGTGGTGGCGATGTCGCTGTCGATCAGAGCTCGGCGCATGGAGCCACCGCCATCGATCAGCAAGACGCGTCCCAGCCCATTCTCTTTGACGAGTTCACGGATAAGACCATTCGATTCGAAGCATTTGACGGTGGTGATGACGCCGCCGAAAGAGGCGCGGCCGCCGAAGGAGCAGAGCATGGGTTCAAGCACATCCACCATGTCCTGATAGATGTCGCACAGTTCAGAAGTATTGTATTCCATAGTGTCAAATCCACGGCTGGAAACAGGTGCAACCAGTATAAGGAGTGGGTGTGGCATTTCAATGAATATTCCTTGCACAGATCACCTGTCGCCGCTTTTCTGCATAAGCTCAATGCAGTTCACTGCCAGTTTGCGAGAGGTCCATCGTGCTTATCCGTCATAAGTTGATCCTGAATACCGTGCTGGTTGCCGTTGCCATGCTGGTACTGAGCGGCCTGTTTATCTACTCCAGCCAGGTGCACCGTCACCTGACCGAAGCCCAGCGCAATATCGACCAGCTGGAGATCGCCATGCTCAACCTGCGGCGGGCCGAGAAGGATTTTCTGATCCGTAAGGATATGACCTTCGTCGAGCGCTTCAATCAGGGGCTGTCAGACTTTCACCAGCACAATCGGGAGCTGGTGACCGATGACAATCTGGCTGCCGTCGAGGGGGAGCTGACCAGACTGGATCAGCAGATCAGCGGTTATGGCAAAGCCTTCAACGATCTGGTGGCTCAGCAGCAGAAGATTGGTCTGGGGCCGGAGGAGGGGCTCTATGGCAAGCTGCGGGCGGCGGTGCATGAGGTGGAGAATGGGCTCAAGCAGCTGGATCAGCAGGGGCTGCTCATCACCATGTTGCAGCTGAGACGGGCGGAGAAAGACTTCATGCTGCGCTCCGATATCCAGTATCTGGAGCGTTTCGAAACCTTGCACAAGAGTTTTCAGGATAGTCTTGCCACTTTGCCGGAGGCGGATCGCGGCAAGTTGGAGCAGGCCAGCAAGCAGTACCGGCAGGACTTTGTGGCGCTGGTGCAGGGGATGCAGGTACTGGGGCTGAAAGAGGATGAGGGGCTGCGCAACCAGATGCGGGATCTGGTGCATCAGACCGAACAGGGATTTGCTGCTGTAGATCAGCACATTGTCGCTGAACTGGAGCGGCAGAGCGCTCGCCTCAACAGCCTGATGCTGGTCTGTGGCGGGGTGATTGTGGTGCTGATCGGCATCATGAGCGTGTTGCTGGGGCGCAGCATCGACCGTCCCATTACTCAGGTGAATGATACCGTCAACCGCATTCGTAAGGATAATGACCTGCGCCTGAAGATAGATCTGCGCGGGGCAGATGAAATGGCCCAGCTGGCAGGCAATCTCGACGTGATGCTGGGCGGGTTTCGCGATCTGATCGGCGATGTGAAGCAGAGCGTGCACACCCTGACTGAAGCGGCGGATCACCTCTCGGCCAACGTCAAGCGCACCAGTGAAGGGGCGGCGCGCCAGCTGCAGGAGACCGACATGGTGGCGACCGCGTCCACCGAGATGGGCTCTACCATCGAAGAGATCGCCCGCAACACCGAGCAGGCGGCCAACAATGCACAGGCGACCAACAACAAGGCGATGGAGGGGCGGACTGCGGTCGAGAATACTGTCGAGCAGATCCGCTCGCTGGCGGGCAATCTGGAGAGTTCATCCCGCGAGGTAAGCCAGCTGCAAAAAGAGAGCGAGACCATCGGCTCCGTGCTTGACGTGATCCGCGGCATTGCCGAGCAGACCAACCTGCTGGCCCTCAACGCGGCCATTGAAGCAGCCAGGGCAGGGGATCAGGGGCGCGGCTTTGCGGTGGTGGCCGATGAGGTGCGCAATCTGGCCATCCGTACCCAGAAATCAACCCAGGAGATCGCCGGCATCATCAGCTCGCTGCAGAAACAGACCGGCAGCATCGTCGAGGTGATGGCAACCTGCCGCGAGCAGGGCAACCGCAGCTCGGATCAGGCCAGTACCGCAGGGGAGTTGCTGGGGCAGATCACTCAGGATGTTACCAACATCATGGACATGAGCACCCAGATTGCGGCAGCCATCGAACAGCAGAGTCTGGTGGCCAACGAGGTGAACCGCAACGTCAACAACATCCGCGACATCGCCCAGGAGTCGAGCATCATGGCAGAGGAAAATGCGAGATCCAGCGAGGGTCTCAACGAGCAGGCCCAGCTGCTCAACAAGGCGGTGGCAAAATATCGGGTTTAGTGAGCGGACTGGCATCCTTGTGAGGTTTTTGCACCAGAGTGGCAATGATTTGATCGTAATGGCTGTTATTGGGGTAATTCGCTCATATAATCGCCGCCACTATGATGATTCGGAAGGATTCGATGGCAAAGTTGCTGGTGGCCGTATTCGGGCTGCTCTGTTCCTGTCTGGTGTTGGCAGGCTCGGCGCCTCAGGCTACCCCACTCAAGCCCGGTATGGAACCGCTGCTCAGCTGGTTCAACGGGGCCTTTACGAGCCGGGAGCAGGCCAGTTACGACAGCCGCTTTACCAGTGCCGAGCTGCGTCTGATGGAGATTTGGCCCGGCTATCAGGGCTATCGCTGGGTCTATGCCGAGCAGTATCTGAGCATGCGCTCCGTCCGTCCTTTCCGCCAGCGCATCTATCGCTTCTCCCCCGCCCCTGACGGGCGGATCCTGATGGCAGAGTTGACCATGCCCCGTGCCACCGATTTTGCCGGAGCCTGGCATGATCCCGCCCTGCTCGACAGTCTGACCCCACAGCAGCTCTCCTTGCGCCACGGTTGCGAGATCTGGCTGACCCGTACCCCCTCCGGCGAATATGCCGGTCATACCCGGGTGGGCCATTGCTCCACCGATTTTGGTGGTGCCACGACGCTGGTGCAGCATATCTGGATTGGCCCCGATAGCGTCAGATTGCTGGATCGCGCCTATGACAACGCAGGGAGTCCGCGCTGGGGTAGCCCGGGTGAGGGGTATGTCTATTTGCGTCGTTCCAAGGGGTTTGGTCAGTAGGGGAGAGTGCGTCTGGCTGCGGGAACATGAAGGATGAAAAACAGGGATCGTAAAAAAGGCGCCCATTGGGCGCCTTTTTCAGAATTCTTCAGAAGTAAAATTACTTCTTGGTGGTCATCGCACCGAAACGCTTGTTGAACTTGTCTACGCGGCCGCCGCTAGAAACTTCTTTCTGCTTGCCGGTGTAGAACGGGTGGCACTCGGAGCACACGTCCAGGTTCAGATCTTTACCGATGGTAGAGAAAGTGTTGATGACGTTACCGCAAGAGCACTTGGCGGTGATGGCTACGTAGTCAGGATGGATACCAGCTTTCATGGACAACCTCAATTAATAGGCCGTGTCGCCATCCGATCTCTTGTCGGACACCACACGATTGTTGAACACAGTTTCAAAGGCTGCGAATAATATAGGAAATGCCTGAGATCAGGCAAGTGGCTTCGCAGAAAAAATAGGCAACCCCTGGTGAATTCTCCCCAAACGCTGGATCTGGTTCGTGTCGCTGTCCCGGTACCGTTACGCCGTCACTTCGACTATCTCTCTCCCCTGCCGTTACCTGCCCCCGGTTGCCGGGTCGAGATCCCTTTCGGTCCCCAGACCCTGGTCGGGCTGGTGGTGGATCATCCGGCTGACAGCCAGGTGCCCCGCAACAAGCTCAAGCCCATCAAACGGGTATTGGACACGGCACCAGTGCTAGGGCCGGATATTCTGGCGCTGATGAACTGGAGCGCCAGCTACTACCAGCATCCGCTGGGTGAGGTGCTGCCCCACGCCCTGCCGGTGCTGGTGCGCAAGGGGGAGCCTGCCGCTTATCGTGAACTGGAGTTCTGGTTTGCCACCGAGGCGGGCATGACTATCGACATCAACGAGCTCAAGCGGGCGGCCAAGCAGCAGCAAGCGCTCGCCTTGCTGCGCAAGGGGCCGCAGACCCCCTCCGCTCTCAAGCAGGAGGAGATCCAGAGCGCAGCTCTCACCGCGATGGAGAAGAAGGGGCTGCTGGAGAAGCGCTCGCTGGAGCCAAGCCATGACGGCGAGTGGGCTACCCGTTTCGAGCCGGGGGAGGGGCTGCGCCTCAACGGCGAACAGGCACTGGCCGTCTCCGCCGTTACCAGCCAGAGCGACAAGTTCGGTGCCTTCCTGCTCGATGGCATCACAGGTTCCGGCAAGACCGAGGTCTACCTGAGCATCCTCGAGCCGTTGCTCAAGGCGGGCAAGCAGGCGCTGGTGATGGTGCCGGAGATCGGCCTCACCCCGCAGACCATCAACCGCTTCCGTCGCCGCTTCAACGTGCCTGTGGTGGCGATGAACTCCGCCATGAACGACAGGGAGCGGCTCGATGCCTGGCTCGCCTGTCGAGACGGCGCCGCCGCCATCCTGATCGGCACCCGCTCTGCGGTGTTCACCCCGTTTCACAACCTCGGCATCATTATCATCGACGAGGAGCACGACGGCTCTTTCAAGCAGCAGGACGGTTTTCGTTACCACGCGCGGGATCTGGCGGTGATGCGGGCTCATCGTGCCGGTATCCCCATCCTGCTTGGCTCGGCCACCCCGTCGCTGGAGACGCTGCACAACGCCCGCACCGGCAAGTATCACCATCTCACCCTGACTCGCCGTGCCGGTAACGCCCAGACCGCCCGTCAGGTGATCCTGGATATCAAGAACGTGCGGCTGCAGGCCGGGCTCTCTCCCCAGCTGGAGCAGCTGATGGCAGAGCATCTGGCGGCGGGCAATCAGGTGATGCTGTTTCTCAACCGCCGTGGCTATGCCCCGGCTCTGATCTGCCACCAGTGCGGTTGGAGCGCCGCTTGCGAGCGTTGCGATGCCTGGTACACCTGGCATCAGGCCGGACGACGGCTGCACTGTCACCACTGTGACAGCGTGCGCCCGTTGCCACACCACTGCCCCGAGTGTGGCAGCAACGAGCTGATCGGATCGGGAGTGGGCACCGAACAGCTGGAACAGCTGCTTACCACAGTGTTCCCGCAATATCCGGTAGTGCGCATCGATCGGGACAACACCCGCCGCAAGGGGGAGCTGGAGACCCATCTCGGCGACATCAAGGCGGGCAAGTACAAGATCCTGATCGGCACCCAGATGCTGGCCAAGGGCCACCACTTCCCAGATGTGACCTTGGTGGGGCTGCTGGATGTGGATGGCGCCCTGTTCAGCGCCGATTTTCGCGCGGCCGAGAAACTAGCCCAGCTCTACACCCAGGTGGCGGGCCGTGCCGGTCGTGCCAGCAAGCCCGGGTTGGTGGTGCTGCAGAGCCACCATCCCGAGCATGCCCTGCTGCAGGATCTGACCCAGAACGGTTACGGCCACTTCGCCGATACGGCGTTGAAAGAGCGCCGCCTGCTGGGGTTGCCGCCCTTCAGCTATCAGGGGCTGTTCCGCGCCGAGGCCAATGGCCGCGACGAAGTTCAGCTGTTCCTCGCCCGCCTCGCCGATACTCTGCGCAGCGCCCGCTATCCCCACGTTCAGGTGCTGGGGCCCATCAGCGGCTTTATGGAGCGCAAGGCGGGCAAGTTTCGCATGCAGTTGCTGGTGCAGGGGCCGAATCGGGCACCGCTGGCCCAGTTGCTGGACTGGGCGGTGAAGGAGCTGGAAAGCTGGCCCGAGACCAAAAAGGTGCGCTGGAGTCTGGATATCGACCCCACCGAGCTGAGTTGATGGAGCGGAATTGGTCGCTGGCAGTTATCGTCAGCGACCGATGGGTGATTTCATTTCAAGGCTCAGACCCGCAGATCGATCTGCTGCACCCACCCCCCCTTGCCCTGTTCGGTGAGATAGAGGCCGGATTGGCGCATCACCCCCTGATTGCCGCTCTCCCCCAGATGGTTGAAGGGGGTGTCGAGGGGGCGCAGCAGGATGGCGCCGATCCCCAGTTCGACCAGCGCGATAGGTGCGTGCTCCGGATGCCAGAACTGCAGGGCTGAAAACTGGCTATCCCCCTCATCCAGCACCCCGTTGCCATCCTCATCCAGGGTGGCCAACTCGCCGAAGCCATTGCCGGAGCGAGCACCAAACAGCTCGCCCCCATCGTCTATGGTGCCGTTGCCATTGCGATCCAGCGCCACAAAGCCGCTGCCTTCACTCAAGCCCGGCAGGCTATCCTCTTTGCCATCCTGATCGATATCGAAGTTGACCCGTGCCTCGGTCAGATCGGCAATCTTGCCATCCAGACTGAGCACCAGCGGGTCTTTCAGGGCATTGAGGGTGGTGCGCCGCTGGCTCACCTCCAGCTGGCGCCAATCGAGCACAAAGCCGAGATCGAGCTGAATAGTCTGATCATCCCGAGTCGCTACGCTGGCCGATGCCACCACGTTGAGCTGCTCCTGTTGCAGCAGGGTGTCTGTCACCTCCACCAGTTGATCCGGCTCGGCGGCCTGAGCTGCGGCTTCTCCTTGGGTCACCCCTTCGCCCCCCTCTTCGGTGGGTTTGATCGGCTTGGGCAGCTCGATCTCGTGGCCCAGCATCGCCTCGATCATCAGCTTGATCAGCCGCTGGCGGTTATCCAGCCCATCGTCGGGAATACCATCCTGCTCTTTGCCGACGTCCGCTGCGGGCGGGGCGGGAGGTGTTGCTGCTTGCTGATTGGCGGCGGATTGCCTCGCGGTTTGCAGCGTCAGGGCGCTGGTGAGGGTCAGGGTGCTGCTGCGTTCGCTGGCCACTGCCGTGTTGTTGCCCTCCGGTGGATTAACGACGGGTGGCACGGGCCCGAGGTTGCGCACCTTGCGGCTCTGGGCCTGTTGTTGCCGGTATTGCACCTCCCCCTGGAGGTCGTAGTGATCGATGCGCATACGTTCGCCCTCGGCGCTATACATCTGGTCAGTTATCGACCAGCGAATGAGCAGGGCTTAACACCAAATCGGACTAATCAGGGAGGTGGTTAGTACTAGGTTGCAAGGTGGTGGCGTGGCAGGATGATGGGCATGCGGGTGCTGGTCCGTTTGCCCAAGCGCAGGGCGCAACATGTGAAGAGGAAGAGAGGATGAGAAATTGTCTGGTGATGGACGTGGCGGGCTATGGTGGATTCCTGTCTGGCGCCCCTTGCATCAATGATGTTGAGGGCTTCACTCATGCGTAACTGTCTGGTGATGGGAGCGGCAGGCTATATCGGTTCCTATCTGGTGCCCCACCTGCAAACCCTGGGCTACAAGGTGATTGCCGGGGCGCGCCGTCCCTGCCGCTTGCCTGAGGGGGTGGAGTTTCGCCTCGCCGATAGCCTAAAGCCCATCACTCTGCTGCCTGCGCTGGCGGGCATTGATACCGTCTTCTATCTGGTCCATGCCATGGGGGCGGGGGCCGATTTTCACCGGCTGGAGCAGCAGGGGGTAAAGAACTTCGCTGCCGCCGCCCGTGCCGCCGGGGTGCGCCGCATCATCTATCTCGGGGCAATCCAGCCCGAGCAGTGCAACAGCCGCCATCTCAACTCCCGACGCTACTGTGGCGAGCTATTTCGTGACTCCGGCGTACCGACGGTAGAGCTGCGCGCCGGCATCATCATCGGGCCCGGTTCGGCGGCGTTCGAGGTGATGCGGGATCTGGTGTTCAACCTGCCGATGATGGTGACGCCCAAATGGGTGCGCTCGCGCACGCCCCCCATAGCCCTCTCCAACCTGCTGCACTATCTGGGCGGGCTGGTGGAAGCCGACGAGGTGGATGGCCGCATCTTCAATGCGGTCGGCCCAGAACTGCTCAGTTATCAACAGCAGTTGCAGAAGTTCGCCGCTCATATCGGCAAGCGCTGCCCCATCATTCCCATCCCGTTTCTGAGTCCGCGCCTCTCCGCCTGGTGGCTGCAGTTCGTCACCTCGGTGCCTCAGCCGGTGGCCAAGGCGCTGGTGGGGGGTCTCAAGCACGATATTCCGGCCGATGATGGCCCGCTGCGGGCCCTGCTGCCCCAGACCCTGCTCAGCTTCGACGAGGCGCTGGCGGAGAGTCTGGCGCTGGAGCAGAAGCTGGGTGCCGAACAGCAGGGGCAGGAGACGCCGCTCGGCCTGCGCTGGCGCCATCCCGAATATGGTTTCTATGACCGTACCGCCAGCGGCGAGGCCATCTGCCTTGCCTCTCCCGAGGTGGTGTGGCAGGTGTTGCAGCAGCTGGGGGGTGAGCAGCGCTATTTCTACATGAACGAGTTGTGGGTGGTGCGCGAATGGATGGATCACCTGATCGGCGGTCCGGCCCGTACCCGTGGCCGCAGCAATCCCGATCGCTTTGTGAAGGGGGACATGCTTGACTCCTGGCAGATCCTTGGGGTGGATGAGGGGCGCAGGCTCGATCTCTTGTTCAACATGAAGGCTCCGGGCGTCGGGCGGCTGGAGTTCAACATACTGCCGGAGGAGTCGGGTCTGACCCGCATCCGGGTCACCGCTCACTGGCACCCGCAGGGCGCCTGGGGGTTGGCCTACTGGCTCGCCATGCTGCCGTTCCACCTCTTCATTTTTCAGGGGATGACAGAAGCCATCGCCCGCCAGGCCGAAGCGAGGGCAGGTATCTCGGTGATGGATTAACCCTCTTCACATCATTCCCGCATAAAAAGTGCCCCGTTTGGGGCACTTTTTATGCGGCGGCCATGCCCGGTTATGGCAGATAGTGGTAGGCGTCTCATGGCAAAGGCTGGCATCATGCCGCGGTCTTGTTTACCGCGGATAGATAATCAGTCAGAAAAAGAAGGGATTATGAAGAAAAAACCGTCAATTTTGGGGGGCGCCTGCATCATTGCCAGCGTCTGCGTGGGAGCCGGCATGCTCGGTCTGCCAAGTTCGGGGGCGGGGGCCTGGACCCTCTGGTCGGTGCTGGCGCTGACTGTCACCATGGTGATGATGACCCTCTCCGGCTGGATGTTGCTGGAATCCTTCCAGCACCACGATATGCGGGTCTCCTTCAATACCGTGACTCGCGAGCTGCTGGGGGAGAAGCTCAATCTCCTCAACAACCTCTCGGTCTACTTTGTTGGCGGCATTCTGCTCTACGCCTATATCACCTCCTCCGGTGCCATCCTGCAGGGCATTCTGGGGATCGACAGCAAGCTTGCATCCGTGCTGTTTGTGGCGCTCTTCTCTGCGGTGGTGTGGCACTCGACCCGCGCCGTTGACCGTATTTCGGTGGTGCTGATCGCCTTCATGATCCTCAGCTTCGCTCTCGGTGTGGCCGGTCTGCTCGGCAGTATCAAGCTGCCGACCCTGCTCGATCTGGCGGGCAGCGAGAGTCGCTACGCCCCCTATGCCATGGCGATGTTGCCGGTGGCGCTCACCTCGTTCGGCTATCACCACTCGGTCGCCTCCCTGCGTGCCTATTACCAGAACGAGCAGCAGGCCAGATGGGCCATTCTGGGGGGAACCCTGATCGCGCTGGCGCTCTACGTGCTCTGGCTGCTGGGGATCTTCGGCAACCTGCCCCGTCAGGATTTTGCTCCCGTGATTGCCAAGGGAGGAGACGTGAGCGTGCTGCTCTCTGCGCTTTCAGGGGTGATCGAATCAGAGAAGGTGGCCAGCGCCATCAACGGCTTCTCCATGGCGGCCATCCTCTCCTCCTTTATCGGAGTGGGGCTCGGGGTGTTCGACTATCTGGCTGATCTGTTCAAGTTCGATAACAGCCGCGCCGGTCGCTGCAAGACCTGGGCGGTCACCTTCCTGCCGCCGCTGCTGCTCTCCCTGCTCTTCCCGTTTGGCTTCCTGCTGGCCATCGGCTATGCCGGTGCCGCCGCCACCATCTGGACCTGCATCATCCCGGCACTGCTGGTGTTGCGCACCCGGGCACGGGCCGAGCGGGGCGAAGTGACACCCCACTTCGTTACCCCCGGCGGCAAGTTGATGGCCTGGTTGCTGATCCTGTTCGGATTGGCGACCGCGCTGTTCCACTTCCTGTCGATGGCAAATCTGTTGCCGGTCTATCTGGGCAACTGAGTCAGGTCTACAGCACTGACAGAAAGGGCGGCAAGGCCAACTTGCCGCCCTTTTTGCGCCATTTTTACCCCACATGGCAGGATCTATAACTAAAGTGGTAGGTGTGGGTGGGGTAAGGTGCTGAAAGAACTGGTCTGATCTGGCTGGCGGCAGCATGATCTGCTGGGCATGCCCACCGCTTTCTTTTATGATCCCCGCCCTTCTGCGTGCCCCCTGTCGGCACCTCATTTGCACCAACCACATCGGGGTCCCCCATGTCCGATCTGCGTCAAGAAGCACTCGATTACCACGCCCAGCCCGTACCGGGCAAAATTGCCATCGCCCTGACCAAGCCTGCCGAAACCGCCCGCGATCTGGCGCTGGCCTACAGCCCGGGTGTTGCCGAGCCGGTGCGCGAGATCGCCGCCAACCCGGCCGATGCCTATCGCTATACCGGCAAGGGCAATCTGGTGGCCGTCATCTCCAACGGCACCGCCATTCTGGGTCTGGGCAATCTGGGGCCGCTGGCTTCCAAGCCGGTGATGGAGGGCAAGGCCCTGCTGTTCAAGCGCTTTGCCGGCATCGACGCCATCGACATCGAGGTGAAGCACGAGACCAGCCAGCAGTTTATCGACACGGTGGCGGCCATCGCCGATACCTTCGGTGGCATCAATCTGGAAGATATCAAGGCGCCGGAGTGTTTCGAGATTGAAGAAGAGCTGATCGCGCGCTGCGACATTCCGGTGTTCCACGATGACCAGCACGGTACCGCCATCGTCACCGCCGCCGGTCTGCTCAATGCGCTGGAGATCCAGGGCAAGCTCATCAGCGACAGCCGCATCGTCTGCATGGGGGCGGGGGCAGCCGCTACCGCCTGCATGGACCTGCTGATCAAGTGTGGCGCCAGGGTGCACAACATCTTCATGCTGGATCGTCAGGGTGTTATCCACACCGGCCGCAGCGATCTCAACAAGTACAAGCAGCGCTTCGCCAACGAGACCCCGCTGCGCACCCTGATGGATGTCATCGAAGGGGCGGATGTGTTTGTCGGTGTTTCCGGCCCCGATGTGCTGCCCGCCGAAGCGGTCGCCCTGATGGCGCCCAATCCGGTGATCTTCGCCTGCTCCAACCCGGATCCGGAGATCAAGCCTGCGCTGGCCCACGGGGTGCGCAGCGACCTCATCATGGGGACCGGTCGCTCCGACTACCCGAACCAGATCAACAACGTGCTCTGCTTCCCCTTCATCTTCCGCGGTGCCCTCGATGCCCGCGCCAGCCGCATCAACGATGCCATGAAGATTGCTGCGGTCGAGGCGATCCGCGCGCTGGCCAAGGAGCCGGTGCCGGCCGAAGTGCTGACCGCCGCCGGGGTGAGCGAGCTGGCCTTCGGCAAGGATTACGTCATTCCCAAGCCGATGGATGCCCGTCTGCTGCCGCGCGTAGCCCGCGCCGTGGCGCTGGCGGCGGTGGCCTCCGGCGTTGCCCGCATCGAGCTGCCCGCGGACTACATGCTGTAATCCGGTGTTGCAAACGGCCCCATAGCGGGGCCGTTTTTATTTCTGTTTCTGACGACAGCCAGAGACGCCAGCCGGGTGACAGGTTGGGGCAGATGGAGGCAAATCGGGTTCAAAGGTGGTCAAACAGCGCTCTCCTCTGACACAATATTGCCACTATGACGCTAACGAGAATCAAGATGCAGCAGCCTGTCAGCGGCCGTTTGGCCCACGCCCTCTCCTTCTTGCGCCATGATGGTCGCCACTTTGCCCAGTTTGTCTGGGGCCGTTTCCAACAGGACAGATTGACGGTCACCGCCGGTTATCTGGCCTATGTCACCCTGCTTTCGCTGGTGCCGATGATCGCCGTGGTCTTTGGCATGATGTCCGCCTTCCCGGTGTTCCAGAGCCTCAAGCAGGCGATGGAGCAGTTCGTCTACCACAACTTTGTGCCGACTGCGGGCGATATGCTCAAGGAGTACATCGACGGCTTCGTCGCCAATGCCACCAACACCACGGCTGTGGGGATCGGGGCGCTGGTGGTGGTGGCGCTGATGCTGATCTCCGCCATCGACAAGAACCTCAACTACATCTGGCGTTCGACCCAGGGCCGCCCGCTGGCGCAGGCCTTTGCCATGTACTGGATGATCCTGACCCTGGGGCCTGTGCTTATCGGGGCCAGTATCGCCATCTCCTCCTATATCTTCTCGCTGCGGCTGTTTGGCGCCGAGAGCCTGTTCGGTATCGGTTATCTGCTGTTGCGCGGTTTGCCGTTCCTCTTCTCGGTGCTCACCTTCCTGCTGGTCTATACCGTGGTGCCGAACTGCAAGGTGCGGCTGATCCACGCCTTTATCGGTGCGCTGGTAGCTGCGACCCTGTTCGAGCTGGCCAAGCGCGGCTTTGCCATCTACATCACCAACTTCCCCTCCTATCAGGCCATCTACGGCGCGCTGGCCACCATCCCGATCCTGTTTGTCTGGGTCTATCTCAGCTGGCTGGTGGTGCTGCTGGGGGCTGAAACCACGGCCTGCCTCGGCGAATACGAGAAACCGGCGAGTGAGGAGCTGGGCTAAGCCATCGCCTTGGCCACCGGTTTATTGGTAGCATCGACGACCGCCCCTGCGAGGGGGCGGTCGTTCTGTTTTCAAAGGAGAGGGATGTGATTGCATTGATTCAGCGGGTCAGCGAGGCCAGCGTGACTGTCGAGGGGGAGGTGACCGGCGCCATCGGTCAGGGGCTGCTGGTACTGCTCGGGGTGGAGCAGGGGGATGATGAGGCCAAGGCCGACAAACTGCTGCACAAGGTGAGCGGCTATCGGGTCTTCAGTGACGAGAACGGCAAGATGAACCTCAATGTCGGCCAGATCGGCGGCAGCCTGCTGGTGGTCTCCCAGTTTACCCTGGCGGCCGATACCAAGAGTGGGATGCGCCCGAGCTTCTCCTGCGGTGCCCACCCGAGCGAGGCCGAACGCCTCTATGACTACTTCGTGGCCAGGGCCGCCGCCAGCGGCATCCCGACTGCAACCGGGCGTTTTGCCGCCGACATGAAGGTGGCGCTGGTCAACGAGGGGCCGACGACCTTCTGGCTACAGGTCTGAGGATGTTTCGTCCCGCGGTGTGACGTGGACGATCACGTTGATGAGCCCCGCGACCGGATAGGGGGTGGCGGGGCCAATCCACTGTTCGATCAGCGTCAGGGCGTGGGTTAGCTCCAGTTCGGTGCGTGGCAACAGGTTGATGACCAGAGTGCCGTTCAGCCGGGGTGCCAGCGCCCGGTAGAGCCGCTCCTGAAACAGCAGCAGCGGGTTGCCATCCTGACTGAAGAGATCGAGCAGGATGAGGTCGTACTGCTGCTCGCTCTGCTCGAGAAAGGCGAGGGCATCGGCCTGATGGAGTGCCGGAGCGGCGTGTTCATCGCTCTCCTGATGCTGGAAAAACTGCTGATAAACGGTCAGCACCTCTTCGTCGAGGTCGACGCACTCGTGGCGGGCATCTGGCCAGCGTTGGCAGAGATGGCGGGTGAGATCGCCGCCACCCAGACCCAGTTCTAGGATCCGGGTGGCCTGCTCCGGCAGCAGGCATGCGATGACCCGTTGATGGGGCAGACAGAGGGTCGCGGGGTTGGCGAGCGACATGGCGGATTGCACCACGCCGTCTATCTCCAGCCAGCGGTGCTGGTCATTTTCCTGTACCGTGAGGCGGCGCTGGGGTTTGACGCTGAGGTGCAACAAGTGATCGGCTTGGTACGCTTGCAGATTGAAGTCCATGAATTTGCACGGCAAGATGGTTTCCGACCAGTGTAACTCAAGGATGAAACTATGTACCGGGTAGTCACCCCTCAGACAGTCGCCGAGCTGGATGCCTACTACCAGTTGCGCTGGGAGCTTCTGCGTAAGCCCTTCAATCTGCCCGTCGGTTCCGAGCGGGACGAGTACGACACGGTCGCCATTCACCGGTTGATGCTGGCACCCGATGGCACTCCCATCGCGGTAGGCCGCCTCTTTATCGGCGGTGACGAGGCGCAGATCCGCTTTATGGCGCTGCGTCCGGAATATCGCGGTCAGGGGCTGGGTGCCAAAATGGTGGAGGATCTCGAGCAGCTGGCCCGCAGCGAGAAGGTGAAACGGCTGGTGATGAACGCCCGTCAGGAGGCGGTGGAGTTCTATCGCAAGTGCGGCTTTCTCGAAGTGGGGGGCGGCCCCGTCTCCTTTGGTCGGATTCCCCATCGCCAGATGATCAAATCCCTGAGCCCGTTGCAGACTATCCAGTACCGGCCGGAGTGGTGTCAGGATCTCACCACCCGCTGGTCGCGCGGGGTACCCATCAGCGAGAAGATGGGGATGCACATCAGCCACTACGATGGCCAGGCTTTCCACCTCAAGGCCAATCTGGCGGCCAATTTCAACGTGCATGGCAGCATGTTCGCCGGCAGTGTCTACAGCCAGTGCGTGCTGGCAGGCTGGGGGTTGATCTGGTTGCAGCTTAAAGAGGAGGGGCTGGTGGGCGAGCCGGTGCTGGCCGAGAGCTCCATCAAATATCATGGCCCGGTCGATGAGGAGCCCGAGGCGCGAGTAGCCCGCGAGGGGATGCCCGCTGTGCTGCAGCCGCTCAAACGGGGGGAGCCTGCCACCTTCAGCCTCAAGATCCAGCTGTTCAGCGGCAGCAAGCTGGCGGCGGAGTTCTGCGGTCACTATGTGGTGCAGCCGCCCCGCCGTCCGGGCCAGTAACCGCGTCGTTTCCCCATCAAACAACAAGGCCTCATCATGAGGCCTTGTCTGTTTTTACCCTTGTTGGCTGTCGCTTGTCTGCCCGGCTTGGGTCTGCACTTGGGCCTGGTTTTGGGCTTTCGTTGCGGGAGCCGGTCGCCAGAGCGGGGCGCTGTTGCCTTGCGGCGGATAGCGTACTCCCACTTCCCAGCCGCAAGAGTCCTGCTTCTGCGGGAAGCTCCAGGCCAGCGTGGGTTCCGTCAACGGCCCGCGCCACTGGCCGAGCAGCTCGGCGCAGCGGTTGCCGTTGAGGATCCCCAGATCCAGCTGCCACTGCTCGTTGACCAGATCGATCCCACCTTGCAGCGCCAGTAGATGGGTGATGGTGGAGGCGCCAGCCTGCTCGACTTGTAGTTGCCCCTTGTCGATCTTGCCCTGCAGCTTGATGCGGTAGAAGGGGGTGTCACCCTCCTGCATCGCCTGCCACAGCTGTTCCGGCGTCAGGGTGGGCGGGGTCGCTCCCTTGAACCACTCATCCAGCAGCGGATCTATCTTCACCTTGTCCCAGAACGGCTCGTCGGCATCGAGGGCAAAGCTGCCCTGCAGGGTTTGGCGCCACTCGCCCGCCGTTTTGCCATGTTCGGCTTGCAGATCGGCGCTCACGTCCGCCTTGCCAGCGAACGAGACAGGGGAGTGGAATATCTTGCCCCACTGCTGCAGATCCAGCTTGGTTGCCTGCAACTGCAGGCGGCTGCTCTGGCCCGGTTCGCGGCCCCACTGACCACTCAGACTGAGGGTGCCCTCATCCGGCAGCGAGCTGGTGAGTTTGCCCAGTTGCCAGGAGCTGGGGGTCAGTTCCCCATCCAGCTCGCCGTTGCGGGCGCTGAGTCCATCCCACACCAGCTCGAACCACTTGCTCTCGATACGGGCACGGCCAAGCAGCGGGCCGGGCTGATTGCCACGCAGGGCGAGATCACTCAGATAGAGCTGCCAGCCGGTCAGCGACAGGGGCAGGGTATCGTCGAAGGAGAGCACCTTGAGCTTGTCGAACGCCAGCTTGCGGATATCGACCTGCTGCGGGCGCCAGCTCTGCCAATCCTGCCACCACCCTTGTGGCAGGCTGATATCCATGCCGCTCAGCGCCACGTCTTTCAGGGTCAGCTTCTGCTGCTGGCTATCGAGGGAGAGCTCGACATTGAACTCCCCTTCATAGGCTTTGCCCCGCAGTTCACCGTCGATCTGCTGGGGCGAGAAGGCGAGCTTGCCCTTGATCTCCTCCAGCTGGAACAGACCACGACCCATGTCGCCCAGGGTGCCGCTCAGATAGCCGGTGGGCTGGCTGCCCGCCTGCCAGTTGAAGGCGGTGAGCTGGCCGCTGAAGTTGTTGAAGGAAAGCTCCTGATTGATGTCGTTGAGGCTGACGCCGTCCAGCTGACCGCGATCCAGCGATACGCTTTGCAACGGGAAGCGCTGCGGGAAGCCTTGCTGTGTCAGATCCCCCAGCTCCACCCGCATGCCGCGCGCCTTGAGATCGTGCAGTTGCAGGGTGCGAGCGGGCCAGTCCAGCACCATGCCGGTCTCCAGCAGACCGTCAAACAGGTTGGTCACCAGCTTGTCGGTGCGCAGCACTTCCCCTTCCAGCCGTCCTTGCAGGTTGAGACGGGCGAAGGTGAACTGCGGAGTCTCCAGCTGGCCGATATTGAGGCTCAGGTTGGCCTGTGGTTGCCGTTTCGGGTCGATCAGCTCCCAGTCGCTCAGGGTGGCATTGAGGCCGCGCAGGGTCAGCTCGGGGCTCTCCAGACTGAGTCGGTCTATGGTGCTGTCACTGATGGTGAGGGAGTGCACCGGCAGGTTCGGCAGCTGGTTGGGCAGCGGCAGCTTGATGGCGGGACGAATGAGATCGAGATGGGCGATGCGCACGTCGCGGCTCAGCCAGTCGATGCTCTCGATCTCCAGATAGATCTTGTCGAGTGAGACTGCATCGCCGTAACGCACCTGCTCAGCCAGCAGGGTGTAGGGGTGCAGCGGGTTGAACACCAGTCGCCCTATGGTGACCGGCACGCCGGTCTGCTGGCTGATCCAGCTGGCGATGGGGCCTTTGGCGCGCTCGGCGTCGAACAGGCCGAGGGCAACCCAGACAAACAGCAGCAGGAAGGCGAAGGTGTAGAGCAGGCCGCGTAGCCAGGAATTCATGGTTGCTTTCCTCCTGTTTTGGGGTGTGTTGTCAGGTGTTTGAGTAGTGATCTCGCAGACCGAGCTAGCGCCGTATCAAGGGTTCGACATGACTCGGATGCCTATCCATAAGGACATGTACCCATCTTCTGCATCTACCTCGGTCAGGCATTGGAATAGTGATCCCGTAAGCCGAGCCAGCGCCGTATCAAGGGTTCGACATGACTCGGATGCCTATCCATGAGGAAGCGTGCCATCTTCTGTACCTGTGGAATAAGCGGCTGATCCCGCACCAGATCGGCGATCTTGAGGTCGGCCAGACCGGTCTGGCGAGTGCCGAGCAGTTCCCCCGGGCCGCGCAGTTCCAGATCGCGCTGGGCGATGAGGAAGCCGTCGTTGGTCTCCCGCAGCACCCCGAGCCGGCTCTGGGCCGTCTTGGACAAGGGGGCATGATAGAGCAGCACGCAGTGAGAGGCCACCGCACCTCGGCCAACTCGGCCGCGCAACTGGTGCAACTGCGCCAGCCCGAGCCGTTCCGGATTCTCGATGATCATCAGGCTGGCGTTGGGCACGTCCACCCCCACCTCGATGACGGTGGTGGCGACCAGCAGTTGCAGTATGCCTGCCTTGAACTCCTCCATCACCCGCTGTTTCTCCACCGGCCGCATCCGACCGTGCACCAGCCCGATGTGCAGGCCGGGCAGCAGGTTCTGCAGTTCGGCGGCGGTATCCTCGGCGGCTTGGCACTCCAGCACCTCCGACTCCTCGATCAGGGTGCAGACCCAGTAGGCCTGCTTGCCCTCGGTGCAGGCGAGCTTGACCCGCTCGATCACGTCGCCGCGACGGCTGTCGGGCAGCGCCACTGTGGTGATGGGGGTACGGCCCGGCGGCAGTTCGTCGATGACCGAGGTGTCGAGGTCGGCATAGGCGGTCATCGCAAGGGTGCGGGGGATGGGGGTGGCGGTCATGATGAGTTGATGAGGATGTACCCCTTCACGCTCCCCTTTCTCACGCAGGGCGAGGCGCTGATGCACCCCGAATCTGTGCTGTTCATCGATGATGACCAAGGCGAGGCGCTGGAACACCACCTGCTCCTGAAAGATGGCGTGGGTGCCCACCACCATCTTGACGCTGCCATCTTTGATCGCGGCCAGCGACTCTTCCCGCGCCTTGCCTTTCTGTTTGCCAGCCAGCCAGCCGACTCCGATGCCGAGCGGCTCCAGCCACTTGGCGAAGTTGATGGCGTGTTGTTCCGCCAGCAGCTCGGTCGGCGCCATCAGCCCCACCTGACAGCCGTTGCCGATAGCCTGCAGGGCCGCCAGCGCCGCGACCAGCGTCTTGCCGGAACCCACGTCACCCTGCACCAGCCGCATCATGGGGTGGCTCTGTTGCAGATCCTTACTTATCTCGGCCACTACCCGGCTCTGGGCGCCGGTGGGCTTGAACGGCAGGGCGCCGAGCAGCTGTTCGACCAGCTCGGGCGCCGGTTTGAGAGCGCGAGCCAGCTGGGTTTGTGCCTGAGCACGCACCTTGAGTACCGAGAGGTTGTGCGCCAGCAGCTCCTCCAGTACCAGTCGCTGCTGGGCCGGATGCTGGCCGCTTTCGAGCAGCGGCAGCGCCACCGAGGGAGGCGGGCGATGCAGCAGCTTCAGGGCTGCGGCCAGTTCAATCTGATGGGGATAGAGTCCGGCGGGCAACAGCTCCTCCACGCCGTAGAGGTCGAGCTGGGCCAGCGCCTGATCGGTGAGGTTGCGCAGGGTGAGCTGGCGCAGCCCTTCGGTCGTCGGGTAGACGGGGGTGAGCGCCTCTTCGGTCTGACCGGCCTGTTCCTCGCCGAGCAGCTTGTACTCGGGGTGGGCCATCTCCAGCCCGTATTTGCCGGGACGAACCTCGCCAAAACAGCGGATCAGGCGGCCCGCCGCCAGACTATTTTTCTGGGCGGCGGTGAAGTTGAAGAAGCGCAGGGTGAGGGTGCCGGTACCGTCGCTGATGCGACAGACCATCATGCGGCGGCGCCCCATCACCAGCTGAGTGTCCTGGATTTCGCCCTCGACGGCGCCGTGCAGGCCGGGCGGCAGATCGCCGATGGGCCACACCTGGGTGCGGTCCTCGTAGCGCAGGGGGAGGTGGAACAGCAGATCCTGTACCGTGGCCAGCCCCAGCCGCTCGAGCTTCTCCAGCATCTTGCTGCCGACACCCTTGAGGCTATCGAGAGGAATTTTATCCAATTTCATCAATTAGATGCCCGAAAACACTGTAAATATGTCCAGATGATAGGGGTTGTTGAGGGGCCGATGCAAGCCGAGTTGCTGCTGGCAGGGCTGTCAAGGCGGGGGATACGGCGCATATAACAAAGGCCTGCCGAAAACGGGAGGCCTTTGTGCGGCTGCCAACAGGCAAGGTGCGGGCGCATGGCGCCCAAGGTCAGATAATCCGCTTGAGCAGCAGATGGGCCTTGACCCGATGGATCCGTCCCAGCAGCTTGCGCACCTGTTCCGGGTAGTCCTGGATCTGCTCCACCTGATCGAAGTGGCTGATCCGCTTGGTGTTGGTCAGGATGTTCTCCCGCTCCGCGTTGAACTGGGGACGCAGCAGGTGGCGACGATCGTGCACCAGCAGGCCATTCTCCAGATCCAGCGCCCAAGCGCGGGGGTTGAGGTTGTTGCCGGTGAGCAGGGCCCACTCGTCATCCACGAAGATCCCCTTGAGATGGTAGGAGTTGCGCTCGCAGCACCAGAGCATCAGGTTGAGGCGACCGTCGTCGATGTGGCGCTGGTTGCGCTCGGCAAACTTGCGCAGGTTGGTCTCGTAGAGATAGGGCAGGCCACCGATGGTGGAGAACTTCTCTTCCGGCGGAATGAAGAAGTCGTTGGCGGTCTTGTCGCCCACTACGATGGTGACTTTGCAACCGCGCTGCAGCAGATCCTCGATATCCTTGCTCAACTCCTTGGGGGGGTTGAAGTAAGGGGTGCAGATGAAGATCTCCCGCTCGGTGGCGCGCACCAGATTGCGGATCATCAGGTTGAGCTGATTGTTGCGCTTGCCCAGACCCACCATGGGGGTGACGGCCACTTCCTGAGTGTTGACCGGCATGGTGCTGAAGCGGTACTGGCTCTGGCGCAGGCTCTGCTTGAAGCGGCGGATTGGCCCCTTCAGCTGCTTGGCGCTGGGGATGTCGCTGCGATCCAGTCGCTGCACCGCGTCGCTCTTCACGAACAGATCATCCACGTAGTTGACCATGCTGCGGGCCAGCTCCGGGCTGGTGATCTGGTGATAGCGGTCGAAGCGGTAGCGATCCTGCTGGTGCAGGTAGATGTCGTTGAGGCTGGCGCCGGAGTAGAGCACCACATCATCGAAGATGAAGCCCTTGAGGTGGAGCACGCCGAGCAGCTCGCGCCCCTTGACCGGTACGCCGTAGATTTCGATCTGGTGCTCGTGTTCGGCAGCCATGGCCTGATACATCAGGTGGTTGCCGCCCTGCTTGCCTTTGCCGATCAGGCCGCGCTGAGCACGGTGGAAGTCGACGAACAGCTTGATGTCGAGGGCCGGATTGCGCTGCTTGGCGGCGTAGAGGGCGGCGAGGATCTCCCGGCCTGCTTCGTCATCCTGCAGATAGAGCGCGACCAGATAGATGCGCCGGGTGGCACTGGCGATAAGCGCAAGAATGCGGCGTTTGAAATCCTGGGCGCTGTAGAGCACTTCAAACTGATCCGCTGCGACGGCGATCTGGGGCAGGCGCGCCAGCAGTTGTCGATAATGGGCCGATGAATGCATAGATAAACCTGAAATCACGGGGTTAAGCGTTCCACTCGGAGCGATGAATAGGCGATTCTAGCAATCTCGCCCTCTCAGCCAAAGAAAGAATCATCAGAAAGATGAAAAAGGCCTCACGAGTGAGGCCTTTTTGTCAGCATTTCGCCCTTGTCAGAGGAAGCTGTAGATGATCATCGCCATCACGCCGCCGGTGGTGCCGATGATGGTCTCCATCACGGTCCAGGTCTGCAGGGTTTGCTTCTCGGTCAGGCCGAGGTAGCGGTTCGCCAGCCAGAAACCGGAGTCGTTGACGTGGGAGAGCACGATGGCACCGCCGCCGATGGCGATGGTGACGGCCGCCAGCTGGGCGCCGTTCAGACCGAGCGGCTCCAGCATCGGCAGCACCAGACCGCAGGCGGTCAGCATGGCGACGGTGGCGGAGCCCTGAATCACCCGTACCGCAGCGGCCAGAATGAAGGCCAGTGCGACGATGGGCAGACCGGAGTCGGCCAGCATATTGCCCAGCGCGGCCCCCACGCCTGAATCAACCAGCACCTGCTTGAAGACGCCACCGGCACCGGTCACCAGAATGATGACGCCCGCCGGCTGGATGGCGCTGTTGCAAACGCTCATCACCTCGTCACGGGACATGCCGCGGCGAATACCCAGCAGGTAGAAGGCGGCCAGACAGGCGACCATGATGGCGGTGAAGGGGTGGCCGATGAACTCCAGCCAGTTATGCAGGGTGGAACCCGCCTCGACGAAGCGACCGACGATGGTCTTGAGGCCGATCAGCAGCAGTGGCAGACCGATGAGGCCCATGGCCAGCCCGAAGGAGGGCAGGGATTCGCTGTCATCGTGGACACTGTTCTGGGCATCGGCAGGCAGCGGCACATCGACGATCTTGCTGATGAAGTCACCGAACAGCGGGCCCGCCAGGATCAGCGCCGGCACGGCGGCGATCAGGCCGAACAGGATCATGTAGCCGAAGTCGGCACCCAGTTGGGATGCCACCAGGATCGGGCCCGGCGCCGGAATAAGGAAGGCCTGGCAAGTGGCGATACCGGCCAGCAGGGCGATACCGATCTTAACCACGCTGCCGCCGCCACGACGGACGATGGCGAAGGCGACGCCGATTAGCAGCACCACGGCCACGTCAAAGAAGAGCGGCAGGGCGCAGACAAAGCCGGTCAGGGCCATGGCCCAGTTGGCGCGCTTGACGCCAAACTTGCCGAGCAGAGTGTGAGCCACCCGGTCGAGGGCACCGGTCACTTCCATCACCTTGCCGAACATGGCGCCCAGCGCCACCACTACCGCGACGAAACCGAGGGTGCCACCCATCCCTTTCTGGATGGTGGCGGCGATATCGGCCGGGTTCATGCCAGCGGCGAGACCCGCCACCATGGAGACCAGGATCAGGGCTACCACGGCGTGGAGCCGGGCCTTCATCACCAGGAAGAGCAGCAGCACAATCGAGCCGGCGGCTGTCATGATCAGGGAGAGGTCAGACATTGTTATGCGTTCCTTTTTCCAAGTTCAGTCGTGACACCTTGCCGATCCGTCGGCAAACCATATCTTTATGATTTATTTAGATTTATGGCAAGGGCTCAACATCATATGCCCAGGTGACTATGGGTTTGCTCAGTCTGTGGCAGACTTCACATTTTCAATCGTTACCGGTAACATGTTACCGGTAACGTGTTAGATTAGAACCCATCAACAGCTGGTTTTTTGAAAAGTGGGACAGAGGTCAAATTATGGCGGGTAAGTGCATTATCGTGATGGGTGTGTGTGGTAGCGGCAAATCCAGCGTGGGTCTGAAAGTGGCCGAAGCGCTGGGCGCCAAGTTCATCGATGGTGATGACCTGCACCCCAAGGCCAACATCCAGAAGATGGCTGGCGGCAACCCCCTCAACGATGAGGATCGAGCCCCCTGGCTGGAGCGGATCCGCGACGCCGCCTACAGTCTCGAGCAGAAGAACGAGACCGGCATCATTGTCTGTTCCGCCCTCAAAAAGAAGTACCGCGACCAGATCCGCGAAGGCAACGAGTCGGTCAGCTTCATTTTCCTCGATGGCAGCCAGCCGCTGATCCTCGAGCGGATGCGTGCCCGCAAGGGCCACTTCATGCGCGAAAGCATGGTACAAAGTCAGTTCGATACTCTGGAGCGCCCGGATGGCGAAGCCGGTGTATTCCACATTGATATAGACGGCACCTTCGAACAGGTGGTTGACCGCGCCGTCACAGCATTGGAGCAAGCCCAATGATTCATCAGGTAATTTCCGACGTCACCGCCCGCATCCGCGAGCGCAGTGCCGCCCGTCGTCAGACATTTCTGGCTCGCATCCAGCGTCAGGCAGAGCAGGGCAAGACCCGCGCCGCGCTGGCCTGTGGCAACCTGGCTCACGCCGTGGCCGCCTGCAGCAGTGACGAGAAGGGTCGCATTCTCGATATGACCCGTGCCAACGTCGGCATCGTCACCGCCTACAACGACATGCTGAGCGCCCATCAGCCCTATCAGGGCTATCCGGATATCATCAAGGGTGCCTTGGCCGAACTGGGCCACAGCGCTCAGGTCGCCGGCGGCGTGCCCGCCATGTGCGACGGCGTGACTCAGGGTCAGCCGGGGATGGACATGTCCCTCTTCTCCCGCGACCTGATCGCTCAGGCAACCGCGCTGTCGCTCTCTCACAACACCTTCGATGCCACCCTGCTGCTCGGTATCTGCGACAAGATCGCCCCGGGCCAGATCATGGGGGCCCTCTCCCACGCTCACCTGCCGACTGCATTCGTACCGGCGGGCCCCATGGCGAGCGGCATCAGCAATGACGAGAAAGTGAAGGTGCGTCAGAAGTACGCCGCCGGTGAAGTGGGTCGCGATGCCCTGCTGGAGATGGAGTGCGGCGCCTACCACGCGGCAGGCACCTGCACCTTCTACGGCACCGCCAACACCAACCAGCTGGTATTCGAGGCTATGGGCCTGATGCTGCCGGGCTCCGCCTTTGTGCACCCGCATAGCGAGTTGCGCCGCGCCCTGACCGCCGAAGCGGCCCGCCGCATCAGCGCCATGATCCCGGGCTCTCCGGCCTATCGCCCGTTGAGCGAGGTGCTGGATGAGCGCTCGCTGGTCAACGGTCTGGTGGCCCTGCTCGCCTCCGGCGGCAGCACCAACCACAGCATCCACATGGTGGCGCTGGCCCGCGCGGCCGGTCTGGTACTGACCTGGGATGACATCAGCGATCTCTCCGACGTGGTGCCGCTGCTGGTTCGCATGTACCCGAACGGCCCGGCCGACGTCAACGCCTTCGAACAGGCAGGCGGCGTGCCCGGCCTGATGCGCCGTCTGGCGCAAGAGGGGCTGATCCACATGGATGCCACTCCGGTCTTTGGCGAGATGCAGGATTACCTCAGCCGTCCGGCACTGGTCGATGGCCAGCTGGTATGGCAGCCGGTGGGCGAAAGCGGCGATGCGAGCGTGCTTTCACCTTCCGGCAGCGTGTTCCAGGCTACCGGCGGCACCAAGCTGCTGGCGGGCAATCTGGGCCGCGCCGTGGTCAAGGTCTCCGCCGTGGCTCCCGAGTATCGAGTGATTGAAGCCCCGGCGCGGGTCTTCTCCTCCCAGCATGCGGTGGAAGCGGCCTACAAGGCGGGCGATCTTAATCAGGATGCCGTGATCGTGGTGCGCCACAATGGTCCGGCCGCCAACGGCATGCCGGAGCTGCACAAGCTGATGCCGGTGCTCGGCAACCTGCAGAAGGCGGGCTACAAGGTGGCGCTGGTCACCGATGGCCGTCTCTCCGGCGCCTCCGGCAAGATCCCGGCCGCCATCCACGTCACCCCGGAAGCGCTGCACGGCGGGGCCATCGGCCTGCTTGCTGACGGCGACCTGCTGCGGGTTGATGCGGTAAACGGCAGCCTCGACTGCCTGACCGATTTGAGTGGCCGTACCCAGGCCGAGATTGACCTCACTCTGGAACAAGAGGGGTGGGGCCGTGAACTGTTCAGCGTGATGCGTCGCGCGGTATCGAGCGCCGAGTGTGGCGCTACCATCTTTGACTAAGGAAGAGCTATGCAGAACTGGAAAGTGACCCCGGCCGAGGTGTTTGCCGCCTCCCCGCTGGTACCCGTGATGGTTATCAACGAGCTGGATCAGGCCCTGCCGATGGCCAAGGCGCTGCTCGACGGCGGCATCTCCGTTTTCGAAATCACCCTGCGCACCCCGGTGGCCCTCGATGCCATCGCCCTCATCGCCAAGGCGATGCCGGATGCCATGGTCGGTGCCGGTACCGTGCTCAACTGCGAGCAGTTTGACGCAGCCGTCGCTGCCGGTGCCCGCTTCGTCATCTCCCCGGGGATGACCCCGGCCCTGCTGGCCCACGCGGCCAAGAGCACTGCACCGCTGATCCCGGGCGTCGCTACCCCGTCTGAAGTGATGCAGGCGCTGGAAGCGGGTTATGACCATCTGAAGTTCTTCCCGGCCGAAGCGAACGGCGGCACCAAGGCGCTCTCCGCCATTGCCGCGCCGCTGCCCCAGGTGAAGTTCTGCCCGACCGGCGGTATCGGCCCGAAAAACGTGGCCGACTATCTGGCGCTCAAGTGCGTCGCCACCGTCGGCGGCTCCTGGATGCTGCCGGCCGATGCGGTCAAGAGCGGCAACTGGGAGGAGGTGACCCGCCTCTCCCGCGAAGCGGTTGAGCTGGTTAAACGCTAAGCATCAGTTGTGCAGAAAACCAAACAGGCCACCCTCGGGTGGCCTGTTTGTTATCAGCGTGACTTAAGTGGGTGAGGGAAGGGATTACCCCAGACTCTCCCCGACATAGAGGGAGAAGCCGATATCCTTGCGGGGGTCGGGTTGAGATTGGCCGTTGAGACGTGCCAGCAGCATGGTGGCCGCCTCCCGACCGATCGCTTCCCGCGGGGTGGCGATACTGGCCAGCTTGGGGGTCATGGCGTGGCCAATGTCGAGGGCGTTGCAACCGGCGATGGCGATCTGCTGGGGCACCGGGATCCACTTGGCCTGACACTGCAGCAGAGCACCCACCGCCAGGTCATCGTTGGTGCAGAACAGGCCATCGAGGTCGGGATAGCGCACCAGCGCCTGATCCAGCAGCTCGCCCCCCAGAGTGAAGCTGGAGGATTGTTCGGTCAGCAGATGCTGGCCGGTGAGGCCGAAGTCGGTCATCGCCTGATAGTAACCCTCCATCCGCAGCTGGGTACGCACGTCGAGCCGCGCCCCCAGATAGACCACCTTGCGTCGGCCCCGTCGCAGCATCTCTGTTACCATGGCCCGGGCCGCGGCTCTATGGTCCATCCCGACCACCATGTCGATGGGGGTTTGCGGTAGATCCATGGTCTCCACCACCGGAATGCCGGCGGTGGCGATCATCTTGCGGGTGCGTTCGGTGTGCTGGCTGTCGGAGAGGATCAGCCCATCCACGTGATAGGAGAGCAGGGACGCGACTTGCTCCTCCTCCCGCTCCGGGCTGTAGCCGTAGTGGGCCAGCAGGGTCTGGTAACCGGCCGGTCGGGTCACCGACTCGATGCCATGGATCACCGCCGAGAAAACCTGGTTGGAGAGGGAGGGGATCAGGATGCCGATCGCCTTGCTGGTCGCGTTGGAGAGAATATCTGGCGCCCGGTTGGGGATATAACCCAGCTCTTCCACTACAGCTGCGATCCGCTCGCGGGTCCCCTCCGCTACGGTCTGCGGGTCGCGCAGATAGCGGCTGACAGTCATCTTGGTCACGCCGGTCTGGTCGGCGATATCTTGCAGGGTGGGGCGGCGCTTGCGGGTGGGGCTCATAGGGGTGTCCAGCGTGGATGTTACATGTAACATTACCGTTTTTGGCGGATAAAGTCAGCATATGAAGCCGTTTTTGCAGGAGTTTTCCGATGATCAGAGGCAAGCAGTTCGTGGATGTCCGGTTCGAGCAACAGGATGTGGAGGGGGAACAGTTCTCGGAGTGCCGCTTTATCGGCTGCAACTTCTCCTGGCTGGATCTGAGCGATAGCCGCTTCATTGACTGCAGCTTCTACGATCGGGAGAGTGAACGGGGCTGCCTGTTGCAGGGTTGCGAGCTGCGCGAGGCCAGCTTCCTGCGCTGCGATCTCACCATGGCCGATTGCAGCCGCAGCCTGTGTCTGGGGCTGGAGATGCGCGACTGTCAGGCGGTCGGCATCAACTTCGGCCACGCCAGCTTCGCCAACCAGATCACCGCCAAAAGCTACTTCTGCGAGGCCCATCTGACCGGCAACAACTTCAGCTACGCCAGCTTCGAGGGCTGTCTGCTGGAGAAGTGCGAGCTGACCGGAAACCGCTGGCAGGGGGCCAACCTGTTTGGTGCCTCGCTGGCGGGTTCCGATCTCAGCGGCTCCGAGTTTGGCCAGATCGACTGGACCAGCTTCAAGCTGCAGGGCTGCGATCTGCGCCAGTGCGATCTGCCGGGGTTGGATCTGCGCCGGGTCGATCTGCAAGGGGTGCAGATTAACGAGGATCAGCAGCAGACCTTGCTGGAGCAGATCGGTCTGGTTGTCTTCCCCTGAGCCGATCGAAAATTAGGTAATTTTTCATCAAATGGGACCGACAGTAGGGAGGGCGCTCCTGAAACAACAAAAGCCTGCGTGAGGCAGGCTTTTGCTAGTGAGCGTGTGACGCGTTTGTCGGCCGGGTTGACTCAACCCTTGGCCAGCCATTTGGTCGGGTTGATCGCCTCGCCCTGATAGCGAATTTCGAAGTAGAGGCCAGGTCTGTCCTGACCGCCACTGTCACCGACCAGTGCCACCGGTTCACCCTGTTCCACATTCTGGCCAACCTGGCGCAGCAGCGACTGATTGTGACCGTAGAGGCTCATATAGCCTTTACCGTGGTCGATCACCAGCAGCATACCGAAGCCGTCGAGCCAGTCGGCGTAGACCACTTGTCCCGGTGCAACCGCCTTGACCTGGGTTCCTTCGCTGGCGCCGATCAGGGTGCCTTTCCACTTGAGCTGGGCGGTACGGGGCGAGCCATAGGAGATGAGGATCGGTCCCTGCACCGGCCAGCGCAGGCTGCCATTGGTCTTGAGGCCGCTATAGTGGCCAGCACTGCTGATGCCCGAGCCGCGCTCCGGTTTGCTGCTGGCCACCTCTTCGGCAGGTTCTACCGGTTTGACGGTTTTGTTCTGCTGGGCAGCGAGTCGTTGTTGCTCGGCGCGGCGCTGTTCGGCCAGCTTGCGCTGACGCTCCTGCTCTGCTTTCAGCTTGGCCAGCCGTTCCCGCTCGGCCCGTTCACGGCGCTCCTGCTCTTCCCGCTTGCGACGCAGCTCTTCCAGCCGGGCTTTCAGCGCCTTCTCCGCCTTGACCAGCTTGGTGAGCTTCTGCTCGTCATCCTGTACCGACTGCTGCAACTGGTTGCGCACCTTGGCCCGGCTCTGCTGGCTGGCCAGCAGGGTCTGGTGATGCTCTTGCTGTTCGGCAAGCAGGGTTTGCAGTCTGGTCTCGGTCTCTTTGGTGGCCTGCTGGTTTTTCGCCAGCTTGTCGCGGGTGGCGCGCAGGGCGTCGATGGCCTCGATGCGCGCCTTGTTGAGGTAGTCGTAGTAGTCGAGTGAGCGGCTCAGTTTGGCCGGATCCTGCTGATTGAGCAGCAGTTTGAGGTAGTCGTGGTTGCCCGCTTGAAAGGCGCT
Organism: Aeromonas sp. 602200; assembly: GCF_049173895.1. Lineage (NCBI taxonomy): Bacteria > Pseudomonadati > Pseudomonadota > Gammaproteobacteria > Aeromonadales > Aeromonadaceae > Aeromonas > Aeromonas sp. 602200. Next base: position 135,518 of record NZ_JAAKSL010000009.1, read on the forward strand.
CTCCGCCTGTTTGGCCAGCAACTGCTTTTGATGTTTGGCTTGAACTTCCAGCGCCAGCTTGTCTTTTTGCAGGGTCGCCAGCTTCTGCTGGTTCTGCTTCAACTGCTGCCTGGTCTGGTTGAGTTTGGCGGCGGCGGCCGAGATGGCCTGCTCGTCAGCCTTGAGCTGGGTATTGAGCTTGGCAAGCTCCTGCTTGCTGAGCTTGATGGTCTTCTGTTGCTCTTTGATCTGGGACTGCATGGTGCCCAGCTGCTGATTGGCGGCCAAAGCCGGTGTGCTGGCGCCAAATGACAGGTAAAAAAACAGCGCGCCGGCCAACAGGCCGACGCGACTGGTTTTCTGTGAAATAACTTCGCATCCCCGCATGGGGAAGGATTATTTCAGAATCATCAGGGGCTTGCCAGTCATTTCCGGTGGCACAGGCAGACCCATCAGGGTCAGCATGGTGGGGGCCAGATCGGACAGTTTGCCACCTTCAACTACCTCGGCTTTGCGACCGAAATAGATGAGCGGAACCGGCAGATTGGTGTGGGCGGTGTGGGCCTGACCAGTCTCTTCGTCCAGCATCTTCTCGGCGTTACCGTGGTCGGCAGTGATCAGGCACTCGCCACCCACTTCGGCCAGGGCGTCGGTGACGCGACCGATGCAGTGGTCAACGGCTTCGCACGCTTTGACGGCGGCATCGAATACACCGGTGTGACCAACCATGTCGCCATTCGGGTAGTTACAGATGATGACGTCGTACTTGCCGCTCTTGATGGCCGCAACCAGCTTGTCGGTCAGCTCTTCGGAGCTCATCTCCGGCTGCAGGTCATAGGTCGCCACTTTCGGGCTGGCCACGATCTCGCGATCTTCGCCGGTGAAGCAGGACTCTTCGCCACCGTTGAAGAAGAAGGTGACGTGAGCATACTTCTCGGTTTCGGAGATGCGCAGCTGGGTCTTGCCCTGCTTGGCCAGCCACTCACCCAGGGTGTTGACCAGAGCGGTCGGCGGGTAGGCACAGGCAGTTTTGATGTCGGCCGCGTATTCGGTCAGCATCACGAAGTTCAGCTTCGGCTCGACTGCACGGGCGAAGCCGGTGAAGTCGGTGTCAACGAAGGCGCGGGTGATTTCACGGGCACGGTCGGCACGGAAGTTCATGAAAATCAGCGCATCGCCATCTTCCATCGGTGCAGCTTCGCCGATGCGGGTGGCTTTGACGAACTCGTCGTTCTCGTCGCGAGCATAGGCGGCAGCCAGCGCTTCGGTGGCGCTATTGGCGGTGAACTCGCCCTTGCCCTGGGTCATCAGGTCATAGGCCTGCTGCACGCGATCCCAGCGGTTGTCACGGTCCATGGCGAAGTAACGGCCGATCATGGAGGCGAAACGACCCTTGCCGAGCTTGGCGAACAGGGCATCGAACAGCTCGATGGAGGACTGGGCGGAGCGCGGCGGAACGTCGCGGCCATCCAGGAAGGCGTGCAGGTAGATCTTCTCGGCGCCACGCTTGGCGGCCATTTCGATCATGCCCATGATGTGCTCTTCGTGGCTGTGTACGCCACCCGGGGACATCAGGCCCATGATGTGAACGGCTTTGCCGTTGGTGACGGCAGCGTCAACAGCCTTGGCCAGCTCGACGTTCTGGAAGAATTCGCCATCCTGGATGTCTTTGGAGATGCGGGTCAGCTCCTGATAGACGATGCGACCGGCACCGATGTTGACGTGGCCCACTTCGGAGTTGCCCATCTGGCCATCCGGCAGACCGACGTCCAGACCGGAGCCGGAGATCAGGGTGCTGGTGTAGTCACGGGCCAGGCGATCGAGGTTGGGAGTCTTGGCGGCAGCGACGGCGTTGTACTCTTGCTTGGTGCTGTAGCCCCAACCGTCCATGATGACCAGAACCAAAGGTTTCTTAGCTGTTGACATAAGACTATGTCCTCTCGGATTGGAAAAAATGCGGGAAATGAAACTAGCGTAATATTACTACATCTGCCGAAATAGTCACCTGATAGCCAAGGGGCGCTCCCGCGGCCCCGCAAGCCATGCCCTTCCTGCCATGCTCGCTGCCCAATGATGATGGGAGCCTGCTCGCGCTTTGCCGCCAAGATGGCTGATCTTATCAATACCCCCATGTATACTCGGGCCCTTGTCTTGGTCCCTGGATAGTAGAAGATGCAAGAGTATTTGGATTTTGCGGCCCGTAACCCGCTGCTGACCGCAGCCTGGTTGGGTCTGGCTGGCACCCTGGTTTACACCACTGTGCGTGCCCGTTTGTCCCCGGTAAAAACCGTCAACAACCACACCGCGACCCTGCTGATCAACCGCGAGAATGCCACCGTGGTGGATATTCGCAGTCAGGAAGAGTACGCCAAGGGCCATCTGGCCGGTGCCCAGCACCTGCCGCTGACCCAGATCCAGAGCAATAATCTGGGCCCGGTTGAAAAGCATAAAGATGCCCCCATCATAGTGGTGTGCGAGTCGGGAATGACTGCGGGCGGCGCGGGCCGTCAGCTGAGCAAAGCTGGCTTCAAGCAGGTTTATGTGCTCGGCGGTGGCATGGCCCAATGGCGTGCAGAAAATCTGCCGGTAACCAAGAAACGCTGATTTAAGCAGGGCCTGAGCCCACTTATCCATATAACAAGGAATCAAACGAAATGGCTGACGAGATCAACAACCAGGAAGTACAACCGGAATTCCACATCCAGCGTGTTTACACCAAGGATGTCTCTTTCGAAGCGCCGAACACCCCGCACATCTTCCAGAAAGAGTGGCAGCCGGACGTCAAGCTGGATATGGATACCAAGACCAACATCCTGGCTGAGAACGTGTACGAGGTTGTCCTGACCCTGACCGTAACTTGCAAACTGGAAACCGAAACTGCCTTCCTGTGCGAAGTACAGCAAGCCGGTATCTTCACCATCGGTAACCTGCCGGAGCCGCAACTGGCTCACTGCCTGGCTGCCTTCTGCCCGAACATCCTGTTCCCGTATGCCCGCGAAGCCGTGGCCAACATGGTGAGCAAGGGTTCCTTCCCGCAGCTGAACCTGGCACCGGTCAACTTCGATGCCCTGTTTGCCCAGCACATGGCGCAAGCACAGGCCCAGCAGGCGACTGCGGAAGCCTGATAATGGCTGACCAGATCGCTATCTCGGTCTTGGGGGCGGGGTCTTATGGCTCCGCCCTTGCCATTTCTCTGGCGCGCAACGGTCATCCGACCCTGCTGTGGGGTCACGACCCTGCTCATGTCGCCGAGCTGGAACAAGACCGCTGCAACAAGGCTTTTCTGCCTGATGTCCCTTTTCCTGCCGATCTGCAGCTAACTGCGGATCTGCAACGTGCGGTACAGGCTGCCCCCGTGCTGCTGCTTGTCGTGCCGAGCCATGTATTTGGCGATGTGCTGACCCGGATCAAGCCCTTCCTGCGCCCCGATACCCGTATCGCCTGGGCCACCAAGGGTCTGGAGCCGGACAGTGGCCGTCTGCTGCAGGATGTGGCTCGTGAAGTGCTGGGTGACGAGATGCCGCTGGCGGTCATCTCCGGCCCCACCTTCGCCAAGGAGCTGGCCGCCGGTTTGCCGACCGCCATCTCGGTCGCCTCGACTCACGACGAGTTCGCCGACGATCTCTCCCACCTACTGCACTGTGGCCGCTCGTTCCGGGTCTATACCAATCCGGACTTCGTCGGTCTACAGCTGGGTGGGGCGGTGAAGAACGTCATCGCCATCGGTGCCGGTCTCTCCGACGGGCTCGGGTTTGGCGCCAATGCCAGAACCGCGCTCATCACCCGGGGTCTGGTGGAGATGCAGCGTCTGGGTGCGGCGCTGGGTGCCGATGTCAAAACCTTTATGGGGATGGCGGGGCTCGGGGATCTGGTGCTCACCTGTACCGACAACCAGTCGCGCAACCGTCGCTTCGGGCTGGCCCTCGGGGCTGGCAAGGATGTGAACACCGCCATGACCGAGATCGGTCAGGTGGTGGAGGGATATCGCAACACCAAAGAGGTGCATCTGCTGGCGGCCCGCTGCGGCGTCGAGATGCCCATCTGCGAGCAGATCTTCAAGGTGCTTTACGAGGGTAAGAACCCGAAAGAGGCGGCCATCGCCCTGCTGTCGCGAGACAAGAAGGACGAGTAATCTGCCGATTGCCCATGCAAAAGGCCCCGCCAGATGGCGGGGCCTTTTCTTTGCTGCAAGGGCAGCAAATCAGTAGTAAGAGTGGTCGCCGCGCTGGTGCTCGGTGGCATCTTTCACACCGTTGAGTTCACCCGGGAACTTCTCCAGCAGTTGCTTTTCGATCCCCTCTTTCAGGGTGTAATCGACCATGGAGCAACCGTTGCAACCGCCGCCAAACTGCAGGATGGCCAGTTTGTCTTCAGTCAGCTCGACTAGGGTGACCTTGCCACCGTGACCGGCCAGCATGGGGTTCACTTCGGACATCAACACGTACTCGATGCGCTCGATCAGCGGCGCGTCGTCGGCCACTTTACGCATCTTGGCGTTCGGTGCTTTCAGGGTGAGCTGGGAGCCCATCTGATCGGTCACGAAGTCGATGGTGGCATCCACCAGGAAGGGGGCGCTCAGGGGATCGACCATGCAGTCGAAGCCGCTGAAGGGCAGGTGTTGATCTTCCGGGTCCACGGCATCGGGCGGGCAATAAGATACGCCACACTCGGCATTCTGGGTTCCCGGATTGACCACAAACACCCGGATATTGGTGCCATCAGGCTGTTTTTCCAGCAGTTTACGGAAATGGGCCTGGGCGGCGTCGGAAATGCTGATCATCACTATCCTCATAAACCTGAGTGTACGACTAGGGTATTCATGATAACGCGGTTATTAATGCTTGGGTAGCATGCCGATGGCTACTTGCTGTGCCGCAGGGTACGACAGATTGCCCACACTTCTACCTTTGTGATGCCGCTCTCATGGAGCAGACGGCTGAGCTGACCGGCGGTGGCGCCTGTGGTCACGACGTCATCGAGCAGGGCGACATGGCGATAGTGGTGGGGACGGATCCGGAATGCCCCGCGCAGATTGCGCCGCCGCTGCCCGGCGCTCAGGGTTGTTTGCTGCGGTGTTGCCTTGATGCGCTGCAACAGGGTGTTGTCGCAGGGAATGCCGGTGAACTCGCCAAGGGCTTGTGCGATCTCTTCCGCCTGGTTGAACCCGCGCCGCCACTGCCGCCACCAGTGCAGGGGAACCGGAATGATCGCCTCCGGCGGCTCGCTGCCATCCAGATGATCGGCCAAGAGGCGTGCCAGTAGCGGCGCCAGCAGGATCTGGCCGGAATATTTAAGCCGGGGGATCAGCATGGGGTAGGGGGTTTGGTAGTCGCCAATCACCTGCAACCGCTCCCAGGGGGGAGGTCTGCGCTGGCAGCGACCACAGACCGGTATGCTCTCTTCTATATAGTCAGTCAGCGGTGCGGCGCAGAGGTGGCATCTCGGCTGTGACTGGTGCAGCGCCTGCCGACACCAGCTGCAGAGCAGGGGCTCGTTGTCACAAGGCTGATGACAGAGCAGGCAACTCCCTTGCCAGTCACCGTGGCTGCCGAGCAGCGGGCTTGCTTTAGCGAGCAGTCGCTTTAACATGCTGACCCCAAGAGCATGAACAGGGATCTTGAGTCTAGATGAGCATATCGGTAGAGCAGTTTGGCCAGGGGCCCGATCTGGTGCTGTTGCACGGGTGGGGGATGAACGGTGCGGTCTGGCATGGTGTTGCCCAACAGTTGGCGTCCCACTATCGGGTTCATCTGGTGGATTTGCCCGGCTTTGGCAACAGCCCGCTGGCAGACGAGGTGGATTACAGCCTGCCCTGGCTTGCCGAGCAGGTGGCCGCCATCTTGCCGCAGAAGTGCCATCTGCTTGGCTGGTCGCTCGGCGGTCTGGTGGCAAGCCAGTTGGCGCTGGCTCATCCCGAGCGGTTGCACTCCCTGATCACGGTAGCCAGCTCTCCCTGCTTTATGGGGCGGGACGAGTGGCCCGGAATTGCCCCCAAGGTGCTTACCGGCTTCAACCAGATGCTGGCGGGGGATTTTCGCCAGACCATAGAGCGCTTTCTGGCGATCCAGGCAATGGGCAGTGAACATGCCCGGGACGATATCCGCCAGTTGCGTCACTGGCTGGCCGAGCGCCCGGCGCCCCAGTTTGCTGCACTCGAGGCCGGGCTGACGCTGTTGGCCGACATTGACCTGCGCGAACCGCTGCGGGAGCTGGATCTGCCCTGGTTGCGGATCTATGGTCGACTGGATTCATTGGTGCCCAAGGCGGCCATTCCCCTGCTGGATGATCTCTACCCTGTCAGCCGCAGCGTGACCCTTAATAAGGCCTCACACGCACCTTTTATCTCCCACCCTGACGAATTCATTGAAATCGTTCGAGATTTTGTTGGCTAAAAAACAGCCGGCAAGCTTCATTAATCCTCTGGTCTGGCGGATAATTAAGCTGTGACCAGAGGAGTAACATCATGCGTATTGATTCTGCTTTCAACAGCGGGGTACAGGGATTTCAGCGAGCCGAGCAGATTGCCGACAAGGCATCCAATCAGATCGCCCGCCTCAACACCCCCAGCGGGGATCAGGTGCAAGTGACCGATGAGCTTGTCAATCTCAAGGTGGCCGAGCAGCAGGCTGGCGCTTCAGCCAAGGTAGTGCAGACCGCCAGCGAGATGATGGGAACCCTGATCGACATCCGGGTGTGAGATGAACATCAATGTCAGTCTGCCCCCCCTTATCCCGACACAGCTGCAACCTCAGGTGGAAGCGGCGAGGACGGATAATCGCCGGGCAGAACTGATCCCGCAGGCCCGAGCGGGCCAAGCCTCCGTTGCCGAATCCGAAGTCGGCTCCCAAAAAGAGAAATCCAAAGCCGGTCAGGCCTCCAGCAATCAGACCTCCCAGAACAGCCGTGAAACCGGGCAATTAGCCCCGACGACACTGCTAGACAATCGCTTTGTCGAGGCCACCGGTGAGGATGGGCAGCGCAAGCAGCAAGATCCCAAACAGCAGGAGCAGCAACAGCGGCAAGAGCAGCAGGTTCAGGATCTTGCCGAGCGTGACAAGGAGGTGCGCACTCACGAGCAGGCGCACCAGTCTGCGGGTGGAGAGTACGCCAGCTCGCCCACCTATCAGTTTACGCAAGGGCCGGATGGCAAGCGTTATGCGACGGGTGGCGAAGTCCAGATCGATACCAGTGTCGTACCCGGTGACCCTGCCGCTACCATCGCCAAGATGCAGCAGATCCGCGCTGCAGCGCTGGCGCCCGCTGAGCCTTCCGCGCAAGATCTGGCCGTCGCGCGCAGCGCCGCCGCCAGTGAAGCCAAGGCGCGCAAAGAGCTGATGGCCGAGCAGAGCGCGAAATCGGGCGGTGTGCTGAGTGCCTATATGGACAAACGCAACAGCGTCATCGCGGGCCACTATCAACAGGCTGTCAGCCCGGCTTCTACCCAGTCCCTCAGTCTGCATATCTGAATCACCCTCGCCAAACTTTCAGCTGCTTTGCCTGTTTTGCAACTAACCTGAAGATCAGGCCCATTCCAATTTCACAGGAGCTGTCATGCATTTCGATGAAGTCAAAGCGGAAGATTTCACCACCTTCTCCCGTGTACCGCCTCCCCACCTGCAGATGGAGCAGTTTCTGATGCAGCTCGGGGGAGGGGGAACTGAAGGAACCAGTTTCAAGAAGAAAGTGATGCTGGCGGCTGGCTGGAGTCACACCGGCGTCGTCTCTTACGGCAAGTATCCGCAAGAGGCCTGCAAGGCATTCAACCGACTGCGGGAGGTGCTGGCCCAGCATGGAGAGCCCGAGAGCATTCTTGCTGCCCTGGCGCAGTGATCCTGAGCTTCGCGTGTAAAAAAGCCCCTTGCGGGGCTTTTTGCATTCAGAGGCGTTCCGGACGGTGTCGTTACTTTTTCGCTTTGGATAGTGCTGCCGCAAAGGCGTTGCCCATGGCACCACCCATAGGGGGGCTTTGCCGCGGCTCATTTCTTGGCTTGGTGTTGCCGGCACTGCTGTTGCGCGCTTCAGCCGGCTTGCGGGAAGCTTGCCCCGCTTTCTCGTCAAGGCGCATGGTGAGGCTGATCCGCTTGCGCGGGGCGTCCACTTCCAGCACCTTGACCCGCACAATGTCGCCGGCCTTGACCACCTCACGGGGATCCTTGACGAAACGGTCGGTCAGGGAGGAGATGTGCACCAGACCGTCCTGATGAACACCGATATCGACGAAGGCGCCGAAGTTGGTGACGTTGGTGACTACCCCTTCCAGTACCATCTCTGGCACCAGGTCGCTGATCTGCTCCACACCTTCCTTGAAGGTCGCGGTTTTGAACTCGGGGCGCGGGTCGCGGCCCGGCTTGTCCAGCTCGCCGATGATGTCGGTGATGGTGGGCACGCCGAATTGCTCATCGGTGTAATCGGCCGGTTTCAGGCTGCGCAGCAGGCTGCTGTTGCCGAGCAGGCTCTCCACAGTCTGCTCCAGCTTGGCGAGGATCCGCTCCACGACCGGATAGGACTCCGGGTGTACCGCCGAGCTGTCGAGGGGATTGCTGCCGCCGCGAATGCGCAGGAAGCCAGCACACTGTTCGAAGGCTTTGGGGCCGAGTCGGCTCACTTTCAGCAACTGCTGACGGCTCTTGAAAGCGCCGTGCTCATCCCGATAGGCGACGATGTTCTGGGCCAGCGTCTGGGAGAGGCCGGAAACCCGGTTGAGCAGGGCGACCGAGGCGGTGTTCACATCGACCCCGACCGCGTTCACGCAATCCTCAACCACGGCATCCAGCCGGCGGGCCAGCTGGCTCTGGCCGACGTCGTGCTGATACTGGCCGACCCCGATACTCTTGGGATCGATTTTGACCAGTTCGGCCAACGGGTCTTGCAGGCGGCGGGCGATGGAGACGGCGCCACGGATCGAGACGTCGAGATCCGGGAACTCCTGAGAGGCGAGTTCGGAGGCGGAGTAGACCGAGGCCCCCGCTTCGCTCACCACTATCTTCTGCGCCTTGGCGGCGGGGTAGCGCTCGAACAGGTCGCTCACCAGGCGGTCGGTCTCCCGCGAGGCGGTGCCGTTGCCGATGCTGATGAGCTCGACCTTGTGTTTCTGGCACAGCTCGCTCAGGGTCTTGAGGCTTTGATCAATCTGGCGTTTTGGTTCGAACGGATAGATGGTGGCGTGATCGACCAGCTTGCCGGTGGCATCCACCACGGCAACCTTGACCCCGGTGCGGATGCCCGGATCCAGCCCCATGGTGCAGCGCATGCCGGCCGGGGCCGCCATCAGCAGATCCTTGAGGTTCATGGCGAACACCTTGATTGCCTCCTCCTCTGCCGACTCGCGGATACGGCCGATCAGCTCGGTCTCCATCTGAAGCGACAACTTGATCTTCCAGGTCCAGCTCACCACCCCTTGCAGCCATTTGTCGGCCGGGCGGTTCTGCAGATTGAGATTGAGGTGGTGGGCAATGATCCCTTCGCAGGGGCTGGCACTCTCATCGTCACCGGTGACCAGAGCCAGATTGAGGATCCCTTCATTGCGGCCGCGCAGCATGGCCAGCACCCGGTGGGAGGGGGCCTTGTGCAGGGGTTCGTCGTGTTCGAAATAGTCCTTGAACTTGGCCCCTTCCTGCTCCTTGCCTGCCACCACGCGGGCGCGCAGGGTGGCATTTTGCCACAGGTAGTCGCGCAGCTTCTCCAGCAGGTCGGCCTGCTCGGCGAAGCGCTCCATCAGGATATAGCGGGCGCCGTCGAGGGCCGCCTTGCTGTCGGCAATGCCCTGTTCGGGATTGAGGAAGGTGGCAGCCGCTTGCTCGGGATCCTGCATCGGGTCGCTGAGCAGCAGGTTGGCAAGCGGCTCCAACCCGGCTTCGATCGCCATCTGCCCCTTGGTGCGGCGCTTGGGCTTGTAGGGGAGGTAGAGGTCTTCCAGTCGGGTCTTGCTGTCGGCGCCATTCAATTCGCGCATCAGCTCGGGGGTCAGTTTGCCCTGCTCTTCGATGGAGCGAATGATCACCTGACGGCGATCTTCCAGTTCACGCAGATAGCCGAGGCGGCTCTCCAGAGTACGTAGCTGGCTGTCGTCCAGACCGCCGGTCACCTCTTTACGGTAACGGGCGATAAAGGGCACGGTCGAGCCTTCATCCAGCAGGCGCACTGCGGCCTGCACCTGCTCGGGGCGAGCATTGAGCTCACCGGCAATCTGTCTCTCTATGGTTTGCATCATGATGTTGTTGAGGGCCTCTGTGGTCGAGTCCGCGCCATCAGGCGCCAAGTGTGAGCACTATATGGGGTCGTGTTGCGGGATGCCACCCTGCGCCGGGGTCTGCACCCGTCAGACTGATAAAGTTGCAGGGGAGGGCGTTTATCTTGCCATTGCACCTGTGACTCAGGATGTGCCTGTGGCAAGCAGCTCACCAGTAGTCCGGCTATTTGGGGTAGCTGATCTCGTTGATATACCAGCAGACGTCACCAACTGGCGTACGGACGATGGCTTCATCACCGACCTCTTTCTTGAGCAGGGCGCGGGCCATGGGGGAGTCGATGGAGATGTAATCCTTGCGCTCGAAGATCTCGTCATAGCCGACGATGCGAAAGCGCTTGGTCTCGCCCTCTTCGTTTTCCACCTCGACCCAGGCGCCGAAGAAGACTTTGCCCTCCTGCGCGGGGGCATAGTCGACGATCCCCAGCTCTTCGAGGCACTTGCGCAGGTAGCGCACCCGCCGATCGATCTCCCGCAGCCGCTTCTTGTTGTACTGGTAATCGGCATTTTCGCTGCGATCCCCCAGACTGGCGGCCCATGCCACCTTCCTGGTGACCTCGGGGCGCTCCTGACGCCAGAGGAAATCGAGCTCTTCTTTCAGCTTGTTGTAGCCTTCGCGGGTGATCAGCTTTGTCTTCATGGTGATGCGGACCTGGTCAAAGAGGGGTATTCATCGCTAACTGCTCGGGAATATTAGCTTTTGTCCTCTTGCTGTCGAGGGAAATCGTGATGGCTCGGCTGGCGCCATTCAGGGAGTGGATGGCCAGCACGGTGACTTGATGGCCGTCACGCTCTCGGGATGGGTAATAACCGGTAACATATTTGTGCTTTGCTCCCGCTATATCCCCCCCTAGTATTGGGGGCAGCTAAAGAATGAAGAGGCAAAGCAATGAGTCAGCAGCAATACAAGGTCCTGGTCGTGGACGATGACCTGAAATTACGTTCCCTGTTGGAACGCTATCTCACCGAGCAGGGATTCGTAGTGCGCGGCGTGGCCAATGGCGAGCAGGCCGATCGCTTGCTGACTCGTGAAAACTTCAGCCTGATGGTGCTCGACCTGATGTTGCCGGGGGAGGATGGGCTCTCCATCTGCCGCCGTCTGCGGGAAGCGGGCAACCAGATCCCGGTGCTGATGCTCACCGCCAAGGGGGATGAAGTGGATCGCATCGTCGGGCTCGAGATGGGGGCTGATGACTATCTGCCCAAGCCGTTTAACCCCCGCGAACTGCTGGCGCGGATCCGTGCCGTACTGCGCCGCCATACCGTCGAGCTGCCGGGGGCTCCCTCTGCTGCAGAAAAGGTGGTCAACTTCGGAGCTTTTCAACTCAATCTCGCGACCCGCGAGCTGAGCCGGGATGGCGAGCCGATGGCGCTCACCAGCGGTGAATTTGCGGTGCTCAAGGTGCTGGTCAGCCATCCGCGCGAGCCGCTCTCCCGCGACAAGCTGATGAATCTGGCCCGTGGCCGCGAATACACCGCCACCGAGCGCAGCATCGACGTGCAGGTCTCTCGCCTGCGCCGCCTGCTGGAACAGGATCCGGCCCAGCCCCGCTACCTGCAGACCGTTTGGGGTCTGGGGTATGTGTTCGTGCCAGATGGTGACGGTGCATGAAAAAAGTCGGCAGCATGTTTTCCCGCATGCTCTGGTTTCTGGCCGCCGTCCTGGTGGTCTATCAAGCGGTCTCCTACGTCACCTTCTACAACTATCTGCTGGCGCCGACCGTCAAGCAGATCAGTCACTTGCTGGCCAATCAGGTCAAGCTGATCTTTCCGGTCAACACCGAACAACTGGCGCTGAGTGAAGATGCCGAGGCGCTGGTCTATGTGACGACCGGTACCGACATCTATACCCAGAGCGAGGCGGTGCAGCATGGCTTCAACGATGCCAAGCCGTACCCCTATCTGGAGGAGAATATCAGCCGCGAACTGGGTGGCCCGGCCAAGGTGCGGGTCGAGATCCAGGATCACTACATCATCTGGATCCAGCCGCCGCAGGCCAGCAAAATCTGGGTGCGGATCCCGCTGACCGAGATTGAAGATGACGATATCGAACCCCTCATCATTTATCTGAGCGTGCTGCTGGTGATCACCCTGTTTGCGGCCTGGCGCTTTGCCCGGCAGCTGGTGCGCCCGCTCGAGGATCTCGAGGCTGGTGCCGTTGCTGTTGCCAGGGGCCATTTCCCCGAGGCGCTGGGGGAGCTGGGCTCAAGGGAGGTGCGGCGGCTGACCCGCACCTTCAACCATATGTCGCACTCCATCAAGAGCCTGATCGAAGAGCGTAACCTGATGATGGCGGGGGTCTCCCACGATCTGCGAACCCCGCTGACCCGTATCCGGCTGGCCACCGAGATGATGTCCTCCGGTGACGAGTACCTCAAGGAGAGCATCAACGCCGACATTGATGAGTCCAATGCCATCATCGATCAGTTCATCGACTACATCCGCCCGGACGAGGGGCAGGATTTTGAGCCTATCGACCTGACCCAGCTGGTGCATGATACCTTGCTGATCTACTCGGAGCAGGGGCTGGAGGTCGATCTGGCGCTGCCGCAAGAGGCGGTGCGGGTGGCCTGCAATCCGGTCAGTATCCGGCGGGTGTTGAACAACCTATCAAGCAACTCGCAGCGTTATGGGGCGAGCCGCTTGCATGCCGAGCTCAAGGACGATGGGCACTGGGTGCGCTTGCGCCTCTCCGATGATGGCCCCGGCATTCCGGAGCAGGACTATTCCCGGGTGCTCAAGCCTTTTACTCAGGGGAATGTGGCGCGGACCGTCGGCGGTAGTGGGCTGGGGTTGGCCATCGTGGCCAAGATAGTCGCCCAGCACCACGGCACTATCCGGTTGGGAAGCTCGGATCTCGGCGGCCTGCTGGTCGAGATGCGGCTGCCGAAACATCAGCCACAGGAGTGGATGGATTGAGAGAAGGGCGTATCCGTGGATACGCCCTTTTGCATGGTCAGCTCTTGGTTTCGACTGATGCTCGATAGCGTTTGCCGTACTTGAGCTGCTGGATCAGCAGGGCGGCAACGATGAGCGCCAACCCGATGGGGGTGGCCGGATGGATGGCTTCGCCGATCAGCAGATTGAGCAGCACCAGTGAGGCAAACGGCGAGATAAAGATGAGGTTGCTGATGGGGGCCGTGTTGGTGGCATGGCGCAGCGCCATCAGCCAGAGCACGAAACCGAAACCCATTTCGAACAGTCCCACATAGATGGCTCCAGCCCATCCCTGCCAGGCGGTCATGGCAAAATCGGAGAGCAACCAGGTCGCCACGACGATAAAAGGCAGGCTGATCATAAAGCCGAGCAACAGGCTGACAATAGGATCGCCCTGATTGCGGGTGTTGAGGATCCAGTAGCTGGCCCAGATGAGGGTCGAGACCAGCGCCAGCGTCACGCCGAGGGGGCTGTCGAAATGGAGGCCGAATACATCCCCTCTGGTGGCGATCACCAGTGCGCCAAAATACCCCAGCACGATAGCGACGCCATCGCGCCGACGCAGCTTCTGGCCGAGGAAGGGAACGGCCAGCAGACTGAGGGTAATGGCCCAGGTGTAGTTGAGGGTCTGTGCCTGCTGGGCAGGCAGCAGATCATAGGCTTTGAACAGCAACAGATAATAGAGAAAGGGATTCAGCACGCCCAGAGTCAGGTAGTAGAAAGGGCGGGCTTTGATGTAGCTCCTCAGCAGCGGCAGTTTGCCCTGTTTGGCGACGACGGCTGTCAGCGTGAGAGTTGAGGTGAAGGCGGCCACAAGCAACAGTTGCACAGGTTCGAAATAGGCGAGGGAGATCTTGAAGGCTGTGGCGACCGTCGACCAGAGGGCAACGGCGCAAAGGCCATACTGATAGGCTTTCTTTTGATCTTTGAGCATGGGATGTCGTTCCACTGACAGAGGCAAGCGAACAGTCTACCAGCCTGCTTGTAACATTGTCGTTACCCTGGTGTCGGCAGCAGAGTGTGTTGCCGTAGGCGAGATCCATCTGTCACATAAAACTGCGCATAATCTGTTCGTTCTCCCTTGCGCAAATTTGAAAAATCCGTATAATCCCCTCCGCTTACCCATGAGGTAAGCCAGACGATATGTCTGCTGCTGAGTTTCCTGTTTACAGGAGCCAGCCATACAGTCCTCCCGATATGGGGGGAAACGTGAAAAATCACACCTCTGGCGGGAGAAATCTCGGTCGGGCGGTGTTGATTTATGTTCTTTTATCTATTGGAGCTCTGTCAATGCAGAACCAAAGAATCCGTATCCGCCTGAAGGCTTTTGATCATCGCCTGATTGATCAATCCACTGCGGAAATCGTTGAAACTGCTAAGCGCACTGGCGCGCAGGTTCGCGGTCCTATTCCGCTGCCGACTCGCAAAGAGCGCTTCACCGTCCTGATCTCCCCGCACGTCAACAAAGATGCGCGTGATCAGTACGAGATCCGCACTCACAAGCGTCTGGTAGACATCGTTGAGCCGACTGACAAGACCGTAGACGCCCTGATGCGTCTGGATCTGGCAGCTGGTGTAGACGTCCAGATCAGCCTGGGTTAATTACGGAAAGAGGTTGATAACAATGACAATCGGTCTTGTAGGTCGCAAAGTGGGTATGACTCGCATCTTCACTGAAGATGGCGTTTCTATCCCGGTGACTGTTATCGAAGTTGAAGCTAACCGTGTAACTCAGGTCAAATCTGTAGAAACCGACGGCTACAACGCTATTCAGGTTACCACTGGCGCCAAGAAAGCCAGCCGTGTGACCAAGCCGGAAGCTGGCCACTTCGCCAAAGCTGGTGTAGAAGCCGGTCGCGGTCTGTGGGAATTCCGTCTGAACAACGGTGAAACTTTCACTGTTGGTAGCGAGCTGAAAGTAGATCTTCTCGCTGACGTTAAGCTGGTAGACGTTACCGGCACATCCAAAGGTAAGGGCTTTGCTGGTACTGTTAAGCGCCACAACTTCCGCACCCAGGATATGACCCACGGTAACTCCTTGTCTCACCGCGTTCCGGGTTCTATCGGTCAGAACCAGACTCCGGGTCGTGTATTCAAGGGCAAAAAGATGGCTGGTCACATGGGTGCTGAGCGTGTAACGACTCAGAACCTGGAACTGGTTCGTGTTGACGCTGAACGCAACCTGCTGCTCATCAAAGGTGCAGTACCGGGTGCAACCAACGGCAACGTGATCGTCAAACCTGCCGTCAAAGCGTAACGTCTGAGGAGATAGTAATGGAATTGGTAATGAAAGACGCCAAGAGCGCTCTTGAAGTTTCCGAGACTACCTTCGGGCGCGAATTCAACGAAGCTCTGGTTCACCAGGTCGTCGTTGCATATGCCGCTGGTGCCCGTCAGGGTACTCGTGCGCAGCTGACTCGCTCTGAAGTGTCTGGTGGCGGCAAAAAGCCGTGGCGTCAGAAGGGTACTGGTCGTGCCCGTGCTGGCTCCATCCGTTCGCCCATCTGGCGTTCCGGTGGTGTGACTTTTGCTGCTAAGCCGCAAGATCACAGCCAGAAAGTAAACAAGAAGATGTACCGCGGCGCTATCCGTAGCATTCTGTCCGAGCTGGTACGTCAAGAGCGCCTGATCGTTGTTGAGAAGTTCGGCATCGAAGCTCCGAAGACCAAAGAACTGATCGCCAAGCTGAAAGAAATGGAACTGACTGACGTTCTGATCGTGACTGCTGAAGTCGATGAGAACCTGTTCCTGGCTGCTCGCAACCTGTACAAAGTTGACGTGCGTGACGTTGCCGGTATCGACCCGGTCAGCCTGATCGCTTTCGACAAGGTTCTGATGACTGCTGACGCAGTTAAGCAAATCGAGGAGATGCTGGCATGATCCGTGAAGAGCGTCTGCTGAAAGTTCTGAAGGCTCCGCACATCTCTGAAAAGAGCACCATGGTTGCAGAAAAGCAGAACACTATCGTGTTCAAAGTTGCTGTTGATGCTACCAAGGCGGAAGTCAAAGCTGCAGTTGCGAAACTGTTCGAGGTCGAAGTTGAGACCGTCCGTACCCTGAACATGAAGGGTAAGACCAAGCGCGCAGGTGCACGCGTAGGCCGTCGTTCCGATTGGAAAAAGGCTTATGTGACCCTGAAAGCTGGTCAGGACATCGACTTCATGGGCGCAGCCGAGTAAGAGGAGTTCTCAAAAATGGCAATCGTTAAGTGCAAGCCTACTTCTCCGGGCCGCCGCCACGTCGTCAAGATCGTCAATCAAGAGCTGTACAAGGGCAAGCCCTTCGCCGCTCTGCTGGACAGCAAAAGCAAGTCCGGTGGTCGTAACAACAACGGCCGTATCACTACCCGTCATATCGGTGGTGGTCACAAGCAGCACTACCGTATCGTCGACTTCAAGCGCGACAAAGACGGTATCCCGGCTAAAGTAGAGCGCCTGGAATACGATCCTAACCGTACCGCTAACATCGCTCTGGTGTTGTATGCAGACGGTGAGCGTCGTTACATCCTGGCTCCGAAAGGCCTGAAAGCTGGTGACGCGATCGCTTCTGGTGCTGATGCAGCCATCAAGGTAGGTAATGCCCTGCCGATGCGCAACATCCCGGTTGGTTCTACCGTTCACGCTGTAGAGATGAAGCCTGGTAAAGGTGCCCAGCTGGCTCGTTCCGCTGGTACTTTCATCCAGATCCTGGCTCGTGAAGGTAACTATGTAACTCTGCGTCTGCGTTCCGGCGAAGTGCGTAAAGTTCTGGCCGAGTGCCGCGCTACCATCGGTGAAGTCGGTAACTCCGAGCACATGTTGCGTCAACTGGGTAAAGCCGGTGCAAACCGCTGGCGTGGTATTCGTCCGACCGTTCGCGGTATGGCGATGAACCCGGTTGACCACCCGCACGGTGGTGGTGAGGGTCGTAACAAGGGCATGCAGCCTGTGTCCCCATGGGGCCAGAAGGCTAAAGGCTTCAAGACCCGTAAGAACAAGCGTACCGACAAGTACATCGTACGTCGTCGTAACAAGTAATTGTTAACATAGAGGAATCACCATGCCACGTTCTCTCAAGAAGGGTCCATTTATTGACCTGCACTTGCTGAAGAAGGTAGAGAAAGCGGTGGAAAGCGGGGATAAAAAGCCGGTTAAAACCTGGTCCCGTCGTTCAATGATCATCCCGAACATGATCGGTTTGACCATCGCTGTCCATAATGGTCGTCAGCACGTTCCGGTTTTCGTTACCGAAGAAATGATCGGTCACAAACTGGGTGAATTCGCACCGACTCGTACTTATCGCGGCCATGCTGCTGATAAGAAGGCTAAGAAGCGCTAAGGGATAAATGATGGAAGCTATCGCTAAACACCGTTATGCCCGTACTTCTGCCCAGAAAGCTCGTCTGGTAGCCGATCAAGTACGTGGTCTGTCCGTAGACAAGGCTCTGAATATCCTGACCTTCAGCCCGAAAAAGGCTGCAGTGCTGGTTAAGAAAGTGCTGGAATCTGCCATTGCAAACGCTGAGCACAACGAAGGCGCCGATATCGACGCGCTGCGTGTTGCTACTATCATGGTCGACGAAGGTCCCTCCATGAAGCGCATCCGTCCGCGTGCCAAAGGTCGTGCGGATCGTATCCTCAAGCGTACCGCTCACATCACTGTAGTGGTATCCGACGCTAAGGCTGGGAGATAAGCAATGGGTCAGAAAGTACATCCTAATGGCATTCGCCTGGGTATTACCAAGCCTTGGAATTCTACCTGGTTCGCGAACACCAAAGACTTCGCTGACAACCTGTACAGCGATTTTCAAGTACGCCAGTTCCTGACCAAGGAACTGAAAAACGCGTCCTTGTCCAAGATCACCATTGAGCGTCCGGCCAAGAGCATCCGTGTGACCATTCACACCGCTCGTCCGGGTGTTGTAATCGGTAAGAAAGGCGAAGACGTTGAGAAGCTGCGCAAAGCTGTAGCCACTATTGCTGGCGTGCCTGCTCAGATCAACATTTCCGAAGTCCGCAAGCCGGAGCTGGATGGCAAACTCGTTGCCGACAGCATCACTTCCCAGCTGGAGCGTCGTGTAATGTTCCGTCGTGCTATGAAGCGCGCCGTACAGAACGCAATGCGCCTGGGTGCCAAGGGCATCAAAGTGGAAGTTTCCGGTCGTCTGGGCGGCGCTGAAATCGCGCGTACCGAATGGTACCGTGAAGGTCGTGTGCCGTTGCACACCCTGCGTGCCGACATCGACTACGCAACTTCTGAAGCCCACACCACTTACGGTGTGATCGGCGTTAAAGTTTGGATCTTCAAGGGCGAAGTTCTGGGCGGTCTGGCTGCTGTTAACGCTGCCGCTGCTCAAGAGCAAGCTCCTGCAAAGCCCAAGCGTGACAACAAGCGCCGCGCTGCTAAGTAAGGAGATTCGGTAAATGTTGCAACCTAAGCGTACTAAATTCCGCAAGACCCACAAGGGTCGTAACCGCGGTCTGGCCACCTCTGGTAACGAAGTATCCTTCGGTACCTTTGGCCTGAAGGCGACATCCCGTGGTCAACTGACTGCTCGTCAAATCGAAGCAGCCCGTCGTGCCATGACCCGTCACGTTAAGCGTCAAGGTAAGATCTGGATCCGTGTGTTCCCGGACAAGCCCATCACCGAAAAGCCCCTCGAAGTTCGTATGGGTAAAGGTAAGGGTAACGTGGAATACTGGGTTTGCCCGATCCAGCCTGGCAAGGTTCTGTACGAGATGGACGGTGTACCTGAGGCTCTGGCGCGTGAAGCGTTTGCCCTGGCCGCAGCTAAGCTGTCTGTTCAGACCACTTTCGTAATTAAGACGGTGATGTGATGAAAGCCCAAGATCTGCGTCAAAAGAGCGTCGAAGAACTGAACCAGGAGCTGCTGGGCCTGCTGCGTGAGCAATTCAACATGCGCATGCAAGCGTCCACCGGCCAGCTGGCTCAGACTCACACTCTGAAACAAGTGCGTCGTGACGTCGCACGTATCAAGACTGTACTGACTGAGAAGGCAGGTGCGTAATGACTGACAAGATCCGTACTCTGCAAGGTCGTGTAATCAGCGACAAGATGGACAAGTCCATCACTGTTGCTATCGAGCGCAAGGTAAAGCACCCGATCTACGGTAAGATCATCAAGCGCACTACCAAGCTGCACGTGCATGACGAAAACAACGAATGCAAAGCTGGCGACCTCGTGGAAATCCGCGAATGCCGCCCGCTGTCCAAGACCAAGTCCTGGACCCTGGTTGCCGTTGTAGAAAAGGCCTAATCGGTACTTTGTAGTCCAAGCGGCCCCTTTCAGGGGCCGTTTGTTTTTTAGGCTACCTTTTCTGAAAATCCTGTGTTATAGTTTCGCGCCTTTTGAAGGCAGCCAGATCCCATTAGGGATAAGAAGTAAACAAAGCGGAGCACTAAGATGATCCAGATGCAAAGTATGCTGGGTGTTGCCGACAACTCCGGCGCTCGCAGTGTAATGTGTATTAAGGTTCTGGGTGGCTCGCACCGCCGTTACGCCGGCATCGGCGACATCATCAAGGTTTCCATCAAGGAAGCCATTCCTCGCGGTAAAGTGAAGAAAGGTGATGTGTATAACGCGGTGGTCGTACGCACCCGTAAAGGCGTTCGTCGTCCGGACGGCTCTGTCATCCGTTTCGACAACAATGCGGCTGTGTTGCTTAACAACAACCAACAGCCAATCGGTACTCGTATTTTTGGCCCGGTGACCCGTGAACTGCGTAATGAGAAGTTCATGAAGATTGTGTCCCTGGCACCCGAAGTACTGTAAGGAGTCGAACGATGGCAGCTAAAATCCGTCGCGAAGACGAAGTGATTGTTCTTACCGGCAAAGACAAGGGCAAGCGTGGCAAAGTCACTCAGGTTCTGATTGCTAAAGGTAAGGTAATCGTGGAAGGCATCAATCAGGTGAAGAAACACCAGAAGCCGGTACCCGCACTGGGTCAGGCTGGCGGTATCGTCACCAAAGAAGCCCCCATCGATGTATCAAACGTAGCGCTGTTCAACTCTGCCACTGGCAAAGCTGACCGCGTTGGTTTCCGGATTGAAGACGGCAAAAAAGTTCGTTTCTTCAAATCCACCGGCGAACTTGTGAAGTAATTGGAGTTTAACGATGGCGAAACTGCATGATTACTACAAATCCGATGTAGTAAATGAACTGTCAAAGCAGTTCGGTTACAAGACTATCATGCAAGTCCCTCGGATCGAGAAAATCACCCTGAACATGGGTGTTGGTGAAGCGATCTCTGACAAGAAGTTGCTGGAAAATGCTGCTGCCGATATGGCTGCCATTTCCGGTCAGAAGCCGCTGATCACCAAAGCTCGCAAATCTGTTGCGGGCTTCAAGATTCGTGAAGGCTACCCGATAGGTTGTAAAGTAACCCTGCGTGGCGAGCGTATGTGGGAGTTCCTGGAACGGCTGATCTGCATCTCCGTACCGCGTATCCGTGACTTCCGTGGCCTGAATGCTAAAGCGTTCGACGGTCGTGGTAACTACTCCATGGGCGTGCGTGAGCAGATCATCTTCCCGGAAATCGACTATGACAAAGTCGATCGCGTCCGTGGTCTGGATATCACCATCACCACTTCCGCGAATACCGATGAAGAAGGCCGTGCTCTGCTGGCTGCCTTTAACTTCCCATTCCGCAAGTAAGGTTAGGGTTATGGCTAAAACATCCATGAAAGCGCGCGAAGCAAAGCGTGCCAAGCTGGTAGCCAAGTACGCGACCAAGCGTGCCGAGCTGAAAGCTATCATCGTTGACATGAACGCTTCTGAAGAAGCGCGTTGGGATGCTGTACTGCAACTGCAACAGCTGCCCCGTGATTCCAGTCCGTCCCGCCAGCGTAACCGTTGCAATATTACTGGTCGTCCGCACGGTTTCCTGCGCAAGTTTGGCCTGTCTCGCATCAAGGTGCGTGAGCATGCCATGAAGGGCGAAATTCCGGGCCTGAAGAAGGCTTCTTGGTAACGAATCTCGGGAGTTAGACTTATGAGCATGCAAGATCCGATCGCGGACATGCTGACCCGCATCCGTAACGGTCAGGCGGCGAGCAAAGTTGCGGTTTCCATGCCTTCTTCCAAGCTGAAAGTGGCTATCGCCAAAGTGCTGAAAGAAGAAGGTTACATCGCTGGCTACTCCGTAGCTGGTGACGTGAAGCCGGAACTGGAAATTGAACTGAAATATTTCCAGGGCAAGCCAGTTGTAGAACTGATCCAACGCGTGAGCCGTCCCGGCCTGCGTATTTACAAGCGCACTACTGATCTGCCGAAAGTTATGGGCGGTCTCGGTGTTGCTATCGTGTCCACGTCTAAAGGTGTGATGACTGACCGTGCTGCCCGTAAAGCAAGCATGGGCGGTGAGATCATCTGCTACGTCGCTTAATAGGAGGTAGGAAATGTCTCGTGTTGCTAAGGCACCCGTCACTATTCCTGCTGGCGTAGAGGTGACTCTGAACGGCCAGGAACTGTCCATCAAAGGTGGTAAAGGTTCCCTGGTTCGCTCTATTCACGCCGGTGTAGAAGTGACCAAAGAAGACAATGTACTGAAGTTCGCCCCGCGCGACGGCATCGCTGGTGCTGACGCTCAGGCCGGTACTGCCCGTGCATTGGTCAACAACATGGTAATCGGTGTTACCCAAGGCTTCGAGCGCAAGCTGCAGCTGGTTGGTGTAGGTTATAAAGCCTCCATCAAGGGCAATGCTGTTGCGCTGGCTCTGGGCTTCTCTCACCCGGTAGAGCATGCGCTGCCGGCTGGTGTGACCGCTGAGTGCCCGACTGCCACAGAAATCGTTCTGCGTGGTGTCGACAAGCAGCTGGTTGGCCAAGTCGCCGCCGATATCCGTGCTTACCGCGCTCCGGAGCCCTACAAGGGCAAGGGTGTACGCTATGCCAACGAGCAAGTGCGTACTAAAGAAGCTAAGAAGAAGTAAGGTAACACTATGGACAAGAAAGCAGCTCGTCTCCGTCGTGCTACTCGTGCTCGGAAAAAGATGCAGGAACTGGGAGCTACCCGTCTGGTTGTTCACCGTACCCCGCGTCATATCTATGCGCAGGTTATTGCAGCCAACGGTTCCGAAGTTCTGGCCTCTGCTTCCACAGTAGAGAAAGCCATCAGTGAAGCTCTGAAATACACCGGTAACGCAGATGCGGCTACCGCTGTAGGTAAAGCTATCGCTGAGCGTGCTATTGCCAAAGGCGTTCAGAACGTATCTTTCGATCGTTCCGGTTTCAAGTATCACGGTCGCATCGCTGCCCTGGCAGCTGCCGCACGTGACGCTGGTCTTCAGTTCTAAGCTAGGAGTCGAAGATGGCTAAAGTCGAATCTCAAGCCGGCGAACTGCAAGAAAAGCTCATTGCAGTAAACCGTGTTTCGAAAACTGTTAAAGGTGGTCGTATCATGTCCTTCACCGCGTTGACCGTGGTGGGTGATGGTAACGGCCGTGTAGGTTACGGTTACGGTAAAGCCCGTGAAGTTCCGGCTGCTATTCAAAAAGCAATGGAACAGGCCAAGCGTAACCTGAACAAGGTTGAACTGAACAACGGCACCCTGCACCACCCGGTGAAAGGTGTTCACTCCGGTTCCACCGTGTTCATGAAGCCGGCCTCTCAAGGTACTGGTATCATCGCAGGCGGCGCCATGCGTGCCGTTCTGGAAGTTGCTGGTATCCACAACGTGCTGGCTAAGACCTACGGTTCCACCAACCCAATCAACGTTGTTCGCGCAACTGTAGACGCTCTGGTTCACGGTCAGTCACCGGAACAGATCGCTGCCAAGCGTGGTCTGCGCGTTGAAGAAATTCTGGGGTAATGCGACATGGCTAACACTGTAAAAGTAACTCAAACTCGCAGCTCTATCGGCCGTCTGCCAAAGCACAAGGCGACTCTGCGTGGTCTGGGTCTGCGTCGCATTGGTCACACCGTTGAGCTGGAAGATACTCCTTGCGTACGTGGTATGATCAACCAGGTTTATTACATGGTTAAGGTGGAGGGCTAAGCATGCGTCTGAATACTCTGTCTCCGGCCGCTGGTTCCAAGCGCGTTAAGCACCGTCCGGGCCGTGGTATCGGTTCTGGTCTGGGCAAGACCGGTGGTCGTGGTGTTAAAGGTCAAACCTCTCGTTCCGGTGGCGGTAAAGTCCGCAACGGTTTCGAAGGCGGCCAGATGCCTTTGAAAATCCGTCTGCCGAAGTTCGGTTTCTTCTCTCGCAAATCTTTGGTATCTGCCGAAGTGCGCCTGAACGAAATCGCCCTGGTAGAAGGTGATGTAGTCGACGTGAGCACTCTGAAGCAAGCCGGCGTTCTGACCAAGAACATCGTGTTCGCTAAAGTTGTTCTGTCTGGCAACATTGACCGTGCTGTGACCGTTCGTGGTCTGTCCGTCACCAAAGGTGCACGTGCAGCCATCGAGGCCGCTGGCGGTAAAATCGAGGAATAATCAGTACAATGGCTAAGAAACCAGGATTGGATGTTAAAGCACAGGGTGGTCTGAGTGAACTAAAGAGCCGTCTGCTCTTCGTTCTCGGGGCGATTATCGTTTTCCGTGCAGGCTCTTATGTGCCGATTCCTGGTATTGACGCCGCCGTACTGGCCGAGTTGTTCCAGCAACAGAAGGGCACCATCATTGAGATGTTCAACATGTTCAGTGGTGGTGCACTATCGCGTGCTTCTATTCTTGCGTTGGGGATCATGCCGTACATTTCGGCGTCGATCATTATCCAGCTGCTGACAGTGGTTCATCCTGCTCTTGCTGAACTCAAGAAAGAGGGTGAATCCGGCCGTCGCAAGATTAGCCAATATACCCGTTGGGGCACGCTGGTTTTGGGAACTTTCCAGGCCATTGGTATTGCAACCGGTCTGCCGAATATGATGCAAGGACTCGTGACTCATCCGGGTTTGGGCTTCTATTTCACAGCGGTTGTGAGTCTGGTCACCGGTACCATGTTCTTGATGTGGTTGGGTGAGCAGATTACCGAGCGTGGGATTGGTAATGGTATCTCGTTGATTATTTTCACAGGTATCGTTGCTGGTCTGCCGCATGCCATTGGCGCTACGGCCGAACAGGCACGTCAAGGGGAATTGCACATCCTGCTGTTGTTGTTGCTGGGCTTGATTGTTTTCGCAGTGACTTACTTTGTGGTGTTCGTGGAGCGTGGTCAGCGTCGTATCGTCGTTAACTATGCCAAGCGTCAACAAGGCCGCCAGGTATTTGCTGCGCAAAGCACACACCTGCCGTTGAAAGTGAATATGGCTGGTGTGATTCCTGCGATTTTCGCATCCAGTATCATCCTCTTCCCGGGGACCATTACCTCCTGGTTTGGTCAGGGTGAGGGTAAAGTCGCTGATATCCTGCAACAGGTCTCTATGGTCCTGCAGCCGGGTCAGCCGCTTTACGAGATGCTGTATGCAGCAGCCATTATCTTTTTCTGTTTCTTCTATACCGCGCTGGTGTTCAACCCCCGCGAGACAGCAGATAACCTGAAGAAGAGTGGAGCCTTTATCCCGGGGATCCGCCCGGGCGAGCAGACAGCACGTTATATCGATAAGGTTATGACTCGCCTGACATTGGCAGGTGCGCTCTATATAACCTTTATCTGTCTGGTACCCCAGTTCCTGATGACTGCCTGGAACGTACAGTTCTACTTCGGTGGCACTTCGCTGCTGATTATTGTGGTGGTTATCATGGACTTCATGGCTCAGGTACAAACCCATATGATGTCTCATCAATATGGTGACGTCCTGAGGAAGGCCAACCTGAAGGGCTACGGCCGCTAAAGGTCGGCGTAGTTACGGAGTTAAGCAATGAAAGTTCGTGCTTCCGTTAAGGCAATCTGCCGTAACTGCAAAATCATCAAGCGTCACGGTGTGGTGCGTGTGATTTGCAGCGAGCCAAAGCATAAACAGCGCCAAGGCTAATTTTTTACGGTTAGTACTTGCAACAAATAGTTGTGCTGGCTACTATAGCCAGCCAACTTTTGTTGTGTATTGGTTGACCGCCACGTATCCGCTCACGGGCTTTGTGGTGGTCGTAATCTACTATATGTAGGAGTGAATAGTGGCCCGTATCGCTGGCATTAACATTCCTGACCATAAGCATGCAGTCATCGCTTTGACTGCTATTTATGGCGTCGGTCGTACCCGCTCCAAGGCCATCTGTGCCGCAGCCGGTATCGCTGAGAATGTGAAAATTAAAGACCTGGACGAAGCTCAGATCGAGAGTCTGCGTGAACAAGTAGGTAAATTCACCGTTGAAGGTGACCTGCGTCGTCAGATTTCCATGAACATCAAGCGTTTGATGGATCTGGGTTGCTACCGTGGTTTGCGTCACCGTCGTAGCCTGCCTGTTCGTGGTCAACGTACCAAGACCAACGCTCGTACCCGTAAGGGTCCGCGCAAGGCTATCAAGAAGTAACGGGAAGGTAGAAAATGGCTAAAACTCCGACTCGTGCTCGCAAGCGCGTTAAAAAGCAAGTGAGCGACGGTATTGCGCACGTTCATGCATCTTTCAACAACACAATCGTGACCATTACTGACCGTCAGGGCAACGCTCTGTCTTGGGCTACTTCTGGTGGTTCCGGTTTCCGTGGTTCTCGTAAGTCCACCCCGTTCGCTGCTCAGGTAGCTGCTGAACGCGCTGGTGAGATGGCCAAAGAATATGGCGTCAAGAACCTGGAAGTCATGGTCAAAGGTCCGGGTCCCGGTCGTGAGTCTTCCATCCGCGCCCTGAACGCGGCTGGTTTCCGCATCACTAACATTACTGATGTGACTCCGATCCCGCACAACGGTTGTCGTCCTCCCAAGAAGCGCCGCGTGTAACGCTGGTAGCTACTTGGTCTAGGATTGTTGGAGAAAGAAGATGGCAAGATATATCGGTCCTAAGCTTAAGCTTAGCCGTCGTGAGGGCACAGACCTCTTCCTGAAGTCTGGTGTTCGCGCGATTGATTCTAAGTGCAAGATTGACACCGCTCCTGGTCAGCACGGCGCTCGTAAGCCCCGCCTGTCCGACTACGGTGTACAACTGCGCGAGAAACAAAAAGTTCGTCGTATTTACGGCGTATTGGAAAAACAGTTCCGCAACTACTACCGCGACGCTGCCCGTCAAAAGGGTAACACCGGTGAAAACCTGTTGCAGCTGCTGGAAGGTCGTCTGGACAACGTCGTATACCGCATGGGCTTCGGTGCTACCCGCGCTGAATCTCGTCAGCTGGTGAGCCATAAGGCCATCATGGTAAACGGCCGCGTTGTGAACATTCCTTCTTTCCAGGTTTCCCCTGAGGACGTGATCTGCGTTCGTGAGAAGGCTAAGAAGCAAGCGCGTATCAAAGCTGCCCTTGAGGTTGCTGGTCAGCGCGAGAAGCCGACTTGGGTAGAGGTTGATGCCGCTAAAATGGAAGGTGCCTTCAAGCGCCTGCCGGAGCGTTCCGACCTGTCTGCCGACATTAACGAACAGCTGATCGTCGAGCTTTACTCCAAGTAAAGCTAGCTTCTAAAGAGAGGACACAATGCTGGGTTCTGTAACAGATTTTCTTAAACCGCGGCTAGTTGACATCGAGCAAGTTAGCCCGACTCATGCGAAAGTGACTCTTGAGCCACTTGAGCGTGGCTTTGGTCACACGCTGGGTAACGCCCTGCGTCGTATTTTGCTGTCTTCTATGCCCGGTTGTGCAGTTACTGAAGTCGAAATTGACGGTGTACTGCATGAGTACAGCAGCAAAGAAGGTGTACAGGAAGACATTCTTGAAATCCTGCTCAACCTGAAAGGTATCGCTGTGAAGCTGGAAGGCAAGGACGAGGTAACTCTGTCCCTGACCAAGTCTGGAACAGGCCCCGTTACCGCAGGTGATATCACTCACGGTGATGAAGTCGAGATCGTAAACCCGGAGCACGTAATCTGCCACCTGACTGGTGCCAATGCTGAAATCAGCATGCGCCTGAAAGTTCAGCGCGGTCGTGGTTATGTGCCTGCTTCTGCTCGTGTTCACAACGATGATGAAGAGCGTCCTATTGGTCGCCTGCTGCTGGACTCTGCGTTCAGCCCCATCGTTCGTATTGCCTACAATGTTGAGGCAGCACGTGTGGAACAGCGTACCGACTTGGACAAGCTGGTTATCGACATGGAGACCAATGGTACTCTGGATCCTGAAGAAGCCATCCGTCGTTCTGCCACTATCTTGGCTGAGCAACTGGAAGCCTTCGTGGATCTGCGCGATGTCAGCGTGCCCGAGAAGAAAGAAGAGAAACCCGAGTTTGATCCGATTCTGCTGCGTCCTGTCGATGATTTGGAGCTGACAGTTCGTTCTGCGAACTGTCTGAAGGCAGAAGCTATCCACTATATTGGTGATCTGGTACAGCGTACCGAAGTTGAGTTGCTTAAAACTCCTAACCTCGGTAAGAAGTCCCTGACTGAGATCAAGGACGTGTTGGCCTCCCGTGGTCTGTCTCTTGGCATGCGCCTTGAGAACTGGCCGCCCGCCAGCATCGCTGACGAGTAATCCAGATTACGGGTTTCACAGATTTAGTTAGAAGGATAAGGTCATGCGCCATCGTTTGAGTGGTCGTCAACTGAACCGGAACAGCAGCCATCGTCAGGCTATGTTCCGCAACATGGCCAGCTCCCTGGTTCGTCATGAGATCATCAAGACGACTCTGCCTAAGGCAAAAGAGCTGCGTCGTGTAGTTGAACCGCTGATCACCCTTGCCAAGACTGATAGCGTTGCTAATCGTCGTCTGGCATTTGCCCGCACTCGCGATAACGCGATCGTGGCTAAGCTGTTCAATGAACTGGGCCCGCGCTACCTGGAGCGCGCCGGCGGTTATACTCGCATTCTGAAATGCGGTTTCCGTGCTGGCGACAACGCCCCTATGGCTTATATTGAGCTGGTAGACCGCCCGGCCGCTGCTGAAGCAGCTGCTGAGTGATAAAGAAAAAGCCGGGCTTGTCCCGGCTTTTCTTTTAAGAGATTTTGATACTGCCTCAACTGCCTCAACTGCCTCAACTGCCTCAACTGCCTCAACTGCCTCAACTGCCTCAACTGCCTCAACTGC
>NZ_JAAKSL010000010.1:0-161891 GCF_049173895.1 Aeromonas sp. 602200
AGAGGGACTCGAACCCTCACATCCGTGGGACACTAACACCTGAAGCTAGCGCGTCTACCAATTCCGCCACCTTCGCATCACTGCGGAGGGGGATTCTATAGAGTTTTGGGGGAGCGTCAACAGCCAAAGGGGACTTTTTTCGCTGTTGACGCCCAAAGTGGCGCCAAGGGTACAAAACTTCAGCAATCAGCTGACGTTTGGCGTTCAGTAACGGCCCAATGCGCTCTGATACATCCGTTCATACTGGGTGACCGAGTCAGGCCAGTTGAAGCGGGTGCTCATGGCATTGCGCTGCACTTTGGCAAAACGCTCCTTGTCCTGCAGGAAATAGAGCAGGCTGCGACGCATGGTATCGAGCAGGATGGCGGCAGTCGGATCGTTAAAACAGAAGCCGGTGGCATGCTCGGGATCGGCATCCCAATCCACCACGGTATCTTTCAGACCACCCACGGCGCGCACCAGTGGCAGGGTGCCATAGGCGAGACTGTACATCTGGTTGAGGCCGCAAGGCTCGAACAGCGAGGGCATCAGGAAGAAGTCGGCACCGGCTTCGACCAGATGAGCCAGTCGATCGTCATAGGTGTTGATGAAGGCAAGCTTGCCCGGATAATCCCGGGCCATGGTTTGCAGTTGCGTGGCGAGCGCAGGATCGCCAGAGCCGACGATCACCACTTGTACCTGATGGTGGAGGAATTTCTCCAGCGCAGGGAGCAGCAGGGGAACGCCCTTCTGCTCGGTCAGGCGGCAAACCATGCCGTAGATGGGCAAGTCCGCCACGGCCAGCCCCGCCTCCTGTTGCAGGCTCTCTTTGCAGATCTGTTTGCCAGCCATGTTGTCGATGCTGTAGGTCGCAGGCAGGAATTCGTCGAACTCCGGATCCCAGTCCTTGTAATCGCAGCCGTTGAGGATGCCGCAGAGATCCGCCGCCCGTTGCTGGAAGATATGCGCCATGCCGTGGGCGCCGAGGTGAGTCAGCAGCTCCTGGGCATAGTTGGGGCTGACCGCATTGATCTTGTCGGCGTATAGCACCCCGCATTTGAGCAGATTGACGTGGCCGTAGTCGTAGTTGATGCGGCGTTCGTAGTCGGCGATCTCGGGCATGGCCCAGAACTGCTCGCGGCCAAACACTCCCTGAAACGCCGCATTGTGAATGCTGATCACGCTGCGGGTCTGCTGGAAGAAGGGGTTGTGAGCGTGGCGGGTTTTCAGCAGCAGTGGCAGCAGGCCGGTGTGCCAGTCATTGCAGTGGGCGATATCCGGGGCAAAGCCAAGCTGCTCGCAGGCATGGAGGGCCGCGGCCGAGAAGAAGGCAAAGCGCTCGCCATTATCCGGATAGGCCTGATTGTTCTCGGCGTAGAGCTGGGGACGATCGAAATATTGCGGGCAGTCGAGCAGATAGACGCAGACGCCATCCAGCTCCATCTGGTAGATGCGATAACCGATATCCGGCAGCCCGGGGTGGGTTGGCAACCAGCGTGACGCCACCAGTCTGGCCTCATCCCGTCGCTTTATCGTCTTGTAGAAGGGGAGCATGATCCTGACATCATGTCCCTTCTGGGCCAGATACATCGGCAGGGCTCTGGCGACATCGGCCAAGCCCCCGGTCTTGACCAGCCCCTCAACTTCCGAGGCAACAAACAGGATTTTCAGTGGGTTAATAGCCAACTCTTGCTCCCTTAGGTACCACCACGATACCGCCTTCGGATACGGTAAATCGCTCTCTATCGTGGTCCAGATTTTCACCGATAACGGTGCCGGGCGCAATTTCAACATTTTTATCTATAATCGCGCGCCTGATGGAGCACCCTTCACCAATCTTCACATCCCCCAGCAGCACGGATTCACTGATATGACTGCACGCGCCAATATTGCAGCGAAAACCAAGGATGGATCGCTGAATCTGGCTGCCCTGAATGAAGCAACCGGCGGAGATGAGCGAGTTGGCGATCTTCACCTTGCACTCGTCGCTGTCGATGAAGGTAGCAGGCGGCAGCGCCGGATAGTGGGTGTGCAAGGGCCACTTTCGGTTATAGAGGGAGAAGGGGGGATTGTCGGCCACCAGGTCCATGTGCGCTTGCCAATAAGAGTCGAGGGTGCCCACATCCCGCCAGTAGACGTGCGGTTTCTCGCCGGGGATGACGTTGGTGCTGTAGTCATAGACATAGACGGGGGCACGCGGGTAGAGGCTCGGGATCACATCCTTGCCAAAGTCGTGGCTGGAGTTCTCCTCGGCGGCATCCCGCTTCAACTCGCGGCAGAGGGCATCGGTCTCGAAGATGTAGTTTCCCATGGAGACCAGCGCCTGGGTCGGATCGCCGGGAATGTGCTTGGGCTGCTTTGGTTTTTCCTGAAAGCCGATCATCCGCCCTTCGGTATCCACCTCGATCACCCCGAAGGCGCTCGCTTCTTCGATGGGCATGCGAAGTGCCGCGACCGTCATGGCGGCGTTCTTCTGCTTGTGGAAGGTGACCATCTGGCTCACATCCATCTTGTAGATGTGGTCGGAGCCGAAGATGCAGACATGATCCGGTTCGGCCCGCTCGATAAAGCCGAGGTTCTGGTAGATAGCATCGGCGGTGCCGTCATACCAGCGTTTGCCCATTCGCATCTGGGCCGGGATGGGATCGATAAAGCGGTCGGTGATGCCGACTATATTCCACCCCTTCTTCATGTGCAGGTAGAGGGACTGTGATTTGAATTGGGTCAGTACATAGATGCGCAGAAAGTCGGCGTTGACGAAGTTGTTGAGGACAAAGTCGATCAGCCGGTAGCTGCCACCAAAGGGGACGGAAGGCTTGCTGCGGGTAGTGGTCAGAGGCTGCAGGCGAGTACCTTCGCCACCAGCCAGGATCATGGTCAATATGCCTGCCATCGTATTTCTCTCCCTGAATTAACAACATGAAAAGGTTTTCAATGTTCGGTATAAAAACACCCCTAAAGGGGTGGTTTTAATCGTGCGCTTAATACCTTATCAGATGCCGGATGGCGCTCTCTAGCTGTTTTATTGTGCTGCTTACACTTATTTACATTTTGCTCAGATAGACCTTGAATTTGGCATCACTGCTGATCACTTCAGTCCGTTTGAAGTGTGTCTCCAGTATAGGCTGGTAGCGCAAGAAGGCGTTGGCAACAATGGTCAGCGAACCATTTGGCAGCAAAAATTCCGGCGCCTTGGCCAGGAACTGCTCGGTTGCCGCATAGAAGGTTTTGAGACCCGCATGGAATGGCGGGTTGGAGACGATGTGCTGGAAACGGGTGGAGACATCCGAATAGACATCGGAAGCGGTGACCTTGCCCTGCAGACCGTTGATCGCCAGGGTGCGGCGGCTCGATTCGAGCGCCAGCGCGCTGATATCCACCATGTTGACCCGCAGATCCGGATTGCGCTTGGCCAGCACAGACCCAATCACTCCGGCGCCACAACCGAAATCGAGCAGCTCGCCCTTCAGCGGCGGCACGGCGGCCAGCAGCATCTGGGTGCCGAGGTCCAGCTCGGCGGCGCTGAAGACGCCGGGCAGCGCCAGCACGGTCAGCTCGGTATCACCCGCCTTGCACTGATAGCGGCCAAACCAGCTATCCAGATCGAACGGGGCGACCGGTTTGCAGAGCTCACCATGATAGAGGGAGCAGCGGCGGGCCGAATCGCGCTTGATCGGCTTTTCGCCATAGGGGGCCAGCAGCTTGTCGGCGCCATTGATGCCGCCGCGGTTTTCACCGGCCAGGAACAGGTCAGCACCCGCTTCGAGCAAGGGGGTCATCATGGCCAGCAGATATTGTGCCTCGGCCTTGGCCTTGGGCATCAGCAGCAACAGGGCATCGAAGCGGGGCGTTCCGCCTAGCTGGTGGTCGAACAGAATGGCCTCGCCGAGGGCCGCCTGCTGGCTGCGGTAGTAGCAGTAATCGGTGGTAAAGACGGTCAGGGTCTGGGCCAGGCTCGCCAGCTGGCGGGGGTAGTCATCCTCCAGCGCGCCGCAGACAAGTAGCCGCTTGCCGACAAAGAGGGCTTGGTTTCGTTCCAGCATCTGGCTGACGGCACTGATTGGGCTGCTCATCGGGTCTCTCCACGCAATTTTGGGCGGCCATTATACATAGCCCCTTTCGCCTTGACATTTATGCCGTGTTCCCGAAATATGCCCAGACACCATTTTTTGACCAGAGATGACGAAATGCGGTTCAACGGGTTGAAACGAAAGCACAAAAAAAGCCTGAAATTCGGGCCTGCCGACGTTCGCGCGTAACCTCTCATCCCTGAGAAGCTTCAAACCCCGGTTGCGCACATCGTACCGGGGTTTTTTATTGCCATATGCGCGTCATTTAGGAGAAGGAGATCCCATGTTTCAAGGTTCAATCGTTGCGTTGATCACCCCGTTTCGACAGGGAAAGCTGGATGAAGAGGCGCTGCTGCGTCTGGTGGAGTGGCATATCGAGCAGGGTACTCACGGCATTGTGCCGGTGGGTACCACGGGGGAAAGTCCGACCCTTACCCACGACGAGCATTGCAGAGTGGTGGAGCTGGTGGTCAAACAGGTCGCTGGCCGTATTCCGGTGATTGCCGGAGCGGGCTCCAACAATCCGGTCGAAGCCATCGAGTACACCCTCCATGCCGAGCGGGTGGGGGCCGATGCCACCCTGCATGTAGCCGGTTACTACAACCGTCCCAATCAGGAGGGGCTCTACCACCACTTCAAGGCGGTACACGATGCCACCGCCAAGCCGATCATCGTCTACAACATCCCGCCGCGCGCCATCGTTGACGTGCAACCCGCGACCCTGGCCCGTCTGGCCGAGCTGCCGCGCATTGCCGGGGTGAAAGATGCCACCGGCGATCTGGCGCGCCCCTGGACCGAGCGCCAGCTGATCAAAAAGCCCTTCGCCTGGCTATCCGGTGAAGATGCCACGGCTGTGGCCTACAACATCGGCGGCGGCCAAGGCTGTATCTCGGTGACCGCCAACGTGGCCCCCAAGCTGGTAGCCGAGGTGCAGAACCTCACGCTGGCGGGCAAGTGGCAAGAAGCGCGTGAGCTGCAAGGCAAGCTCATTCCGCTCCATCAGGCGATGTTTGCCGAGCCGAGCCCGGCTGGTGCCAAATTTGCCGCTTCCCTGCTCGGTTTCTGCAGCGAGGAGTGTCGCCTGCCGGTGATGCCGCTGTCGGAAGCGACCCGCGAGCGCATTCGCAGCGCCATGCAGCAGCTCAACCTGCTGTAATGCAAAACGGGTGAGCCAAGGCTCACCCGTTTTGTTTTTGGCTTTTGTTTCTGGCCTTTATTTCCGACCTTTAGTACCGGTATGGCCACGCTCAGGCTGCGTGATGCAGCCATGTGGCGATGGCCAGCTGCAACTCGACATACGCCGGATAGAGGAAGAGATCGGCCAGTTCGGCAGGCCACTCGTTTTGCTCGTCCGATTGGGCTTGCAGATGGGCGTGCAGGCTGGTCAGAGCTGGCAGCCAAGGTGCGGGTTGTGGCAGCGCGGCCGCACTGCGGGCGACCAGATCGATCCCCTGGCACAGGGCCGCGAGTGCCTGCTGTTGAATGCCTTTATCCTGAGGATGCTCCAGCCAGAGCTGCTCGTGGTGCTGCCAGTGACCCAGCCCCTCGCTTACCCCCGTTATGCCATCCATACCTTCATGCTCGACCAGCGCCTGCAGGGACAGCGGTTTGCCAAGACCAGCCAGTCGATAGCCGCGCTGAGCCTTGGATTGGGCGCCAAGGCGTAGCCCGCCGATCCTGGCGAGGCGTTGGGCCAGCGCAAACAGCGCCGCGGTAGCGCCTGATTTGAGCTCCAGTTCCAGTTCGTTGATGGTGGTGCTGCCTTGGCTGCCGACTATCTCGCCCTGATCCCAGGCCAGCTCAATCTCGGCCCCCTCGAAGACGATCAGCCAGTGGCGGCGCAGGAAGTCGGTGCGAAACTGGGCGACCAGCTGCTGCTGAATGTGGTCACGCTCGGTCAGGGTCGGCCAAATTTCATCGGGAAAGGCCGAGAGGGTCGGCAGATCGCCGCTCACGGGGGTGTTGTACTCGGGTCTGGCGTGCAGGCCGCCCACCACCTGGCCACGGCATTTGATGGTCTGTTCGGCGAAGGCGTTGCAGCGGCGGATCCGCAGTCCCATCTCCAGCTGGCGCAGAGCTAGGGTCGGCGTATCGAAATAGACGTTGCCGAGCTGCTGTTGTGACGATTCTTTAATCTCAAGAGAATTCAGCAGGTTGGATAACTTGGCTTGAATGTCGCGGGCGACAAAAAACTTTATCTCGATCTCAGTTTGCATAGTCATTCCGGGCTGGCAGGCAACTTTGGGGGGCAGGATTCGGGTCGCGGGGATATAATGCCCGCGAGACGACTAGATTAATTCGCGGTTTAATTGAGGGCGCAGTTCGGTTACCATGCGCGCCTCATAAAATCGTATCGAGTGTTTTTTCACCGACACAGGTTTGGCCATGCCAGTAAATACTATTTTGGGGCTTTTTGCCAAGTCCCCCATCAAGCCGCTGCAGAAGCATATCGTCAAGGTTCACCAGTGCTCACAGCAGTTGGTTCCTTTCTTTGACGCCGTTGCCGAAGACCGTTGGGAAGATGCCGAGAAGATCCGGCAGCAGATCGCCCAACTGGAAAAAGAGGCAGATACCCTCAAGCGTGAAATCCGTCTGAAACTGCCTCGCGGCCTGTTCCTGCCGGTTGCACGTACCGACCTGCTGGAGCTGTTGACCCAGCAAGACAAGATTGCCAACCGTGCCAAGGATATCTCCGGCCGCATGCTTGGCCGTCGCATGGAGTTCCCCGCTGAAATGCGGACGGATTTCATGGCTTACCTCAAACGTTGTATTGATGCGACCGCTCAGGCCGAGAAAGCGATCGGGGAGCTCGACGAGCTGCTCGAGACCGGCTTCAAAGGACGGGAAGTGGAAATGGTTGCCGAGATGATCCACCAGCTGGATCTGATCGAGGACGATACAGACACCATGCAGATCGGACTGCGCCAACAGCTGCAAGCGGTTGAGCACAATTACAATCCGATCGATGTGATGTTCCTTTACAAGATCCTCGAATGGGTAGGTGACCTGGCAGATCAGGCTGAGCGCGTAGGCGCCCGTCTGGAACTGATGCTGGCTCGTTCGTAATCGACTGACTGGGTAAACACTACTAATGGACATTATCGCGAATTACGGCACCACTCTGGTGCTCGTGGCGGCCTTGTTCGGCTTTTTGATGGCTTGGGGTATTGGCGCGAATGACGTGGCCAACGCCATGGGGACATCGGTCGGCACCAAATCCCTGACCATCCGTCAGGCGATCATCATTGCCATGATCTTCGAATTTGCCGGTGCCTATCTGGCCGGTGGCGAAGTGACGGCCACCATCCGTAACGGCATCATCGACAGCAATGCGTTTGTCGATAGCCCGGACCTGCTGGTGCTCGGCATGATCGCCTCCCTGCTGGCGGCAGGTGCCTGGTTGATCCTCGCCTCCTACTTCGGCTGGCCTGTTTCCACCACTCACTCCATCATCGGTGCCATCGTCGGTTTCGCTGTGGTGAGCATTGGCCCGGAAGCGGTGCAGTGGAGCAAGTTTGGCGGCATCGTCGGCTCCTGGGTCATCACCCCGGCCATCTCAGGTGTCATCGCCTACTTCATGTTCATCAGCGTGCAGAAGCTTATCTTCAACACCGATGATCCCCTGAACAACGCCAAGCGCTATGTGCCGTTCTACATGTTCCTGACTGCGCTGGTTATCTGTCTGGTGACCATCAAGAAGGGGCTGACCCACGTTGGTCTGCACCTGAGCGATGGCGAGGGCATTCTGCTTTCCATCGCCATCTCCATCGCAGTGGCGTTTGCCGGCTGGATCTACATTCGCGGCCAGAAGTACAACCCGCAGGATGACAGCAAGATGCACTTCGCCAACGTGGAGAAGGTGTTTGGCATCCTGATGGTGATCACCGCCTGTGCCATGGCCTTTGCCCACGGCTCCAACGACGTGGCCAACGCCATCGGCCCGCTCTCTGCGGTGGCCTCTATCGTGGCTTCTGGTGGCGAGATTTCCAGTCAGGCAGCCATTGCCTGGTGGATCCTGCCCCTTGGCGGTATCGGTATCGTGATCGGTCTGGCGACCATGGGCGAGAAGGTGATGGCGACGGTCGGTACCGGCATCACTCACCTGACCCCGAGCCGTGGTTTTGCTGCCCAGCTGGCGACTGCCGCGACCGTAGTGATTGCCTCCGGCACCGGTCTGCCCATCTCCACCACCCAGACCCTGGTCGGTGCTGTGATGGGTGTCGGTCTGGCGCGCGGTATTGCGGCGCTGAATCTGGGGGTACTGCGCAACATCGTGGTCTCCTGGATCATCACCCTGCCTGCCGGTGCCATTCTGGCTATCGCCATCTTCTACGTGCTGCAGGCCTGCTTCTCCTAATCGAAGCGACATTCAGCAAAAAGCCCGAGTCATCGACTCGGGCTTTTTTATTGTGCGCGGGAGCTGAGGCGCTGCTCCCTTTGCATATCAGCCTTAGAGGCTGGCGCAGATCTGCCACAGATCGTACTGGATGGCTGCGGCTGTCACTTCCCGACCCGCCCCCGGCCCCTGGATCACCAGCGGGTTGGTGCGGTAGCTGTCGCTCTCGATGGCGAAGATGTTGTCGCACGGCAAGAGGTTGGCAAACGGGTGATGGGGCTCCAGCGCCTCCAGTCCGACCCGCGCCTTGCCGTCATGCTCAAAGCGGGCGACGTAGCGCAGTACCTTGCCGAGGCGCTTGGCCCCTTCGAAGGCGGTCTGGATCGGGCCATCCAGCTCTTTCAGTCTGTCCATGAACTGATCGGCGGTCACCTTGCGAAGCGTAACGGGCACCAGATTCTCCAGCTCGATATCGGCGGAGTCGAGCTCGAAGCCCGCTTCCCGTGCCAGAATAAGCAGCTTGCGCCGCACATCCTGACCTGAGAGATCTTCGCGGGGATCCGGTTCGGTCAGACCGTGCTGCCACGCCTCGTCCACCAGCTCGGAGAAGGGGCGGCTGCCGTCATACTGCTGGAACAGCCAGGAGAGGGTGCCGGAGAAGATGCCGGAGACCCCCTGAATACGGTCGCCGCTCTGGCGCAGCATCTGGATGCTGGACTGGATTGGCAGCCCAGCGCCCACGGTGGCGTTGTAGCGCCACTGCACCTGATGGTCGCGGCAGGTCTGCTTGATGCGCTGGTAGAACTCGCTGTCGGCGGCGCCGGCAAACTTGTTGGCGGCGATGATGTGAATGCCGAGCTGGGCGAAGTCGGGGTAGTAGCGGCTCACCGTTTCGCTGGCGGTCAAATCGATGGCGATCAGGGTGTCGAAGCTGTGTTGCTCCAGCTGGGCCAGCAGTTCGGGCCAGATCAGCGCTTTGGGGGCGAAGTTGTCCTGCACCTTGAGCGGATCCAGTCCCTCTTCATCGAGCAGGCCCCCTTCCGAGCTGAACACCCCGTAGAGGGTGAGCGCCAGATTGAGTTCATGTTCGAGGCGCGCCTTTTCGCGGGCATAGAGGCTCAGCCAGTGGCCGCCGATATTGCCCTTGCCGAACACCACCAGTCCGACCCGATTGGGGCGGCTGAACAGGGCGCTGTGCATGGCGATGAGCAGGGGTTCCAGCACTACCTGACGCAGCACTGCCACCAGACTCAGGCCATCTTTGGCCACCTGGACGAACTCCAGCGGCTGATCCGCCAGCAGCTGGTAGAAGCGGTGGCACTGCTCGGCATTGTCGGTGACGCCGGCCCCCACCAGCGCTACCAGACTGTACCCCTCCTTCTGGATGAGGCCGGTGAAGCTCCCTTGCAGCTGAAAGTCGCGCAGTAGCTCGAAAGCCCCCTGCGCTACCTCAAGGGTATAGGCGAGGCGCAGCACCCTGCGATCCGGCTGGCGCTGAAGAGTGAGCGGATTGAGACGGTGACGGGCCAGATGGGCCTCGATGGTGGCCACCGTCTGCTCA
Source organism: Aeromonas sp. 602200 (assembly GCF_049173895.1). Classification (NCBI taxonomy): domain Bacteria; kingdom Pseudomonadati; phylum Pseudomonadota; class Gammaproteobacteria; order Aeromonadales; family Aeromonadaceae; genus Aeromonas; species Aeromonas sp. 602200. The sequence continues at coordinate 9,947 of NZ_JAAKSL010000010.1, forward strand.
TAGTTGGTCTGTGGCAGCACCTTCAGCTCGATGAGGGCGATCTGATCCACCGAGGAGACGATGCGGGCACCGCCGGAGCGGGGGGCGCGGCGCAGGATGTGGGTGCAGCCCTCGTCAGGGTTGTAGCTGCAGCGCAGGGTGAGGCGCTGACGACTGTCAGCCACCGGTTGCAGAGTACGGGAGTGCAAGACCGAGGAGCCGAGGCGGGCCAGCTCGTTGGCTTCGGCGAGGCTCAGGCGCTCCAGCAGACGCGCCTCCTTCACCCGGCGCGGGTCGGCGCTGTAGACCCCGGCCACGTCGCTCCAGATGGTGGTGGATTCGCCGTCCGCCAGCAGCGCCAACAGGCTGGCGCTGTAGTCGGAACCGTTGCGACCGAGCAGCAGTGAGCGCCCTTCCATGTCGGCAGCGATAAAGCCGGTTACCACGATACGACCGGCATGCTCCGCCAGTCGCGCTTTGAGCAGTTCGCTGGAGAGCGCAGTATCCACCTTGACCAGAGCGCCATCCTCGGCGCGCAGGAAGCTGCGGGCATCGAGCCAGATAGCCTTGTCGCCGCGGCTGGTGAGCAGGGCAGCCAGCAGGCGTGCCGACCACACCTCGCCAAAGGCGAGCAGGCCGTTGCGGGCGAAGCGGTCAAACTGCCCCTCAAGCGTCTTGGCGATGAGCTGCATGTCGTCGGCCAGCTGCTTGCTCAGGTCGAGCTGCAGCTCGCCCTCCAGCAGGCCGTCGATCAGCCCCTGTTGATAGGCGTGGAGGGCGGAGATGGCTTCGCCAGCAGCTTCGTCCCCCGCTTCGGCCAGCTCCACCAGCTGGATCAGCCGGTTGGTGGTCTTGCCGGCGGCGGAGACCACGATCAATTCATCCCCACCCACCTGTTGTTCAACGATGCTGGCGACTCGGCGATAACAGACCGGATCCGCCAGACTGCTGCCACCGAATTTGTGGACGTGACGTCGCTTCAAGCCTGTTTCTGTTGCCACCGCGATCTCTCCTTGTTGCTGCTGTTCCATTACTTCGCTACCTGTTCTGCCTGCTGCGCCTGTGCAAAAGCCTGTGCCAGATCGGCCACCAGATCTTCACCGTGTTCAATACCGACCGACAACCGCAGCAGCTGGGCGCTGATGCCAGCTGCCTGCTGCGCCGCCGGGGTCATGGCCCTGTGAGTCATGCTGGCCGGATGGGCCACCAGACTCTCCACCCCGCCGAGGGACTCGGCTACCGAGAAGAGGGTGAGGGCCGCGAGGAAGGCGCGAATGCCCGCCTCGCTGCAATCGAGTTCAAAACTTAGCATGGCGCCAAAGCCGGACTGTTGACGGCGCGCAATATCGTGGCCCGGATGGCTCGGCAGGCTGGGGTGATAGATGCGTTTCACCAGCGGCTGCTGTTGCAGGAAGGCGAGGATGCGATCGGTGTTCTCCTGATGGGTGCGCAATCTGGGGGCCAGAGTGCGCAGGCCGCGCAGGGTGAGGTAGGAGTCGAACGCCCCGGAGGTGAGCCCCAGACAGTTGGCCCACCACACCAGCGACTCGGCCAGTGCGGCCTCCTTGGCAATCGCCACCCCGCCCACCACGTCTGAGTGACCGTTGATGTACTTGGTGGTGGAGTGCACCACCACATCGGCACCAAGTGCCAGCGGCTGTTGCAGCAGGGGGGAGAGGAAGGTGTTGTCCACCACTACCTGTGCACCCACCTCGTGGGCGGCGCTGGCAATGGCGCTGATATCCACCACCCGCAGCAGCGGGTTGGAGGGGGTCTCGACCCATACCAGCGCAGGCTTCTGGGCCAGAGCGGCGGCCAGTGCGGCCTCATCCCCCTGATCGACAAACTGCACCCGGTAGTGGCCCTTGGTCGCCAGATACTCGAACAGGCGCCAGGTACCGCCGTAGCAGTCGTGAGGGGCAATCAGCAGATCCCCAGCCTTGAGCAGGGCGGTGGTGACCAGATGGATAGCACCCATGCCGGTGCCGGTGACCACAGCGCCAGCGCCCCCTTCCAGTGCCGCCAGCGCGTCCGCCAGATTGGTGCGGGTCGGGTTGCCGGAACGGGCATAATCGTATTGACGGGGCTCGCCAAAGTCGGCAAAGGTGTAGTTGCTGGAGAGGTAGATAGGCGGCACCACGGCACCGTGTTGCTGGTCTGTCTCAATCCCGGTGCGAACCGCCAGGGTGGCCTTGTGGGTCATGTTTCTCTCCTTGATCTCTCTGGACGGTGGCCGCTCTTCCTGCCACGCTGCTTTTGCCACACGCAATCGTGCCAATGCTGGCATCATGATGAACCACACTACGCCAGCTTAAAAAGGCCGTCAACACTTCCAGACGTCTAAATGGCTTTGCTGTTGGATTGCCATTAATTTCCTTAAGGGTTAAAATCCGCGCTCACGGCTAAATGAGAACAGGTGAGTCATGGGAACAGAGTGGAACGGCGACTACGTCAGCCCCTACGCGGAACACGGTAAGAAGAGCGAACAGGTCAAGAAGATTACCGTCTCGATCCCGCTCAAGGTGCTGAAAGTGTTGACCGATGAGCGCACCCGCCGTCAGGTGAACAACCTGCGTCATGCGACCAACAGCGAGCTGCTCTGTGAAGCTTTCCTGCACGCTTTCACCGGCCAGCCGCTCCCTTGCGACGAAGACTTGCGCAAGGATCATCCGGACAGCGTCCCTGCCGAAGCGCGCGCCATCATGGAAGCGCTGGGCAAAGAGATCGAAGATTTCGACAAGGAATAACCCCCAATGACGCGGCCCTAGCCGCGTCATTGCTATCTGCCATGTCCCGTTTCAGCCTGCGCCACTATCACCACCACGTTTGTAGCCATAGTCACGACTTTGCCCAGCTGGTGATCCCCCTCGACGGCCCCCTCGAGATTGAGGTGCAGGGCCATGGGCGTCGGCTTGCCCCCGGTTCTGCCTGCGTCATCGCCCCCGGCGAGCGACACGACTACGCCGCCGATCCTGCGCTCTCGTTTCTGGTGCAGGAGAGCGACTGGTTGCCCGGCGATCTGGCTGCCCGCCCCTTTATCGAGCTGGATGAGCCCCAGCGTCACTACCTCGCTTTTCTGCACCGCATGGTGGCCGAGGGTCGGCAGGTGGCGGGCATGGAGCAGGTGTGGCTCTCCCTGCTGGCGGAAGGGCTGGGGATGCAGAGCGCTGCCACACCGCGCCTTGCCGCCCGCATCCTCAAGGTGCAGCGCCATATCGAGGCCAACCTCGCCGCCCCGCTGACCAATCAGCAACTCGCCGCCATCGCCTGTCTTGGCCAGAGCCAGTTCAAGCTCGCCTTTCGCCAGCAGTTGGGGGTGAGCGTCTCCCACTACATTCGCAGTCGACGCATGGCGCTGGCGCGCACCCTGCTTGCCGGTACGCAACTGCCCGTTGGCGAGATTGCCAGCCGCTGCGGTTACCAGAATCAGGGGGCCTTCGGCGAGCGCTTCTTGAGTGAGAATGGGCTCACTCCGTCCCTCTGGCGCCAGCAAAACGGCCGCCTGCCGTAACGAAACGGCTGATCGCCGAAGACGGGATGCTCTCTTTGGGCCATGCTGCGGGTCATGCGAGGTGCACGATAAACAGGAGCCGAAATGGAGACGATTAGCTGGCAGGATTTCGAGATGGTGGAGCTGAGGGTGGGCACTCTGGTGCGGGTCGAGCCGTTCCCTGAGGCACGTAAACCGGCCTACAAGGTGTGGGCGGATTTTGGTCCCGAACTGGGGATTCGCAAGAGCAGTGCCCAGATCACCGCCCTCTACCAGCCAGAGCAGCTGGTGGGCCGCCAGATCATCGCCGTAGTCAACTTCCCGACCAAACAGATAGGGCCGTTTCAGTCGGAGTTTCTACTGACCGGTTTCTACCGGCCGGATGGCGCCGTGGTGATGGCCATCCCCGAGCGGGCGGTGGAGAATGGCGCCAAGCTGGGCTGAATTCATACCCGAACAGAGACAAGAGAGGCGACCCCGGGGTCGCCTCTCTTTTTTGTTTTCTGCTGCGAGTCGTTACTTCAACAGGCTGAAGATCAGCGCCGATACTGCCAGCGAGCCGGTCAGCAGGATAAAGCCGTTGGTCCAGCCGTGACGGAAGCGGGCCAGCGCCTCCACCTTGTAGATTGCAATCACCGGCATGATAAACAGGATCATGGCGATGACCGGGCCGGAGAGGGTTTCCATCAGCCCCAGAATGCCCGGGTTGATGACGGCGGCACCCCAGATAGAGAAGAACATCAGGGCAATGCCCAGCTTGTCCGCCTTGGCCAGCGGCAGACCGGTGGGCTTGGCGATCAGGCTTTTCAGGCTTTCGCGGGCACCGAGGAAGTGGCCGAGGAAGGAGGAGCTGATGGCGATAAAGGCGATGAGCGGTCCCAGAGTCACGATCACCGGGTTGTCGGTGATGTTGGCGAGATAGGAGAGCACAGAGACGTTCTGGGCCTTGGCTTCAGCCAGCTGGGCTGGCGAGAGGCTCAGCACGCAGGAGAAGACGAAGAACAGCACGAAGCCCACCAGCATTACTGTGGTGTTGCGCAGGATCAGACCGCTCTTGGCTTCCGCCTGCTCGCCATATTCACGGCGCTGCACGTTGGCAAAACCGGAGATGGCGGCGGCGTGGCTGAAGGCGAACACGGTGACCGGCAGCGCCAGCCAGACGGTGTTGAGGAAGCTGACCCCTTCAAATGCGGTCACTTCCGGCCATTGCCACTGAGGGATCAGGTAGCAGGAGAGCGCCGCCAGAATGGCCGCCAGCGGATAGACCATAAAGGCGAAGGCGCGCAGCATCGCTTTCTCACCCGCCAGCATCACGGCGATCATGGCAAATACCAGCACGCCGGAGAGCATCACCCGATCCGGGGTTGCCATGCCGAGCTGGTTGACCATAAAGCTCTCTACCGTGTTGGTCAGCCCGACCCCGTAGATGAGCAGGATCGGGAAGATGGAGAGGAAGTAGAGCGCCGAGATAAGGCGGCCGGCCATTTTGCCGAAGTGCTCCTCCGCCACTTCAGTGAAGTCGGCGTGGGGGCGTGACGATGAGAGCACGAAGCGCGCCAGCCCGCGGTGGGCCAGGAAGGTCATGGGGCCTGCCAGTATCGCGACGATGACGAGAGGCCAGATCCCGCCCAGACCCAGATTGATGGGCAGGAACAGGATGCCGGCGCCAACGGCGGTGCCAAACAGGCTGATGACCCAGTGGGTGTCGTGACGGCGCCAGCGGGTGGTGCTGGCCGTGGTGGAGCAGGAACCGGATAGCTCCTTGGTAGCCTCTACAGATAAACTCATTAATAATTCACTTTTTGTTAGTGTTTTAATCTGAGTTTATTGTGGTTTATCGGGATTTAATTCTCAAAAAGCGAGGCTGAAACATATCACTGCCATTGCGGGGTTTAGCCAGCGAGATTGGGAATGGAATCTGGGTCACAGAATGCAACAAAACTGATATTTGTGGTTTTTGTGAAATATAAAACCAAAATTTGATCTGCGTTCGTTTTTTTATTTTGACTAATCAGGTGTTTTCAGAATTACGTGAAAAGCTGCACCATTTCTCGCCGACCGACTGTGATGTTTCACTGTCATTTTGCCGCTTTGCCAGCGTATCACGCTGTTCAAGAGCGCCTTGACCAGAGGATCACTCCGGTCATTACCCGGGGTAACTTCTCTGAAAAAGCAGGCGGCCATCGGGCCGCCTGCTTATCTGGTGTGATGATATCGCTATCGGCCTAGTGGGCCAGAATGTTGCCCCAGGCGAGATCCGGATCCCCCATCACGATAAAGTCCGGGTTCTCCAGCGACTCGGTTTCGTTGTAGCTGAGTGGCTGCAACGCCAGGCTGAGGATGCGGCCACCGGCTGCCTCGACGATGCACTGGGCGGCGGCGGTGTCCCACTCGCCGGTGGGGCCGAGCCGCACGTAGCAATCGGCCGCCCCTTCCGCCACCAGACAGGATTTGAGGGAGCTGGAACCAAGCGGGATCAGCTCGTAGTTGATGGCCGGGTTGAGGCGGCGGGTGAGGTTCTCCAGCTTCTGGCGGCGGCTGATGGCAACTACCAGCGAGTCGGGCTGGTCATGCTCGTGGTGCATGGCGCTGATGGGCAGTACCTCGCCATTCACCTCCTTGAAGGCGCCGTAGCCGCGCACCGCCCAGTAGAGCACGTTGGACTCGGGAGCATAGATGACCCCGAGCACCGGCACATTGTCCCGCACCAAGGCGATCAGGGTGGCGAAGTCGCCGCTGCCCGCGATAAATTCGCCGGTGCCGTCGAGGGGATCCACCAGCCAGTACTGCCGCCAGTTGGATCGCTGGCTGAAGGGGATGTCGGCCGCCTCTTCAGTCAGCACGGGAACGTGGGGAGTGAGCGCCGAGAGCGCCTGCTTGAGGTAGGCATCGGCAGCAAGATCGGCACTGGTGACCGGGGTCGCATCCTCCTTCAGCTGACGCTCGAACTGACCGCCGTGATAGATGTCGTGAAGGATCCTTCCGGCTTCGCGGGCAATCTCCTTGACCCCCGGCACCCAGGCCAACAACTCCTGCATCTCGTTATCCTCTGTCTGTTAACTGCCCGTCTGCGGGCTACTCTGTCTGCTCCGCCAGCCACTTCTGGGCCAGGAGCAGGGCACTGATGCTGCGCGACTCGGTGAAGTCGGGTCGCGCCAGCAATTCGTCGATCCGGTTCAGCGGCCAGGGGATCACCTCCAGTGGTTCCGGTTCATCGCCGATCCGCTGCTCGGGGAAGAGGTCCCGCGCCAGCAAAATATCCATCCGGCTTGAGAAGTAACCAGGCGCCAGCGACACCTGTTTGAGCAGGGTCAGGCTGTTGGCGCCAAAGCCCGCCTCCTCCATCAGCTCCCGGTTGCCCGCCTCGAAGGCATCTTCGCCCGGGTCGATCAGCCCCTTGGGAAAGCCCAGCTCGTAGGAGTGGGTGCCGGCGGCATATTCGCGCACCAGCAGCAGGGTGTGGGCATCGAACAGCGGCACCACCATGACGGCGCCACGATTGCCGCCGCGCATCCGCTCGTAGACCCGCTCTTCGCCGTTGGAGAATTTGAGGTGTAGCGATTCCACCTTGAACAGTCGGCTCTCGGCCACGATATCGGCCTTGAGGATCTCCGGCTTGCTCTTGGGATGATCCAGTTGGTCGATCGAAATCTGTTCGGGGGGGCTTTTGTGGTGCTCACTCATCAGGGGTGACGGCTCGTTAAAAAATCGTGCTTCAAGAGTAAACGACTCTCACACCGAACACCACGGGCCAGGGATGGCAAAGGGGGAGGAAAAATCCGTTATACTGCCGCCCCGTTTTCCGAGATCCGCGCTCAAGAGGCCCGATGCCACACTCCCGCTCCACCACCTTGCCTTGGCACCAGATTGATACCGTCTTGCTCGATATGGATGGTACCCTGATCGATCTGCATTTTGACAACCACCTCTGGCAGCAGCTGGTGCCGGAGCGTTACGCCGAGCGGCTCGGCCTGCCGCTGGATGAAGCCAAAGCGCAGATCGACGTCCACTATCACGCCGTCAACGGCACCCTGAACTGGTACTGCGTGGATTACTGGAGCGAGACCCTGGGGCTCGACATTCGGGCCCTCAAGCAGGAGCTGCTGGCGAAGATCCAGTGGCGTCCCCACGCCATCCCCTTTCTGGCCGCGCTGCGCGCCGCGGGCAAACAGCTGGTGCTTTTCACCAATGCCCACCCCGCCAGCCTGTCGGTGAAGGATGCGCAGCTGGGGCTGAGCGACCATCTGGATCTGATGGTGAGTACCCACGAACTGGGCTGGTCGAAGGAGAGCCAGCACTGCTGGCAGGCACTGGCCGAGCGGCTGGCGTTCGATCCGGCCCGCACCCTGTTTGTGGATGACAGCGAGCGGATCCTGCGGGCTGCCGCCGACTATGGTATCGGCTATCAGCTGGCGATCCAGAATCCGGATAGCTGCAAGCCGGAGCAGAGCATTACCGCTTTTCCGGCGATCCGCGACTATGCCGAGTTGCTGCCGTTGGCAATCTGAAGCAGTTCAAACAAGAGAGGGCTGCATCATGCAGCCCTCTTTCTTTGATTTGAATTTTGGTTATCTGACGCCTGATGGCGAAAAATCACAGCTCCCGAAACGGGCGCCGCTTCTCCTCTTCGATGACGATCGCCTCCAGATTGGCGATCCGCTCCTGCAATTCTCTGATGATCATATCCTGCTTGCCGAGGCGGTCGGTGATGCGTGCATCCCCCATCTGGTAGCGAGCTCGCTTGCCGAGGTATCCGAACAATAGGCTGATAAATACGATCAGGACTATGCCTGTCCACATGGTCATGTCACGACTCCTTGTCGTCTATAAACGGCGAAAACGCTGATGGGATCTGTTCTGTTTTCTCACAGCCGCCAATTGGCCGCAATGGGTCCCGTTTCGCCTTTGTGATGCAGTTGGCTATTGCTGCCAGAGTGGCCGCCCGACCCAGAGCGCCCACAGTGTGAGGTGCAGCTGCACGATAAACCAGAAGACCAGCCGGTAGCTGCGCTTCTGGGTCTTGTGACGCAGCCACTGGCGGGCCACCAGTGCCCCCGGCCAGCCGCCGCACAGCTCCAGCAGGTGCAGGCGAGATTCGGGAATGCGCCACTCGCCCCGCACCGCCTGCCGCTTGTCCCAGGCGTAGGCGGCTACCGTCAGCAGGCTCATGAAGAGCAACACGGCCAGCGGCCACCACTGCTGCTCGCCGAGGCCGAGCCAGAGGGCGGCGCCCAGTGGCAGCAGCGCCAGCGCCATCACTGGGCCAGCTCCCAGCAGCGCTCCTCGTCCTGCTTGAGGGTGCGGATCACCCTGGCCGGATTTCCCACCGCCACCGAGTCGGCCGGGATGTCGCGGGTGACCACTGCGCCTGCGCCAATGATGGAGCGCGGCCCTATGGTGACGCCGGGGCAGATGATGGCGCCGCCGCCAATCCAGCAGTCATCGCCGATCCGTACCGGCTTGTTGTAGGCAGTCCAGTTGCGTCGTTCCAGATAGTTCATGGTGTGGGTGGCGGTGTAGATCTGCACGTTGGGGGCCAGCAGCACATGGCTGCCGATATGCACTTCGCCTACGTCGAGAATGGTGATATTGAAGTTGAAGAAGGTCTTCTCGCCGATATGAATGTTGCGGCCGAATTCGCAGGTGAAGGGCGTGCTGATCCAGCAGGAATCGGGGCAGTGGCCGAACAGCTCGCGGCAGATCTGCTGGCGCAGAGGGGCATCGCCCGCCGATGAACCATTGAGCTGGGCCAGCAGCGCCTGACCGCGGATCCGGTCGTTGGCTATCTCCTCGCTCTGGCTATCCAGTGCCCCGCCAGCCAGTACCTTGTCCCAGTCGCTCGCCATTGCTACCTCCTCATGCTGCAAGAGGGGGCAGTATACGTGACAAGCGCGAGAGGCGTCAGTCTGTCACTTCTGGCAGGTGATCCCCGTCATCCTGCCGGCCAGACGAGGGGCAGGATCAGCAGAGCCGAGACGAAGTAGGGGAGTAGCACCCGCAGCCCCAGACTACGACCACCGATGCCGAGGGCCAGCAACCCCTTCACCAGCGAGTTGACCAGTCCGGCCAGCAGGATGCCGCGGGCCGCCACCTCCAGCGCCAACTCCTTGTGGGAGAGCTGGGAGAGCGACAAGGTGATGGCGTCCACATCGGTGATCCCCGAGACCAGCGACAGCAGATAGACCCCCGAGTTGCCCACCTTGCTCTGCAACAGGGTGGCCATAAAGCCGATCAACGCCAGCAGCAGGCCGAACTTGATGGCGGTGGCCAGATCGAGCGGGTTGCTGGTTTCCGGCTGTACCGGGCCGTCAGTCAGCTCTTCGCGCTGACGCCAGAACCAGAAGGCAAAGCCGTACACCGTGGTCGCCAGCAACACGAGCGGGGCGGCGAGGCGCATCGCCAGCTCGCTGTGAATGAGCAGCACCAGCACCAGCAGCCGCAGCCACATGGTGGCCCCCGCCAGCAGGATACCGGTGGCCAGCAGCCGCTCCAGCCCGCCCTGCTCCTTGTTTAGGCGGGCGAACTGCAGGGTGAGGGCGGTGGAGGAGGCCAATCCCGCCAGTATGCTGGTGAGCACCAGTCCGGCGCGGGTGCCGAGCAGCCGCACCGCGAAGTGGCCACAAAACGAGATGCCGGCGATCACCACCACCATCAGCCATATCTTGAAGGGGTTGAAGGCATCGAGGGGCCCCATCTCCTCGTTGGGCAGCACCGGCAGCAGCACCAGCGAGATAAGCAGAAAGCGCAGGGTGGCGTGGAATTCGGTTTCGCTCAGAAACAGCATCCCCTGCTGGATCTGCCCCTTCAAGCCCATCAACAGGGCGGCCAGCACGGCGCAGGCCACCGCTTCGCTCGGGCTCAGCAGCACCGACATCAGCCCCAGCAAATAGGTGAGCAGCATAGCTACCGAGCTGGTGAGGCCAAACTCCCCTTGCCAGCGCTGGGCCAGCCAGACCGAGAGGCCGCAGCCGATCACCACCGCCAGCAGGCCGAGCAGCGGCAGCCAGGGGCCTAGGGTGGGCAGCAGCAAACCGCACACCCCGCCGAGCAGGCCGATGAGACCATAGGTCCGCATCCCGGCGATGCGCTGGTTGTCCCCCAGCTGGCGCACCTGCCAGCCCCGCTCAAGTCCAATGATAAGGCCGATGGCCAGCGAGACCAGGGCACCGTTGACGGGTTCTGCATTGATCCACATAACGACTTCCTTTTCGTCATCTGCCTGCCTTGTTCCCATGATGGCACAGGACGTAAGGAGGCAGAGGGGCATGGCTCACAGAGTCTGCGTCCGACTCCCGGTGCGGGTGGCTGAGCTGATATGAGCAAAAGAGATAAGCAAAGAGTTATTTCTTTCTTCTGGGCATAACAACTCCACGGCATGCTGTTCTCAACCCAACAAGATATGGAGTATCACCATGAAACTGCGAATGACCGCCCTGACCCTGCTCTCTCTGCTGGCATTTGGCCAGGCCAATGCCGCCGAGATCCGCCTGCTCAATGTCTCTTACGATCCGACCCGCGAGCTGTTTCAGGAGTACAACGCCGCCTTTGCCAAGGAGTGGAAGGCCAAAACCGGCGACGACGTGGTGGTGAGCCAGTCTCACGGTGGCTCCGGCAAGCAGGCCCGCGCTGTGGTGGATGGACTGGAGGCCGACGTGGTATCGCTGGCGCTGGCCTACGATGTCAACGCTATCGCCAAGGAGGGGCTGACCGCTGCCGACTGGCAGAGTCGTCTCGGCAACAACGCCTCTCCCTATACCTCCACCATTGTCTTCCTGGTGCGCAAGGGCAATCCCAAGCAGATCAAGGATTGGGATGATCTGGTGCGCAAGGATGTCGCCATCGTGACTCCCAACCCCAAGACCTCCGGCGGGGCACGCTGGAACTATCTGGCCGCCTGGGGCTATGCCCTGAAGAAGAGCGGCAGTGAAGAGGGGGCCAAGCAGTTTGTTGGCGATCTATTCAAGAACGTGAAGGTGCTGGACTCAGGCGCCCGCGGTGCCACCACCAGCTTTACCGAGCGCGGTCTCGGTGACGTGCTGCTGGCGTGGGAGAACGAAGCACTGCTGGTGCTTGGTCAGGCGGGGGCCAGCGACAAGTTCGAGCTGGTGGTGCCTTCGGTCTCCATTCTGGCGGAGCCGCCGGTCGCGGTAGTGGACAAGGTGGCCAAGAAGCACGGTACCGAAGCGGTGGCCAAGGCCTATCTCGATTATCTCTACTCTGACGAGGGGCAAAATATCGTCGCCAAACATCACTATCGCCCCAGCAACCCGGCGATCCTGAAGGAGACAGCAGCCCAGTTCCCGCAGCTTGCCTTCTTTACCGTCAAGGATCTGGAAGGGGATTGGGAGAAAGCCCAGAAGAAACACTTCGCCCAGGGCGGTCTGTTTGACCAGATCTATCAGCCGGGTCGTTGATAGCTTCGTTATCCATCACTGAACTGGCCCCTGTGCCAGCCGATAGGAGCACCAAGATGAACAAGATCCTCCTGGTTCCCGGTCTGCACAACAGTGGGCCGGATCACTGGCAGAGCCGCTGGCACGATCATTTTCCCCAATGGCAGCGGATGACCGGGCTACCGTGGGACAAGCCGGACCTCAGGGTCTGGAGTGCCAAGCTGGCGAGCAAGCTGAAACGTCGCCGCAGCCGGGTCCATCTGGTGGCTCACTCCTTCGGCGCCCTGACCGCCATCGCGGCGGCCCGCTTGCAGCCGGAGAAGGTGGCCTCGATCTTTCTGGTGGCGCCCGCCGATCCCGCCCGTTTTGGTATTGCGGATGAGGCCTTGGCCGGGCCGCTGCAGGTGTCGGCCCAGCTGGTGGCCAGCCGCAATGATCCCTGGATGAGCTTTGAGCGGGCCGAATACTGGAGCCGTCAGTGGCAGGTGCCGCTGTTCGATGCCGGTGAGGCTGGCCATATCAATGCCCAGTCAGGTCATGGGGACTGGCATCAGGGGCTGCATTTGCTGGGGGCACTCTACCGCCGTGGTGAGCTGGTAGTGGCACCGGTCAAGACCGCATCGCCCCGGCCGGTCGTACTGGGCTTTCGCTAGGTATCTGTGAAGTGGTTGGAGGGTTGGCGAGCGCGCTGTTCGCTGGCTACTCCATGCCCCCGTTCTTTGAATGCTCCGCTCCGTATTGCTCCATTTCTTAGGTCTTTTATTTATATAAAAGACCTTTTTTTATTTGGAGTGCGCCAAGAGCCTTGTGACTCTGCGGTTAGACAAAAAAGTGATTAGCAAAGTCGCAATTGATGTTTGTTGCCGATGAGGGGAGTGCGCAGAATCACCATATCGAAAATTCTTCATAACAGATGGATGTGTTATGCGATTTGGTTCTTATTCTGTCCTGCCCGGTTTTGGCCTCACCTTGGGGTTCAGCCTGCTCTATCTGGGCCTGCTGGTGCTGTTGCCGCTCTCGGCCCTGGTGCTGTTTGTGATCAACAACCTGACCGCCGCCGAGTTCTGGCAGGTGATCGGTTCACCCCGGGTGCTCGCCTCCTTTCGCCTGAGCTTCGGTGCGGCCTTTGTCGCGGCGCTGCTCAACAGCCTGTTTGGCCTGATCCTGGCCTGGATCCTGGTGCGCTATACCTTCCCCGGTCGTCGTCTGGTGGATGCGCTGATCGACCTGCCATTCGCCATGCCGACCGCCGTTTCCGGCATCGCCCTGTGCGCCATCTTCGCTCCCAACGGCTGGATCGGCCAGTTGCTGGCGCCGCTCGGCATCCAGCTCGCCTACAACCCTATCGGGGTGGTCATCGCACTCACCTTTATCGGATTGCCGTTTGTGGTGCGCACCCTGCAGCCGGTGCTGCGGGAGGCTGAAACCGAACAGGAGGAGGCGGCCGCCAGCCTCGGCGCCGATCGCTGGCAGACCTTTATCCACGTGCTCTGGCCGACCCTGATCCCGGCCCTGCTCACCGGCTTTGCGCTGGCGTTTGCCCGCGGGGTAGGGGAGTACGGTTCGGTCATCTTTATCGCCGGCAACCTGCCTATGGTCTCGGAAATCGCGCCGCTGATGATCATGAGCCACCTGGAAGAGTATGACTACGCAGGTGCCTCCGCCATCGCCGTGGTGATGCTGCTGATTTCGTTCATTTTGTTACTGCTAATCAACAAGTTGCAGGCCTGGAGCTGGTCTCGCATCGGAGGGAGCCGGATATGAGTTCATCTGCTATCGCCATTGAGGCGGCCTCTGTGGAGGCGACCCCCGCTCGCAAGGCACCGGTCGTGATCCGTGAACCCCAGTGGGTCAAGTGGCTGCTCATCACGGTCGGTTTGGGCTGGTTTGCCGCCCTGTTGCTGCTGCCGTTGGCCACCGTCTTTATTCAGGCGCTGACGCCGGGGCTCGCCTTCTTTTGGCACGCCATCAGCGAGCCGGATGCCTTGAGCGCCCTCGGTCTCACCGCGTTGGTGACCCTCTGTGCGGTTCCACTCAATCTGCTGTTCGGGATTGCGGCGGCCTGGGCTATCGCCCGTTTCCGCTTCCCCGGTCGGCAGCTGCTCATCACCATCATCGATCTGCCCTTCTCGGTGTCGCCGGTGATCGCCGGTCTGATGCTGGTGTTGATGTTCGGCAGCCGCGGCTGGTTTGGTGACTGGCTGAGCGAGCACGACATCAAGATCATCTTCGCCACCCCGGGGATCATCCTGGCCACCACCTTCATTACCGTGCCCTTCGTGGTGCGCGAGCTGCTGCCCCAGATGGAGGCGCGTGGCCCGGAAGAGGAGGAGGCGGCTATCATGCTGGGGGCGAGCGGTTTGCAGATGTTCTGGCGCGTCACCCTTCCCGGCATTCGCTGGAGCCTGATGTACGGCCTGCTGCTCTGTACCGCCCGCGCGGTGGGGGAGTTTGGCGCGGTGTCGGTAGTTTCCGGCCATATTCGCGGCCAGACCAATACCCTGCCGCTGCATATCGAGATCCTCTACAACGAGTACCAGACCGGCGCCGCCTTTGCAGTGGCAAGCCTCTTGGCTCTGTTCGGGATCTTCACCCTGCTGGGTGAAACCCTGTTGGCCCGGCTGCGTGCCCAGCCCACCAAATCTCACTGATCACCGTTTTAAAGAGGCAGCCATGAGCATTCAGGTTCAACAACTCAACAAGCATTTCAATCAGTACGCGGCGCTGGCAGACATCAACCTCGACTTTCACGACGGTGAGCTGGTGGCGCTGCTTGGCCCCTCCGGCTGTGGCAAGACCACCCTGCTGCGGATCATCGCCGGGCTGGAGCAGGCCGACTCTGGCCACGTCATCATCCGCGGTGAGGACGCCTCGGATCTCCATGTGCGTGAGCGCAACGTCGGCTTCGTGTTCCAGCACTACGCCCTGTTTCGCCACATGACGGTGTTCGAAAACGTAGCGTTTGGCCTTAGGGTCAAACCGCGCAGCGAGCGCCCGGCCGAGGCGGCCATTCGCGCCCGGGTCAAGGAGCTGCTGGATCTGGTGCAACTCAGCCACGTGGCCGAGCGCTATCCGACCCAGCTCTCCGGCGGTCAGCGTCAGCGGGTTGCGTTGGCCCGCGCGCTGGCGGTGCAGCCCAAGGTGTTGCTCTTGGACGAGCCCTTCGGCGCCCTCGATGCGCAGGTGCGCAAGGAGCTGCGCCGCTGGCTGCGCGAGCTGCACGACGAGCTGCACGTCACCAGCCTGTTCGTCACCCACGATCAGGAGGAGGCGCTGGAGGTAGCGGATCGGGTGGTGCTGATGAATGCCGGCCGGGTCGAGCAGATTGGCACCCCGGCCGAGGTCTATGACCAGCCCGCCAGCTCCTTCGTCCACAGCTTCCTTGGCAGCGTGAACCAGTTCCGCGGTCGGGTGGCGGAGCAGGGATTCGGTGTCGGCGAGCAGCTGCTCGGCGGGCCGTCGGCTTCCCATCTGGCCCACGGCAGTGCCGCCATCGCCTATGTCCGTCCCCATGAACTGGAGATTCTGCCAGCCGATGCGCCGGGCGGGATCCGTGCCACCATCACCCGTCTGCTGCCCATGGGGCCACGCATTCGGGTGGAGCTGCGTGGCGATGGCGAAACCAAAGGGGCCCACTATGAGGCGGAGCTGAGCAAGGAGGCGGCCAAGCAGTTTGCTCCGGGACAGGGGGTGCGGCTGGTTGCCAGACAGGCGCAGTTCTATCCCGATTACCAGATTTGATGTTTTGTTGCGGGTGGCATGGCTGCCCGGGTTCAGGCGCTCTGCCGGGGCATGATCCGGCCAAATAACAAAAATGAGGGGGTGACCAGCTTGTGTCTCCCACTCTTCGCAGGAGGCGACAAGGTGAATTTTCAGCAGTTACGAATTATCCGGGAGGCTGCGCGGCGGGATTACAACCTGACCGAGGTGGCCAACGCCCTTTTTACCTCGCAATCCGGGGTGAGTCGCCATATCCGCGAGCTGGAAGAGGAGCTGGGGATCGAGTTGTTCATCCGCTACGGCAAGCGGCTGCTCGGTATGACCGAGCCGGGCAAGGAGCTGCTGGTGATCGCCGAGCGCATTCTCAATGACGCCAACAACATCCGCAAACTGGCCAGCACCTTTGCCAACCGCGACTCGGGACGTTTACTGGTAGCGACCACCCATACCCAGGCGCGCTATGCCCTGCCGCGGGTGGTGAAGGCGTTTCGCGAGCAGTTCCCGCTGGTGCAGCTGGAGCTGCGTCAGGGTAGCCCGGAGGAGATAGTGCGGCTGGTACAGACCGGCGAGGTGGATATCGGCATCAGCAGCGAGCAGCTCGACAAGAGCGAAGGGGTGGTGGCATTCCCCTACTACCGCTGGCACCACAATATCGTGGTGCCCGAGCAACATCCGCTGGCTGGCGAGCGGGATCTGACGCTGGCGGCGCTGGCCAACTGGCCCATCGTCACCTATCAAGCCGGGTTGACCGGGCGGGTGCGGGTGGATGAAGCCTTTGCTGCAGCTGGCATTGAACCGCAGATCCTGCTGACGGCGCAGGACTCCGATGTCATCAAGACCTATGTCGAGCTGGAGATGGGGGTCGGCATACTGGCCGACATGGCGTTCGACGCCCAGCGTGATCAGGGGCTGGTACAGCTCGACGGCAGCCATCTGTTTGCCCCCCACACAGCCTGGATTGGCCTCAAGCAGGGGCAGTTCCAGCACAACTTTGCCTGGCAGTTTATCCAGCTCTGCAACCCCGAGCTGGCGCTGGCGGATATTCAGGCCCGCGCCATGGGCAGCGAGCCCGCCCTCGACTTCCAGATTTGAATCGGAAGAGAAAACAAAAATGGGAGCCAATGGCTCCCCTTTTGCTATCCGGTGACGAGTTACTTCACTTCATCCCATGCCATCTGCCAGTCGGAGCCGATGCCAGGCTCGTACTGGGTGGCGGTGGTGGTCCACTGCTGGCAGTAGCCGCTGTAGGGGAAGGGCTTGCACTGATAGACCTTGCCATTTTTCGGCTGCAACACCCTGGTGCCAGCGGTGTAGGATTTGATGTCGTTCGGGAAGCGGAACTGGTAGTCGCCGCCACTGCTCTGCTCCTTGAACATCAGATCCAGGGTCTGCTGGAGGGTCTCGCCGCCCGCTTTCGGGGTGGCCTTGATCACCAGCTGGTGGTGACCTGCCGTGAGCCCTTCCAGCGCCATGGTGAAGGTGTGGCTGCTGTCTTTGATATCGGCACGGCTTTCACCCCTGGCGACGCCGCCGTGATCATAGAGGGTGTTGGAAACGGCCAGATCGCCCTGTGCGGTGACGGTAAAGTCCAGGGTTGCCTTGCCGTTGTCCAGCACATAGTCGCTGGCCAGACCGCTGACGCTGATGCTGTCCACCACAGGCGGTTGCAGCTGTTGCAGGTCAATCTCGACTCGATCCAGTTTGCTGTCTCGATGCAGATAGACGGGGTTCATACCGTAGACCGGATTGAACTGGCCATCGGCTCCTTGCTGACCGGCGCGGATCAGGCTCTGCTCGGCGTTGATCTTGCTGGCGAGGGCATGGGCCCAGCTGTTCTTCTGGCCCTGCTCGGCGGTGGTGATGGTCAGCACGGTCTGCAGATCGGGGCGCTCGCCGTTGGCATCGAATACCCGGGTCATCGCCTTGTCACCCACAGCAAGGTCGATGGAGGGGTAGATGGTGCCGGCTTGGCTCCACTCCAGCGGCGGCTGGCTACCATCTTTGAACTTGGCATCGATGATGTTGTAGAAGCTGTTGCTGGTGTCGCCCACTTCCCACACGCCGAGGATCACCTGATAACCGGTTCGCTCCGGCAGGACACAGTTATGGGTCATCTCCTTGGGCGGCTGCACCATGTTGCCGTCGATGACGCAGAAGGGGGTCAGGTCGAACGAGTCGCGAGTGAGCGGTTGATTGGGGTTCCAGTCCTGCTTGGTGAGGTAGTAGCGCCAGTTGCGGGTGACGTGGTTGGCGGTGAAGGTCCAGCTGATGGCGAAGGGGCCGGGCTGTACTTCACGCTTGGTCCAGCGGTCGCTGGTCTGGATGTTCAGCTCGCTCCAGCGCGGGCTGCCCGCCGAGGCGATTTGACCATCCTGCGGGCCGGTTTGCGGGAAGCCTGATGGCCCCTCCACGCTCTGGGGTTCCCACTGTACGCCTCCACACTGGCTGTTGCCGCCGGTTTTGCACAGGTAGTTGCGGCTCTCGGGCTGGCTGATGTAGCCATGAGCCAGGGCGCTGCCGCTGGCCAGCAGGGCCAGCACCGCCGCGATGTGATTGAGTTGGATTTTTGCTGCCATACATTCCTCTGTTCGATAGATGTGGGCAGTCAGTTGGCCAGGGAGTTCCCCGATGCACACTTGCGTGTGGCAACCCCGCTATCCTGGACAAAACGTCTGTAGACCGGAGGCTTTGCGTCCCGACCTTTCGGTCAGTTTGCCAAATGACTAGATGGTTAGTGATGGGCCAAATGTTCGGCCATCAGCATTGTGCACCGCATTGATTAATTATTTGAAGTTAAATGTTTAAATGCATAATCCGGTGGCACAAAAAACGTTCTAACTGGCTGTTTTTAAATTGTTCTCTAATTTGTGAATGGCGTCGAATACCGTTGAATATGCCGATAAGGTGCATGCTGATTGCGTGTTGTCGGCGTAAAAAAACCTGCCAGCCGAGCTGGCAGGTCGAGTGACAAGGCGACACGGATTGACGCCATCAATGGCGGGCGCGCTGCTCGCTATTGGAGTGATGTAGAGTTGGCATCATAGGAGTCTTGCTGGACTCCTTGCCCAGTTTGAACACCGCAAGCCGCTCATCCAGGCTGCGGGAGAGACCGGCCAGCAGTTCGCTCTCCTGCGCCAGTTGCGAGGCGGACTGGGACATCTCGAGCGCCGAGTCGTTGATGCCGCTGACGTTGCGATTCATATCCTCGGCCACCATGCTCTGCTGTTCGGCGGCGGTAGCGATCTGGGTCGCCATGTCGCTCACATGCTGGATATGGTTGACGATCAGAGTGAGATCCTGACCCGCTTGTTGTGACTGGTTGACGCTGCTTTCGGCCAGTTTTCGGCTGGCATCCATGGCATTGGCAGCAGTGACGGCCCGTTGCTGCAACTGGGCGATGGTGCTCTGGATCTCTTCGGTGGACTGGCGGGTACGACTGGCCAGCTGGCGCACTTCATCGGCGACTACGGCAAAGCCACGCCCCTGCTCGCCAGCACGGGCGGCCTCTATGGCGGCGTTGAGAGCCAGCAGATTGGTCTGATCCGAGATGGAGCTGATGACGGCGGTCACTTCACCGATCTGCATGACCCCCTCTTTGAGCTGGTTGACCTGCAGGGTGGCCTGCTCCACCTCGGTAGCCAGCGCCTTGATGCCGTGCACACTGGCGTGAACGTCACGGTTGCCGAGGCCAGCTTCTCCGGTCGCTTCCTGGGTATCCCGCGCGGTATTTTCGGCATGCCCGGCCACATCGGAGATGGTGGCGCTCATCTCATTCATGGCTGTGGCGAGCTGGGCCAGCTGATCCCGCTGGCTGCTCACCGCCTGATTGGTTTGCTCGGCGGAGGCGGCGATGCGCAGGGCTGCATCGGCCACGTTGCGGGCACCCAGACTGGCCTCCAGCAGGGCGTGACGAATGGCATCGAGACTCTGATTGGTACAGCGGGCGACCATGCCCAGCTCATCCTTGCCATGTACCGGGATGCTCACCACCAGATCCCCCTGGGCGACCCGTTGCATGGCGTTGTTGATCTGGTTGAGGGGGGAGACGATGGAGCGGGTGATGCGCCAGCCCAGCAGCCCCATCAGCAGGGTCACAATGGCGGTGGCGCTACCCATCTTCATGTACTGGGCCCAGATGGTCTGCTGGATATCCTGCAGCAGCATGCCGGAACCGAGGATCCAGCCCCAGGGTTGATAGCCTGACACCATGGAGAGCTTGTCAGCAGTTTCGCCCGATGGGCCGCTCCAGACATATTGCAGGGTGCCCTGTTTGCCTCCCTTGGCAATATCGACCATCTGCAGCCAGAACTGCCCGGCGGTGGCACCTGTTCCTTCCCCCATGGTCTGGCCGACCAGCTCCGGCCGGATGGGGTGCACCAGCATCTGGCGGTTCTCATTGATCACGAACAGATAGTTGTTGTCGTCAAAGCGCATATTGGTCAGCAGCTTGCGTGCCTCTTGCTGCGCCTGCTCCATAGGCAGGGTGCTGGCCAGAAACTGGATCTGGCTCATGGCCTGGCTTAATACCGCATTGAGCCGCGCCTCTCGCTCACTCATCAGATTGCGCTGGAGCGCGTTGGCCGAGATGAACAGCAGCGAGACAAAACCGACAAACGCCAACGTGAGCAGCAAAAACAATTTGCGGCTCACGGTGATATCACCGAGCTTGAACATGACGAAACCCTCATTCCCTGTTGATTTTCTATGGCTCGTTACTGCGGCAGCCAATTGCTTGATGTAACAACTTATTTACTATTAACCAGTGGTCGCGCGCCCTTAAATGAGCGTTTTGACAACAGTATAGCCAGCAGACAGCACTCCCCATTTTTTGGTAGCGTGTTCAGGCGCATCCCTGCGCAATTTTTGCCAAAGAGTGTGAATCATTTGGCATTTCACTAAAAAAGGAGTGGGCCCCGCTGCGGGTGACCCCATAACAAGAGGGAATTTATGAGTTCCATTGCCAGGAATTACTTCAACCAGCTCAACGCCGACTATCTGCAGGTACACAGGCGCAAGGAGGATCTCTTCTGGTCCACCTATATGGGCACCAGCGACGATCAGGCCGGTTTTACCGCGGCCGAGCAGGCCTACAAGGCTTTTTGCGCCAATCCGGCCCGTCTGCCCGAATTGCGGGAGATGCTGGCGCAGGCCGACGAGGATGATATCAAGCGCGGTCTGCAAGGCTGGATCGCCTTCTTCGAGTGCAATGTGATTGAAGATCCCGCCGCTGCCGCCCTGATGGATGAGCTGGTGGCTGCCGAGGCGGCGCTGTTCGCCCGCCGCAAGGGGCTGAAACTGACCCTGCTGGATGAGCATGGCCAGCAGGTGGCTGGTAGCCTACCCGCCGCCAGTACCTCCCTTGCCGCCAGCCCGAGCGAGGCGGTGCGCCAGAGCGCGCTCGCCATGTTCCACACCCTGGAGCAGTGGGTGGTCGGCAATGGTTTTCTCGAGGTGGTGGCGCTGCGCAACCGCTTTGCCAGCGCCATGGGCTATCGCGACTACTTCGATTACAAGGTGCGCAAGAACGAGCAGATGAGCCCGGAGCAGTTGTTCTCCATTCTCGACGACTTCATTTCCCGCACCGACGCCCGGCTGCAGCAAAGCCTTGCCGAGCTGAAAGCGGCCAAGGGGGAGGCGGCCCTGATGCCCCATAACCTGCGCTACGCCATCAGTGGTGATGTAACCCGCCAGCTCGATCCTTATGTGCCCTTCTCGCGGGCGCTGAAGGATTGGGTCGAGAGCTTCCGTCGTCTCGGCATCCAGTATCGCGGGGCGACCCTCACCCTGGACTTGCTGACCCGGGAGGGGAAATACGAGAACGGCTTCTGCCACGGCCCGGTGCCGAGCTTCTTCCAGCAGGGGGAGTGGATACCTGCGGTGGTCAATTTCACCAGCCTGGCCGATCCGGCGCAGGTGGGCAGCGGCTGGAGCGGGCTCAACACCCTGTTCCACGAGGGGGGCCACGCCGCGCATTTTGCCAATGTCACCGGCAACGCCCCCTGCTTCTCACAGGAGTTTCCGCCCACCTCTATGGCTTATGCCGAGACCCAGTCGATGTTCTGCGACAGCCTGCTGGACGATGCCGACTGGCTCAAACGCTACGCCAGAAATGCGGCAGGAGAGGCGATCCCCGATGCGCTTATCAAGGAGATGATCGCCGCCCGTCAGCCGTTTCGCGCTTTTAACGAACGTCAGATCGCGCTGGTGGCCTACTTCGAGCGGGATCTCTACGCCATGGATGAGGCTGAACGTACTCCCGAGGCTGTGCTGGCGCTGGCCCGCAAATGGGAGCGCAAGATCCTCGGTGTCGAGAGCCCGCGCCCGCTGCTGGCCATTCCGCACCTCCTTAATCAGGAGTCGGCCTGCGCCTATCACGGCTACCTGCTGGCGCTGATGGCGGTGGAGCAGACCCGCGCTTGCTTCCTCAAGCGCGATGGCTACCTCACCGACAACCCGCGCATCGGGCCGGATCTGGCCGCCCACTACTGGGGGCCGGGCAACGGCATGACTCATGATGAGACCCTGCGCAGCCTGACTGGTGAAGGCTTCAGTGCCGTGCCGCTGGCCGAGGCGTGCAACCTGAGCGCCGCTGAGGCGTGGCAACAGGCGCAAGCCTGCATGGCCGCAGCCCAGCAGCGCCCCGCGGCTGGCGAGGGAAGCCCGCTCGATGCCCATATCCGGGTGGTCCACGGCGCCGAGCTTATCGCCGACAACAACGAGTCGGAAACCCGCATGCTGGCCGATTTCGAGGCGTGGATCGTTGATCATTACCGACGAGCGTCAGCCGAATAATCCGCACTGCTCCCGGTGATCAGGCCGGGGGCTGTGCTTTTCATGGTTATTCGTTGTCGTAACCGTGGCAGACGCTGCCATATTATTGGCAGGTGCGCGACATAGTTTGTCGCCTTGCCGATTGGGTCCGCATTTTGCCATCAGATATGTATTCATATGAACATGAATAGGAATTGCAGGCTGCAAGATAGTAGATTCACTGAGTTACGCTCTTTTGTTTTTTCTGTTAATAGTGCTTTTTGTAGTCATCTTTGTGCATAAAGATTGATCCATTCAACTATCTGCTAGTTATTCTCATCTTTCCGGGTTGACTAAATTGTCCACAACTGCAAAATCGCCCACCTTGCCACCCCCGATGTGAGTCGGGCTCGGAAAGCTTCAGATCTCTTCCCCCCGAGATGGCTGAGCCGCACATGAAAATGGCGTCAGCTCTCAACTCTTTCTGCGCGTTCGCCTGCTTCATGCTATCCGTCGATAACGTTGACACTGCTGTTGTGCTGTCCGTGCAGGGCAATGCGCATCTCGCGACATTGCCTGAGTCTGCCGATGCATGGCAACAGGCGGGTCCGTTTTATTGGCTTGGTATCTATTTGTCAGTGAATGGAAAGAGGTTATTTCCCCATGATGAGCACGAGTGAACACCCCGGTCAGATTGCGCTGCTGGGAGGCTCGGTGGATCGTGTTGCCTTGCCACTTCTCGATCTGTCCTGCTGGGATCCATTGCAGCAGCCGGTATTACTGCTCAACCTGCCTGCAGATGAGCAGGACAGGGTATTGCAGGCTGTGCGGCGTGACCCGATACGCTATTTGCAGCCGGTATTTTGTGTTGTGAAGAGCCCGCTCTCTCCCATGTTGGCCGACGGTCTCCTGACACAGCTGGATGAACGGGCCTCTGACATGCTTGAACGGTTGGCGTTGTTGACCCCTCGAGAGCATCCGGATGACATGGAAAAGCTGGCTTGGTACAGCTGGCCTCGCTCCCATTTTCGCTTGTTGCCACGTTGGCAGGCTGGTTGCCGTCAGGGGTACAGCTATCCCCTGCTGGATTGCCTGCTGGGCAGCGAAGCAGGGGATGCCCTCCCGCAGCTGGTTGCAGAGCGTTTATTGCAGAGTGAGCAGCTGGTGGACCGGGTACGTCTTTGTCACAGTTGCAACTCGGCACATCTCAATTTTGTCGATGTGTGTCCCGAATGCGCTCATATCGCCATCCAGGCCAAGCCAGCTGTGCACTGCTTCACCTGCGGGCACGTGGATGATCAGGATGCATTCATGCGACAGGGTGTGCTGCGTTGTCCCAAGTGCGTCACGACTCTGCGTCACATCGGTGTTGACTATGACAGGCCCCTTGAGAAATTCCGTTGTTTGTCATGCCATGCCCGTTTTATGGAGGCTGCCGTCCAGGCGCGTTGCCATGAATGTGGCCAGGCGCACAAACCCGATGATCTGGTGGTTGCGCCCATCTATGAATATCGCATCGGCAAGCTGGCCCGCCACATCGCACGGGAAGGAACTCAACAACTGCATCTGCCGTTGACCTGGGGTACCCCTATGGCCATGGAGCACTTCCCCTGGTTGCTGCAATGGAACAATAGCTTGCTGCAACGCCATGGTGGCTGCCATACCTTGCTGGCTATTCGGGTTGAGCATCTGGCTGAGTTGCGTGCCGAGTTGGGCATGCTAAAGACTCAGCAGCGACTGGCCGCTCTGCTCAGCCGTTTGCAAGCTCTATTCCGTGATACCGATGTCGTTTGCCAGTATGCCGATGACCGATTGTTATTGCTGTTGCCGCATACGGATGCCGACGACTGGCGCATTCTGCAGGAGCGCATTCAGGCATTGAATCTCATCGAGGGACTGGATGCTCTGACGCTGGCGGTGAAAGTACAACCTTTGCCCGCCCTGTTGGGCGACGATACAGCGGTATGGCTCGGCCAGTGGCTGGATGGAGATAGCCCGGATGCATGAGTGGATGAATACGGTGCACTACATCCTGATAGAGATACTGGGTAGCCTCCAGTTTTCTCCCCGGATGATTCTGTTGCTGTTGCCCATGTTGCTGTTGATGGAGGTGCCACTGATGGCGCTGACGTTGACCGGGATCCTGAAATGGTATGCGCGCCAGCTTCCCATGGCATCTGAACTGCCGCGATCTCGGCGCTGTCCCAAAGTGTCTTGCATCATCACCTGTTATGGGGAAGGGGAGGCGATCCGCTCCACCATATTGACGCTCAAGGAACAGCTTTATCGCGGTCAAATGGAAATCATTGCTGTGATTGATGGCGCCAAGGCCAACGCGCATACCTATCAGGCTGCGCTCAATTGTGTTCGTGAATTCGAGGGGTGCGAGAACAGAAGTTTGGTCCTGCTACCGAAATGGCAGAGGGGAGGCCGGGTCTCCACTCTCAATGCCGGTCTCTCCGCTGCGACTGGCGAGATAGTGATGAACGCGGATGGAGATACCTCCTTTGACAACAACATGATCGATGAGATCGTGGCTTGTTTCGATGATCCTGATGTGCCTGCTGTGGGAGGGGCATTAAGGGTGCGAAATCTGAACGATGGCGTACTGACCCGGATGCAGAGCATTGAGTACATGATCTCCATGCAGGGGGGCAAGACGGGACTGAGCGAGTGGAACCTCATCAACAATATCTCGGGAGCCTTCGGTGCGTTTCGTCGTGATTTTTTGCGCCAGATTGGTGGGTGGGATACCCATACCGCAGAAGATCTGGATCTGACGGTCCGTATTAAGCATTACCTCAAACGCCATCCGGCTTTAAAGATAGGGTTCGCCCCTCGTGCCATCGGTCACACCGATGCGCCCGCAGACGTGATCACGCTTGCCAAGCAGCGTTTACGCTGGGATGGAGATCTGCTGTTTCTCTATCTGCGCAAGCACAAGCTCTCCCTGACGCCCCGTATTCTGGGCTGGAAGACCTTTTTGTTTACCTTGATCTACGGGGTGGCGCAAAACGTGGTGCTGCCCCTGCTGGTCATGGGTTATAGCTGGTGGTTGGTGCTTAGCTATCCGGGGCAGTTTGTCGCTGCGTTGATGATCTGTCTCTATCTGGTTTACCTGTTTCTTACCCTGGTTAATTTCGCCGTGTTTTTGCTGGCTATATCTGAACGCCCGGAGGCAGATCTACGTCTGCTGCCATGGTTGTGTCTTTACCCGGTGTACACCTTGCTGATGCGCTTGTGGTGCGCCATCGCACTGTTGAATGAGATGTTCCGGCGCGGTCATGAAGAGAGCAGCATGGCCCCCTGGTGGGTATTAAAACGAGGAAATAAATTCTGATGAAAGTCACATTCAATCCCCCCAAGAAGCAGGATGCCACGTCGGATGAAGGGATCCGGGTATTGTATGCCCCCGCCAAGCGTGTCGCCTTCAAGGCTCGCTGGTATCTCATCCTGTTACTGGCATTCAGTCCCGTTATTATTCTGCTGTGGTATCTGGGGCGCGAGTGGTGGCTGACCCAGGCGCCAGCCATCATTACCACCGAGCCGCAACTGGTTGTTGCCAATGGGGATGGCTTTATTCGACACATCTACACGGCTCCCGGCCAGGGGGTGTCACAAGGCGATGCCCTGATGCAGTTCGAATCTCCAACCCTCAAGGCCAACATGGCGGAACGAAAAGCGCGCAGAGCGGCCATCGAATTGAGCAAGGCTGAGGCTGAACAGGCTATCTTGCGCAATCTGGACGAACAGATTGGTATTGCCGAACGGGGGAGCCGGGAGCAGGAGGTCATCTATCAGGAGTATGCCGGTTATAAAAAAGAGAAGCTGGTATCCAGTGCAGAGTACGCAACGGCCCTGCTGAATTGGACTCAGTCACGCATAGCTCTGCAGAAGGCAAGGGCAGAGAAGATAGCGCAGGAACTGCAAATCAGTGAGGACCAACTGACCGGACCGCTAGCCAGTGCTCGTCACTTGCTCGATCAGGAGCTGACCGAGATGGAAGCGATGGCGTACCATCAACAGCCAAGAGCTCCGGCGACTGGCAAGGTTTCAGATGTGCTGGTACAGGAGGGGGACTGGGTATTCTCGGGGGCTCCTCTGGCACTTATCTCGAAGCGAGAAGACCCGCTGGTGATAGCCTATGTGCAGCCCAAATATCTCTCTTCAATGGCTCCTGGACACAAGGCTGTCGTCAAGCTGCCCAGCGGGGAGCGTCTGGCTGCCAGGGTCGCCAGACAGGTCGAGCTGGCGGACAAGTTGCCGGCTCAGTTAGCCGCACCGTTTGAAGGGGAGAAAGCAACCCTCAAGGTCGCACTCTCGCTGGATGAAAAATTACCCCCGAACCTGCAAGTGGAAGGGTTGCCGGTGACCGTGTTGTTTGATTGACGTCTATGGCGTTGTGATCCTGAATCGCAACGCCTTCTTTTGGGTTTCGGCCATAAAAGGTGGCTGGTGTATGGAAGCCCGCAATTGCCCCTCCCTTTTTCATTCATCAATGACTTTATTTCCGCAATGTTCGCAGATGGCATGTCGTTCAAAGCGATCCATGTTGGCCAGAAAGGGGCCGGCGGCCCAGCCGGTAATGAAGTCCTTGATAAACGCTTTGCGCTTTTGCTCCGGTGTCAGCTGCTGGCCAAAGGTTTTGTCGACCAGCACCACGACATGGTTGGTCTCGCGCTGACAACTCGGGCAGTAGCGTTGTTCGGTGGATGAAAGCAAGGGGGCTCCTTGTCCGGAAGAGTGGGCTGCAGGTTTTCCGCCGCAGATATGTAACATCCCCATTTGATTCCTTTTGCTGGCGGGTCGTCAATCACAGCGGAGGTGGATTGTGCGCCATCTCCTGTGAAGAGGGGCGAGCCAACAAGGGTGATCACGAGGGGCCAGTCGGCCCCTCTTTTGTTTCCGTTTGTCACACATTGCCACACAAGCTTCCCCCTCTGGCAAAGTCTTGTGACCGGACGGGTGTGCAATGGTGCCATGAGCAGGGAGATGAGGCCCTGCCGCGATGGAACCAGGGAGCATGTTATGACGGATAAACGGGTTTGGTGGCTGTTGCCACTGCTGGCGGTCGGGGTCTGGTGGCTCGGTTATGCGGGGGATGCTAACGGGGTGTGGCCCTGGCGCCATGAGATGTTGCTGCTGACGGGTTTGCTGGGGATGATCTACATGGCGATTTCGCTGTTGCTGGCGCTGCGCTTGCCGCGGCTGGAGGTGTGGTGTGGCGGTCTGGACCGGATGTTGCGATTGCACCGCCAGACGGCCATCGGTGGTGCATTGGCGCTGACCGCCCACTGGCTGGTGGTGGAGGCGCCCAAGTGGGCGGTCTCGGCGGGTTGGCTGAGCCGTCCCGCGCGGCGTGGGGCCAGCGCGGCCGCAGCTGGTGCAGGAGCAGGCAATGGCATCTCGCTCCATGCCCTTGGCAATACCCTGGGGGAGTGGAGTTTCTATCTGCTGATCGCGCTGGTGGTGGTGAGCTTGCTGGCGCTGGTGAGTTATGGCCGTTTTCGGCTGATCCACCGGCTGGCCCCGCTCATCTATCTGGCGGGGTGGGGACATGGGCTCTGCCTGCTTCCTCAGGTGGGAGCCATGACGCCGGTTGGGGTATCGATCTGGTTGAGCGGCGGGATCGGTGCTATCGGGGCCCTCTACTCCCTGCTGGGACAAGTGGGGACGCGGGATCGCCATCCGGGCCGGGTCATTGCGGTGCGGGCGCTGGCGGATCACACCTGCGAGCTGACCATGCAGCTGGAGCGGCCGCTCGCCCATTACCGCCCGGGTCAGTTTGCCTTTTTCGAATTTGACGCCAAAGAGGGGCCGCACCCCTTTACCCTGGTGCGGGTGTCGGCGGATCGGCGCCAGCTGGTGATCGCGGCGCGGGCGCTCGGGGATCATACCCGTCAGCTGGTGGCAGAGGCGCGCGTCGGGGATGGAGTGGTGGTGACCGGCCCCTATGGCGCCTTTGTTGCGCCGCAAGGGGGAGGCCGAGCCCTCTGGCTGGGAGCCGGGATAGGTATCACGCCGTTTGTTGCCTGGCTGGAGGGGCTGGCTGCCCGTGGTGAGCGCGGCGAGGGGATCACCCTGATCCAGTGCGCGCCGGATCTGGCGGGGGCTGTCTACCACCGACGGTTGGCCGAGCTCTGTCATCGCACCGGTGTGTGCTATCAGCTGCATCTGGACAAGGCGGCCGGGCGGCTGGATCTGGCTCGCATCGCGCAGGATGCGCCCGAGCAGGTGTGGTTTTGCGGGCCGGAGGGGATGGCAGATGCCCTGATCCGGCTGTTGCCGGACGGGCATCTGCATCGCGAGCTGTTTCGCTTTCGTTGAGCTAGATGGGCGCCGTTATTTGGCGCTGGCTGGCAACTGCTTGAGGGCGGCTTGTACCGCCGCCTCCAGCTGCGGGTCGCGTCCAGCCACCATGTCGGCCGGAGTGAGGGGCACCTGCTGGTCCGGGATCAGCTCCCGATTCTCGTAGAAGGTGCCGTCCGGTTTGCGCAGCCCCAGGGTCGGAATGCCGTAGGAGAGCCCCGGGATCAGCCGGGAGTCGTGGCTGTAGACCATGGTGCCGGTGCCGGGCACCGGATCGCCGACGATGGGGCCGACCTTGAGGGCGCGGTAGTACTCGGGGAAGGCGGAGCCTTCCGAGTAGCTGGCGGCGTTCACCAGCACCACCGAGGGCTTGGTCCACTGGCGAGTGGCGGCGTCGGTTTCACCCTTGCCCTGACGGGGCCAACTGCTGGCCATTCCCTTGGTGCTGCCGCTGC
Source organism: Aeromonas sp. 602200 (assembly GCF_049173895.1). Taxonomy (NCBI): domain Bacteria; kingdom Pseudomonadati; phylum Pseudomonadota; class Gammaproteobacteria; order Aeromonadales; family Aeromonadaceae; genus Aeromonas; species Aeromonas sp. 602200. The sequence continues at coordinate 39,043 of NZ_JAAKSL010000010.1, forward strand.
CGGTCAGAAACTCCACCAGGGTATTGGCGAGATAGCCGCCGCTGTTGAAGCGGACATCGACGATCAGCGCCTCGCGATTGCGCTGCCTGCCGAGGGCATCCGCCACCACCGCATCGTAGACCTCGCTATTCATTGCCGGCAGATAGACGTAGCCGACCCGTCCTCCGCTCAGGCTGGCCACCAGCTCCCGCCGTTTCTCAATCCAGCGATCCTGTTGCAGCTGGTACTCCTGCTGCTTGTCGATGGCGGTGAGCACTACCTCGTCAGTTTGCTTGTCGCCCTCCTGCTGGAAGGTGAGGGCGAGCCGGGCACCGGCCTGATGGTTGAGGGCCTGATCCAGCTCGGCCAGATTGGCAATCGGGACGCCGTTGATGGCGAGCAGACGGGCGCCCGGGGCGATATCGCTCTCCTGATCCAGCGGGCCGCCAGAGAGCAGAGCGGTGAGCATCACCCCCGGCTCGCCATCCTGCCAGTAGCCGCCAAGGCTGGCGGTCTCGTCCGCCATGCGCGGGAAGGGGGCGGGGCCGCTGCCCCAGGTGTGGGAGACATTGAGCTCGCCAGCCAGCTCCGCCAGCAGGTTGCCAAAGTCCCGCGGGTTGCCGATGCCCGGCAGCAGGCGGCGGTAAGCGGCGACATAGCTATCCCAGTTCACCCCGTTCATATCGTCCAGATAGAACTCGTCCCGGGTTAGGCGGGCGATCTGATCGAAGGCGGCGGTCATGCGTTCCTGCCAGCGGCTGGTGGGTTGCAAGGCGAAGGGGGCGCTGGTGGCCTCGCCGGAGTCGAGATGGATCCGGGTGATCTCCCCATCCCGCACCAGGGTCGCCAGGGTGCCCTGCTGGTTGAGGCTTGCCAGCGCTGGGCCGGGCTGCTCGCCAAACAGTTCGCTGGTTTTGCCCTTGCGCAGATCCTGGCTGTAGCCCTTGATCTCGCTCTCGCTGTTGACCCCCATCTCCTCCACCAGATAGATCAGCTGGTCGCCGATGATGCGGCTGGCGAGCAGGGTGCCGGTGGGTTGCAGCAGCAGCGCTTCGCGATGGTTGAGACGATCGCTCTCAAATCCGTATCCCCCTTTCGGCGGCTCCAGTTCGGCAATCGCATCGGCTCTGGCGGCGCGGCTGCTGTAAATGCCGAGCAGGTTGGTGACGAGGGGCTCGCCATCGGGCCCCAGTGCGCCAAATCGGGTCGATTGCCAGTAGAGGATGGCGCCATCCTGGCTCCAGCCCGGTTGCCCATCCTGATAGCCGTTGAGGCTGACATTGACCGGTTTGGCCTTGGGATTGGCCGTGTCGATCACCGCGATCTCCTGCTCTGCCGCATCGGGGCGGAAGGTGAGCGCCAGATGGCGGGAGTCGGGGGCAAAGGCGAGATGCACCTCGTGGCGCGAGGGGTTGAAGCTGGCAGGCACCAGCTCCCGCTGCTTGTTGCTCGCCAGATCCAGCAGATGGATGGCCTGGCCATCCACCACGAAGGCGAGCTGTTTGCCATCGTGGGAGAGCACCGGACGGCTGATCCCCTTGCCGGGAATCGCCAGCAACAGGCTCTCGGTCAGAGTGCCGGGATCGCTGAACAGCAGATCCGGATCCCCCTTGCGCAGGCGATAGAGGGCAGCGTGCCCCTGCTGCTCCGACAGATAGATGAGGGCGCGGCCCTGCTCGGCGAAGAGGGGGCTGGATTGCTCGCTCGGATCGCGGGTCAGCTGGCGCACCCGCTCCCGCTCGGGGTCGACGGCAAACAGGTTGCCCTCGCTCACCAGGATCTGCTCGTCCGCCTCTTCGCTGACCAGCGCTTCGTCTGCCAGGGTCAGGGTCTCGCTCGCCTCATCCGGCGTGCTCGCCACTTGCGGGGTGAGGGTCAGCTTGCGTGGCTCGCTGCTACCGGCATCGAGGCGATAGAGTTCACCCAGCCATGACCAGACCAGATCGCCATTGCGAGAGGCGCTGAGCCCCCGCACCGGATGGCCCTGATAGTGGGTCAGCTGTTGCTCCTTGCCGCTGGCGAGATCCCGACGCCAGACGTTGAAATCGCCGCTGCGCTCGCTCAGGTAAAAGAGGGTATCTCCCTTGTCGCTCCAGACCGGATCGGTGGCCGCCACTCGATCTTCGGTCAGCTGCTTGTGCTGCTTGCCATCAAACAACCAGAGACGGGGCACCGCAAACGAGTGCTGATGCTTGCGAAAGGGTTGATCCGCCGCGGGCATCTGATAGGCGAGCCGCTCCCCGTGGGGGCGGGCGAGAGTTGCAGGCAGCGGCAGATCGGCCTGCAAGGTGCCGCCGGTGATCGGGGTCCAGTAGAGCTCGCCCCATTGGTAGCCTTCCGCGATAAAATGGTCGGCATCGGGCGCACCCAGGCGCTGGCTGCTCAGCAGCAGTCGTTTGCCATCGGCGCTGAAGGCTTGCGGCAGATCGGTGCGCGAATCGCGGGTGAGGCGCACCATCTCGCCGCCGTTGGCAGGCACCACGAACACATCCTCGTTGCCGTAGAGATTGGCGGCAAAGGCGAGCTGTTTGCCATCCGGCGACCAGATTGGCCGCTGGCTCAGGTAGTCGCTGCCGGTGAGCGCCGTGGCGGGGCCACCCCCGGCACTGGCGACAAAAATGCGCCCCTGCCAGGTGAAAGCAAGCTGCTTGCCATCGGGGGAGAGGGCGGGCTCGCGCAGCCAGAGTGCATCGGCGGCGACACTGGCGGGCAGCCAGAGCGAGAGTGGCGAGAACAGCAGGGTGGCGAGGCGGCACGAAGAGCGCATGGCATGATCCTGTCGGGGAGTGGAGTGTTATCTTCGCCGATCATTGCCCCGGGTGCCAGCGCGATAATTTTTTGTATCTTGTTGTTTTAACTGTTAATTACCAATGTCAAATGACGGCGTTCAAGGAAGATGGCCTTGCTGCGGCAAGATATGTTTTGCCGGGCATATTGAGTATTGATGGCGATCCAATATCATGGCGCTCGCTCGCCGCTCGGCGGGCATCGTTCAGATGATCTGGTAACAAGAAAAGCCCGCACCAGAGGCTTGTCGAGGGATGGAATGAGAGCCGTATTACTGTGTTTGTTGGGGCTTTGGCCCGCATTGAGTTTTGCCTTTACCGAAAAAGCCGATTTGGTGGTGGTCAAGAAGTCGACCTATAGCCTGACCCTGATGAAGGATGGCAAGGAACTGAAGCGCTACTGGATTGCACTGGGCCCGGCGCCCAAGGGGCACAAGCAGCGGGAAGGGGATCAACGTACCCCGGAGGGGCGCTACACCCTGGATTACAAGAAGAGCAACTCCGGCTTTTATAAAGCGATACATATCAACTACCCGAATCTGGACGATATCAAGCGCGCCAATGAGTTGGGGGTGAACCCGGGTGGCATGATCATGATCCATGGTCAGCTTAACCGGATGGGTAACCGTCGGGTACAGCCCTCCAACTGGACCAACGGTTGTATTGCGGTACTTAACCACGAGATGGATGAGCTCTGGAATGCCATTGACCCGGGTACGCCCATCATCATCGAGCCCTGATCCGCACAACGGGGGCCTTGTCGGCAGACAAGGCCCCCGTTCTGTTCTGGTTGTGATCCCCTTTAACGGATGTCTTTTTGAGACATTCGCATTGTTGTGAATGTCACTTCAAAAAAAGCCTGCAAATGGTGAGGATATGTGCTCTGTCCGTGAAGGAGTGTCCCATGTCTTTGACCGAAACCTGTCAGCGCATCGTGCGCGATCCCCATCTCTCCGCTGCTCAGAAGAGCCACGCACTGGCGCTGGCCGCCGAGAATGCGTTGCCCTACCCCGACCTGCCTGCCGCAGTCGCCGAGGCGATGGAGCAGGGATTTATCTGCGACATGTTCGAAGGGCATGCCCCCTACAAGCCGCGTTATGTGCTGCCGGACTATGAAAAATTCCTGACTCAGGGCTCTGCCTGGCTGGAGCTGACGGCGCCGCAGGATTTCGACGAGGCGCTCAACGCCCTGCGCATCCTCTATCACCATGTCCCCTCCGTCACCGGCATGCCGGTCTGGCTGGGACGGCTCGACCATCTGCTGTTGCCGTTTGTCGGCGAACTGGATGACGAGAGCCTCTATCGCAAGCTGAAGGGGTTCTGGGTCTATCTGGATCGGGTGTTGCCGGACGCCTTCATGCACGTCAACATCGGGCCTGATGACAACCGCATCTGCCGCCTGATCCTGCGCATCGACAACGAGCTCAAGCAGGTGGCGCCGAACCTCACCTTCTTCCACGATCCGGAGCAGACCCCGGACAGCCTGCTGCTACAGGCTGTGAAGAACATCGCCGAGTGCAGCAAGCCGCACATCGCCAACTACCCGATCCATCGCGATACCTTTGACCAGCGTGGTTTTGGCATCGTCAGCTGTTACAACGCCTTGCCGCAGGCCGGTGGCGCCAATACCCTGGTGCGTATCTCCCTCAAGCGGGTCGCCGAGCAGTGCCAGGGGATCGATGACTTCCTCGGCTGCCTGCTGCCCCACTACTGCCGTCTGGCCTCCCAGTTGATCGAAGCGCGGGCCGCTTTCTTGCATCAGGAGTCCGGCTTCTTCAACAGCTTCCTGGTGAAAGAGGGGCTGCTGGATGAGGATCGCTTCGTCCCCATGTTCGGCATCTACGGCATGGCGGAAGCGGTCAATATCCTGATGGATAAAGAGAATCTGCCGGATCGCTATGGTCACGGCGAGGAGGCGAACCAGCTTGGCTATCGCATCTCGGCCCAGCTCTCGGAATATGTCACTGCGACGCCGCAAACCCATGCCTGGGGTGGTCGCGCCCTGCTGCACTCGCAAGGTGGCCTCAGCATCGATGTGGCAGTCACCCCCGGGGTGCGCATCCCCTACGGGCAGGAGCCGGATCCGGCCAGCCATGTGCTGGCGCTGGCGCCGCACCACACTTATTACCATTCGGGGATCAGCGAGATCCTCACGCTGGATCCCACCATCCGCCAGAACCCGCAGGCACTGCTGCAGCTCTGCAAGGGGGCGCTCGCTATCGGCATGCGCGAGTTCACCGCCAACGTGGCCGACAGCGATCTGGTGCGGGTGACCGGCTACATGATCCGCAAGAGCGACGTGGCTCGCTTCGCAGAGGAGGGATCGCGCTTGCAGACCACCTGTCTCGGTGCCGAGGCGAGTGAAGTGACCGCCATTCGTCAGCGGGCTCCGCGGGTAGTCGCCCACGAATCGACCATCGGCGAGTATTGAGTTCGCACCGATGGCTGATGTCTTGCCAACACGCAGCGCCCTGGTGAGCAGGGTGCTGTCGTTCTCCTGTGTCGACGGGCCGGGCAACCGGCTGGTGTTGTTTCTGCAGGGGTGCAACTTTCGCTGCCCCGGCTGCCATAACCCGCACACCATAGGGCTGTGCGACGATTGCGGCGACTGCCTTGCGGTCTGTCCGAGTGGCGCCCTCTCCATGAGCGAAGGTAAGGTTAATTGGCAGGAGGCGCTCTGCACCGATTGCGACGCCTGTCTGGATGTCTGCCCGCGCAGTGCCAATCCCAAGACCGCCAGCATGACGGTGGCCGAGGTGCTGGCCCTGCTGCGCCGCTACGGCCCCTTGCTGAGCGGGATTACTGTCTCAGGCGGTGAGGCGACTACTCAGCTCCCCTTCGTGGTTGCGCTCTTTACCGCCATCAAGGCCGCGCCGGATCTGGCCCATCTCACTTGCCTGCTCGACAGCAACGGCTCGCTGGCCGAAACCGGCTGGCAGCGGCTATTGCCGATGCTCGATGGTGCCATGCTCGATCTCAAGGGGTGGCGTGACTCGGTACACCTCTCGCTGACCGGTTACAGCCGCGAACGGGTGCTGGCATCGCTGCAACTGCTGGCAAGTCACAGCAAGCTGACCGAACTGCGGCTGCTCCACGTGCCGGGCAAGAGCGATTTTCTGGATGCGAATGGTGAGCTGGACGCGGATCTCGCCGCCTTCTTGCAGCAGCTGGGGCCTGTGCCCATTCGCCTCAACGGTTTTCGCCACCACGGGGTGCGGGGGGAGGCGGCGCAATGGCCAGAGGCGACCCGCAGCGAGCTGGAGTGGCTGGCGAGTCGGTTGCGTGCTGCGGGAGTGGGGGCGGTGACCTTGCCACCGCTGATCTAAAGAGGTCTGATCGATTCCCTTGCTGTGTAGTAAAAGCACACAACTGTGACTTCTGTCTATTGGAGGGGGCCTTGGGGCTCGTTATGATATTGCCCATCCGTCCCTCCTCCATCACAGATAAATCATGAGTGAAAGCAAGGCGTTATATCGGGTTCAGTTTATTTGCCACAACGAGCGCTATGAGGTTTATGTGCGCCAGGTGAATCAGGGCCAACTGTTTGGATTTATCGAGATCGCCGATTTTGTCTGGGACAACCACACGGCGCTTATCGTCGATCCCAGCCATGAAAAGCTCAAGAGCGAATTTGCCGATGTGCGTCACACCCTTATCCCCATGCATCAGGTGTTACGCATCGATCAGGTGAAAAAGCAGGGGGCTGCCCGCATTACGGATCTGGGTAGCAACGTCGCCTCCTTCCCCAGTCCCATTTATACCAAGCGTCCCTGATCCCTCATTGCCGTGGATGTTTCGCCGTGGCGAAACATCCATCTCTTCTCGCTGTCACCTGGCTCAGGGCTCGACCAGCTCGCGACCCAGTTGCAGGATCCGCTGGCGGAACCAGTGGCGGGCCGAGCCATCACCGGCCGGGCCATACCAGACCAGACTGTGACTCACCTTGCCGTAATCGAACGGTGCCGGACGCAGCTCCAGATCCGGCTGGCTGGCGATGCATGCCGCCCAGCCACCGATGGCGGTGAGGATCAGATCGGTCTGGGGCAGCAGGGCCGCCGCGCTGGCAAAATCGGGCAGGGTGGCGCCAATCTGGCGACGCACCTGTTGCTGGGCAAGGCTCTGCTCGAAGAAGGGGTTGGCCAGCTCCTGATCCCGGATGGCGATATGGCGCCAGCTCAGGTAGGCATCGAGATCCCAGGGCTTGGCCAGCGCCGGGTGGTCTTTGCGCAGCAGACAGACCAGTTTCTCTTCCCGCAGGGTCTCCCACACCAGCCCGGGCTGGCGCGGTAACGGCTGGCTCTGGTCATGGGGCAGGATCACGAAGTCGAGTTTGCCCGCTGCCAGCGCCTCCAGCCCCTGCTCATCCTTGTTCCAGATCTCCGGCACCATGCCCGGCACTTCTTTCATCAGCTGACCCAGAATGGGGCCCACCGGCCAGGTCATCACGCTCTCGCGCAATCCCAGCCGCAAGCAGCCCTGCCACTGCTGGGGGTTGAAGGCATTCTGGCGAGTGAGGCCGTTCAGCTCCCCCAACAACCGGTGCAGGGTGGGAGCCAGTCGCTCGGCCATGGGGGTGAGCAGCAGCTGGTTGCCCTGGCGGTAGAGCAGTTGATCCCCCAGCAGACCCCGCAGCTGGTTGAGGGTCTTGCTAACGGTGGAAGGCGTGGTGCAGAGCCGCTCGGCGGTGCGGGTGACGCTCTGGTTGTCGAGCAGCAGATGCAGGGTGACCAGATGGCGACCTCCCAGCCGAGAGAGTGCGATCAGATCCATAAGTACTCCACAAGCGAAGGGAAGAGACAAGACAAAAAAGCCCCGCCAAAGCGGGGCTAGTGCGGATTAGCCCTTGAGCACCGCCGCCATGGCGTCGGCTACGTAGTCGACGTTGCGACTGTTGAGGCCCGCCACGCACATGCGGCCGGAGCGCACCAGATAGACGGCGAACTCCTCGCGCAGCCTGTCCACCTGCTCCGGGGTGAAGCCGGTGTAGCTGAACATGCCGCGCTGGTTGATGAAGTAGCTGAAGTCGCGGCCCGGCACCTTGGCGCTCAGCACCTCGAACAGCTTCTGGCGCATGGCCTTGATGCGGGTGCGCATCTCGGTCACCTCGTCGACCCACATGGCGTGCAGCTCGGGCTGGCTCATCACAGCCGCGGTGATCTGGCCACCGTGGGTGGGCGGGCTGGAGTAGTTGCGACGCACGGTGGCCTTCATCTGACCCAGTACGCGGCTGGCTTCTTCGGCATCCTTGCAGATGACCGACAGGCCGCCGCACCGCTCGCCGTAGAAGGAGAGGTTCTTGGAAAAGGAGTTGCTGACGAAGAAGCTGACGCCGGCGGCCACCATGGCGCGAATGGCATAGGCATCCTCTTCCAGCCCGTCGCCGAAGCCCTGATAGGCGATATCCATAAAGGGGATCAGGTTCTTCTCGACCACCAGCGCGATCACCCGATCCCACTGGGCACGGGAGAGATCCACCCCGGTCGGGTTGTGGCAGCAGGGGTGCAGCAGCACGATGCTCTTCGCCGGCAGAGTGCTCAGGCAGTCGACCATCGCATCGAACTGCACGCCGCCGGTGGCCGCATCGTAGTAGGGGTAGTCGTGCACCTTGATGCCGGCGCCTTCGAACATCGCCTTGTGGTTATCCCAGGTGGGATTGCTGACCCATACCTCGGAGGTCGGGAAGTAGCGCTTGAGCAGATCGGCGCCGATCTTCAGCGCGCCCGAGCCGCCGATGGTCTGGATGGTGGCGATACGTCCCGCCTTGACCGCTTCATGGTCGGCACCAAACAGCAGGTGCTGCACCGCAGTGCGGTAGTTGGCGGCGCCTTCCATCGGCTGGTAGGGGCGCGGGGCTGGCGCGGCGGCGCGCTGGGCTTCGGCCTGCTGTACCGAGGCCAGCAGCGGAATGCGGCCCTGCTCGTCGTAATAGAGGCCAATCCCCAGGTTCACCTTCTGCTCGCGGGTGTCTTTGTGGAAGGTCTCGACTAGCGTCAGGATGGGGTCGCCAGCATAGGCATCGACGTGTTCAAACATGGGGGATCCTTGAAATTGACTGTCCAGTAAAACCGGCGGTCAGCCGGGCTGGACATCATGGCGCAAAGCTGGCGGTGGCTCAAGCCCGAAAGGGACGGGGGCTGGCGGGCAGACGCCACACAGCCGTAAACGGAATGATGCGGGGTCGCCTGCAGCCTCATTCACCGGTCCTACTTCAGATAGGATCGCAATACCCGCACTACTTGATCCAGATCTTCCAGCCGCTCGGCCGGGGTCGCCTCTTCGGCGCCCAGGTGCTCACGCATGTGCCCTTCCAGCACCTCCAGCATCAGGCCGTTGACGGCACCGCGAATGGCCGCGATCTGCTGCAAAATGGCGGCGCAGTCGCTCTCCTGCTCCAGCGCGTGCTCCAGCGCACCGGCCTGTCCCTTGATGCGACGTACCCGTGCCAGCAGCTTCTTTTTACCGTGAATGGTGTGTGACATGCAGGATCCTCTCGATCAATAAAACTATACTGGGGTATAGTATATTGCATTGTCGTCCTCAGGAGAAATCCATGTCATCCCTTGCCTCATCCCACTGCCACCAACCCGTCGTCCACGAAGGGAATCCGCTGGCCGAACAGAAGACTCGCTGGGCCGTGCTGCTGACCGTCATCATGATGGTGGCGGAGATCGGCGGCGGCTGGTTCTACAACTCCATGGCGCTGCTGGCCGATGGCTGGCACATGAGTTCCCACGCGCTGGCGCTCGGCCTCTCGGTGCTGGCCTACCGCGCCGCCCGCCACTTTGCCCGCGACCACAGATTCAGCTTCGGCACCTGGAAGATCGAGGTGCTGGGTGGCTTCACCAGTGCTCTCCTGCTGGTGGGGGTGGCCGGGCTGATGCTGTTCGAGTCGGTGTTCAGGCTGCTCGATCCCAGCCCGATCCACTATCAACAGGCGATCGCCATCGCGCTGGTGGGGCTGCTGGTGAATCTGGCCTGTGCCTGGCTGCTCAAGGATGATCACGGCCATCATCACCACGGCCATGGGCATGACCACCATCATGGGCATCACGACCACGATCATCATGACCATGACGCTCACCACGGCCATCAGGATCTCAACCTGCGCGCCGCCTATATCCACGTGCTTGCGGATGCGGCCACATCCGTGCTGGCGATCCTGGCACTGGTGGGGGGTATGCTGTGGGGGGCCGACTGGCTGGATCCGCTGATGGGCATAGTGGGGGCCGTACTGGTGGCGGTGTGGGCCTGGGGTCTGCTGCGTGACTCCGGTCGGGTGCTGCTGGATGCCGAGATGGATACCCCGTTGGTGGGTGAGATCCGTGAGGTGATTGCCGACCTGCCGGATGCCGAGATCCGCGATCTGCACGTCTGGCGGGTGGGCCAGCAGCAGTATGCCTGCGTGCTCTCCCTGCTGATGGCGGCACCTGTCTCCGCCAGCGAGATCCGCGCGCGGTTGGCGATACATGAAGAGCTGGTTCATGTGACCATAGAGATAGCCACTCCATAGCCAGATTTATGGCTGTCTATGCCAGATAGCGTGCAACTTGCACTCTGCAACACGAGTAAATCGAAGCGGTTGTTTCTGGGGAGGCCTGTGGCAGGCACGTTCTGACTATATGCCTGGTACAAGCCTCACCGGGGCTAGGGGTGAGATGTGACGGTTTGAGTTAACGTTCGAAGAAGCGATAGAGGTGTTCTACCTGCATCGGGCAGTCAGCTACCAGATGCACATGATCGCGGGCCTGCTCGACCGTATCGAAACTGACCGGGCAGCCTAGGGTATCGGTCAGCTCGTAGAGGGCGCCATCATTGCCTCTGAATTCGATGATCCAGCCGGGGATGGCCACGTCGTGGAGTATTTCGGCCTCTTGCAGGATCTGTTGTTGATAGAGCTTGCGAAGTTCACTGACTGTCATGATGCTCTCCTGTGAAGGGGGATTCAGCTCCAGTCTATGCCTCTCTTTGTGCGGACGGCAACCGGATCATCCCCGCAGGACCTCCCAGGCCCAGCGGATACGGATAAAAGTCTCGGCATTACCACCCCGATCCGGATGGTGCTGCAATGCCAGCTCCCGCCAGCGGCGGCGGATCGCCTCCTGACTCGCCCCCTCATTCAACCCGAACAGGGCCAGCGCCTCGGCTTTGTGCCCCTCACCGTCATAAGCGCGCCAGAAGCGGTTGAGCAGGGCTTCAACTTCGGCACGGTCGGTCTGCCAGAACACCTGCCAGTCGAGATAGTAGCTACGCAGATTTTCGCCAAGGGCAAAGCCGTGGTTGGCCTCCTGATTCCCGGCCAGCGGTTCGAGCCGGATATCCAGGGTGCTGATTACCAGCCACCATCCCTCTTGCCAGAGCTCGGCCTGCAACTGGTAGAGGGCGTTCATGATCAGGAAGTTGACCCGAAACAGCTGCAGCTGCTCATCGTCGGCCAGCCGGGGGATCTCCCCCTGCTGGCGCAGAGCGGCCATCAGTTCATGCACCTTGTAGCTTCCCGCCGCCTGTTGCAATAGCACCAGCAGAGGGGCGATCAGCGGATTGTGGTTGGCTTCGCTCATTCGGCACCCTGCTCTCTGGGTGGCTGCAGGGCGATCAGCAGCTCACCCGCCTGCGGGGTGACAGGGCCGGTAACGATCTGGGGCTTGCCCTTGCCATCCATGATGAACAGCGGGATGGCGCCGGGATTGGCGGTCTGATACTGGGCCCAGTCGAACGTCTCGCTCAGGCGGGTCGCCTTGATCTGGCCGCCCCGGCTCAGCAGGCTGCTCAGCTTGGCATAGTTGATGTCGGGGCCGAACAGGTTCTGGCGAGCGCGAAAGGTGGCGCTCTCCCGGTTGGCCTTGCCGTGCTGCTCGCTGGATCGCAGGGAGTAGACCTGCTCCTCGCCGTAGAGGTGGGCAAAGTGCAGCACCCCGAGGGCGTTGTTGTGGCGGTTGGGGGAGAGTGCCAGCACGGTACTGATGCTGGTAAGCGGCAGGTGCAGCTCGGCATGTTCCGACTGGGGGTTGCCGAAGTAGCAGGGGAGGTTGCTCATCCGCGCCTGTTTGCAGAACTCCCAGGCGGGATCGCAGAGCTGTACCGGCACCCCCTGATCCGCCAGCGCCTTGCCAATGGCCCGCGCCACCGAGTTGGCCCCTATGATGAGCCAGGTGTTGGGGGCGCTCTGGCGCATCTTGAGCAGGCTGGCCAGCGGTGCCGAGGTGAGGCTCTGCAACACCACGGTGGAGATGATCACCGCAAATACCAGCGGTACCAGCTTGTCGGCATCGGGGATCTCGGCCTGATGCAGGCTGATGGCAAACGAGGCACTGACTGCCGCCGCGACTATGCCACGCGGGGCGATCCAGCTAAGCAGGGCGCGAGCTCGCCAAGAGAGATCCGAGCCCCAGGTCGAGACCAGAATACAGAGCGGACGCGCCACGAATTGCACCACGCAGAGCAGCGCCAGCACCATGGGGCCGAGTTGCCAGAGCTGGGCCAGATCGAGGCGCGCTGCCAGCAGGATAAACAGGCTGGAGATAAGGATGACCGCGAGATCCTCCTTGAACGCCAGCACCTCCTCCAGATCCAGCCCCTCCTGATTGGCGAGCCAGATGCCGAACACGGTCACCGCCAGCAGACCGGACTCGTGGCTCAGCCAGTTGGAGAGGCTGAAGGTGAGCAGCACCAGCGCCAGCACGCCGAACTTGTGCAGGCTGACCGGTAGCCAGTCCTTGCGAATGAGCAGGGTGGTGAGCCAGCCTGCTGCCACCCCGATCAGGGAACCGACCAGCACTGTCTTGCCCAGCGCCAGCAGGGTATGGCTGATGAGATCTCCCTGACTGCCGAGGCGTACCGCCTCGAACACCAGCACCGCAAACAGGGCGCCGATAGGGTCGATGACGATCCCCTCCCAGCGCAGGATACGGTCCACCTCCCGGGTGGGGCGGATCACGTTGAGCATGGGGGCGATCACCGTCGGGCCCGTTACCACCAGCACCGCGCCGAGCATGGTGGCGACCCGCCAGTCCAGCCCCAGCAGGAAGTAACCGGCGCTGCCGATGACGGCGAAGCTGACCAGCATGCCGGTGGAGCAGAGATTGCGCACCACCTTGCCGATCCCCTTGAGCTCGGCCAGATGAAGGGTTAATGCCCCTTCGAACAGGATGATGGCGACCGACAGGGAGACCAGCGGAAACAGCAGATCCCCGAGCAGGGCATCGGGGTCGAGCAGGCCGCTGACCGGACCCAGAGTCAGGCCGGTGAGCAGCAGAAACAGGATGGCGGGCACCCGCAGCGACCAGGCAAGCCATTGGGCCAGCACGGAGACCAGGGCGATCCCGGCCAGAGAGAGGGCAATCATGCAGACCTCGATTCAGGCAGTGAGTATGGAGCTAGTGTAGTGGCTAAGTTGGTCAGATTGACACCCGAAGGAGCGTGCGTCATGGTGGCTGGCGGTGGTGTGAAGGGTGCCAGCCAGACGCCAACCGTGGTGATGGGGTGGCCTTGGGGCCGGATTAGATGGGGCTCTCCTTGTGGAGCTCGCCGACACAGTCGGCCAGCGCCAGTACCAGTGCGGAGCGCACCATCTGATCGAGCCGGTTGAGCTGCATCTGGTAGAAGGCCCAATCCTCTTCGCCGGCGGGGGGGGCCAGCTTCATCATGCCGCCCTGATTGACCCCGTGCAGGCGGTCGAGCAGATCGCGGATCGGCTTGTCGCTGAAGCGGTAATCCTTGGGGTCGCGCACCAGAAAGTCGCGGATCTTGAGATAGGCTTCCAGATCCTGATAGCGCTCAAGGGAGATGAGGCCGAGGGCGAAGATGAGCTTGAGGCGTACCTCCAGCTGGCCGAGGGGGCCGCTCTGGTTGAGCAGGGGTTCGATGGCGTATTTGACGGCATACTCCTCCTGACGAAACGCGCGTCGCATCAGGGAGTCGACCGCTTCTTCCAGGATGGTCACGGCTTCGAGGAAGAAGCCGCGGGGGCCATCCTGCTCGTTCAGTCGTTCCAGTACTTCATCTTCCTGGTGTGTGGTCATAGGTGCATTGGGTCCAGCTGACAGGGAGAGAGTCAGCCTCTCTCCCGGTTTTTATCATATGGGGCACATTCCCTTGCCATTCAAGCGCTTGGCGCGCTATCAGTGGTGGCTGAATGCGCCGCAAGCAGGGTCATTACAGGGTTTCGTAACGGGCGACGATGGCGCGAACCACTTCGCTCTCTTCATCCAGTCCGGTGACGCGGGCCAGCGCTTTGGCCGGGCCCAGCTCCGCCAGCAGGGCTTGCAGCTCCACCGCCTGCGGGTCATCGGCATTGCGATAGTGGAGCGCCGCGGCGATCCCCTCCTGCAACTGCTCGTTGGGCAGGCCGTACTCCAGGGTGCCCAGCAGCGGCTTCACAAGTCGATCTCCCGCCGCCAGCTTGCGCAGTGGCTGACGACCGACCCGGTCAATCTCGTCCACCAGATAGGGGTTGGCGAAGCGGGCCAGGATCTTCTCGATGTAGGCGGCGTGCAGGCGCGGGTCGAAGCCGTAGCGTTTTACCAGCACGGCACCGCTCTCCTCCATGGCGCGGCGTACCTTGCTGCGGATCACCGGATCCTCGATCGCCTCGCGCACTGTGCGGTAGCCCCACAGTTTGCCGAGGTAGGCGGTGACGATGTGGCCGGTGTTGAGGGTGAACAGCTTGCGCTCGACGAAGGCCATCAGGTTGTCGGTGGGTTCCATGCCCGCCACCTGTGGCAGCTCCCCCTTGAACTGGGTCTGGTCGACGATCCACTCGCTGAAGCTCTCGACCGTCACTTCCAGCGGATCATCGTTGGCAGCCGCGGCGGGCGGCACGATGCGATCCACCGCCGAGTCGACGAAGCCGATACAGGATTCGAGCGTGGCATGATACGCGACCGGCAGGTACTTGAGTACCTCCCGCTTGAGGTGGCTGGTGCCGCGCACCATGTTTTCGCAGGCAATGACGTTGAGCGGAGTCAGGTTGCCGGCATCGAAACGGGCCTGCAGCCCCTTGGCCAGGGTGCTGGCAATCTTGTCCAGAATGTTGGGGCCGACGGCGGTGGTGACCAGATCGGCGGTGATGATGCGGGCGATCACCTCGTGACCGGCGGAGCTCACCGCCGCCACGTTGCGCACCACATCCAGCTTCTGATCTGCCCCCACCACATGGACCTTGTACTCCTGACGGTGGTTGAGCTGGTCGATCAGGGTGTCGTTGACGTCGGCGAAGGTGACCTGATGGCTGGCATCCGCCAGCACTTTGCCGATAAAGCCGCGACCGATGTTACCAGCACCAAAATGCAATGTTTTCATGATATTAACCTCTTGAACCAAAGACGATGAAAGATGATTAGGCAGCCTGTTCGGCACCCAGCAGATCCAGGAAGGCCTGGGGATCCGTGGTGCTGGCCAGCCGGTCGATGAGACCGGGTTCATCCAGTGCATTGGTCAGGCGGGTTATCACCTGCATGTGTTCGTCGTTGCGGGCGGCGATACCGATCACCAGCCGCGCTACCTCATCGGCAGCCTCGCCAAAGGCGACCCCGGCCGGGTACTGGCAGATGACGATGCCGGTACGCTTCACAAACTCCTTGGCGGCGATGGTGCCGTGGGGCACGGCGATGGATTCGCCGAGGTAGGTGGAGACCAGCTGTTCACGCTCCAGCATGGCGTTGACGTAGTCGGGCGCCACGTAGCCGCGCTCCGCCAGCAGTCGGCCTGCAGTCAGGATGGCGGCCTCCTTGTTGTCCGCTTTCAGTCCCAGATGCACGTCATGACGGCTCAGGGTGAACACTTCGGCCGCTTGCGGTTCGTAGCTGTCGTCGTTGGCGGCCACCAGCAGCTGCGGGTTGGCGACATCGTCGTTGGCGGCTTGAGTCAGACTCTGTACCAGCTCCTGATAGAGGCCGTTGTCGAGGAAGTTGGTCAGTGAAATATGGTGGGCATGCGGCGCATGGCGACGGGCCCGCTCGGTCAAATCCTTGTGGGTGATAACCCAGTCCACCTGATCGTCGAGCTGATCGATGGCGCGGTTGGTGACGCTGATATCGAGCCCGGCGGCCTGTACCCGCTTGCGCAGCATGCCGGCGCCCATGGCGCTGGAACCCATGCCCGCATCACAGGCGACCACGATATTGCGCACCGCCATCAGTTCGCCGCCCGGCTTTTTGGCCGCTGCGGTTTCGGGCTTGCCGCCCTTCATGGCTTTCATCTTGCGGGTAGCTTCACCGAGGGCATCGGCCTCGTCGGCTTCCGGCTGCTGGGCGCGGACGAACACGGCGGCAACCAGGAAAGAGACCAGAGTAGCGCTGATGATGGAGAGGGCGACCCCGATCAGGGAGGCTTTCGGCGTCATCAACAACACGGCGAAGATGGAGCCCGGCGACGCGGGGGAGACCAGACCGGCATTGAACAGGGTCAGGGTAAAGACCCCGGTCATGCCACCGGCGATCACCGCCAGAATGAGGCGCGGGTTCATCAGCACATATGGGAAGTAGATCTCGTGGATGCCGCCGAAGAAGTGAATGATGGAGGCGCCAGCCGCGGACTGCTTGGCCGCACCGCGGCCGAACACCATGTAGGCCAGCAGCACGCCCATGCCTGGGCCCGGGTTCGCTTCAATCAGGAAGAAGATAGAGCTGCCGTGCTCGGTCGCCTGCTGGATCCCCAGCGGCGAGAAGATGCCGTGGTTGATGGCGTTGTTGAGGAACAGGATCTTGGCCGGCTCGACGAAGATGGAGGTGAGCGGCAGCATGTGGTTTTCCACCAGGAAGCCGACGCCACCGGCCAGCAGGCCGGAGAGCACCTTGACGAAGGGGCCAATCACGAAGAAAGCGAGGATCGCCAGCAGCATGCCGATAAGCCCGGCGGAGAAGTTGTTGACCAGCATCTCGAAGCCGCTCTTGACGCGACCGTCCATCGCCTTGTCGAAGCGCTTGATGGCCCAGCCACCGAGCGGGCCGACCATCATGGCGCCCATGAACATGGGGATATCGGTTCCCACGATGACACCCATGGTGGTGATGGCACCGACCACGCCGCCGCGCTCACCGCCCATCAGTTTGCCGCCGGTGTAGCCAATCAGCAGCGGCAGCAGGTAGGTGATCATGGGGCCGACCAGCTTGGCCAAGGTTTCATTGGGCAGCCAGCCGGTGGGGATGAAGAGGGCGGTAATAAAGCCCCAGGCGATAAAGGCGCCTATGTTGGGCATGACCATATTGGACAGGAAGCGTCCAAAATTCTGTATCTTGACTTTGGTATCCGGTGATAACATGTCGGGACCCCGTTTTAAGCCTGTTTGATTAAAAGTGGTAGTCGGGATGGCCGGTTTTGCCGAACCGCCATCCCGGTCGTCTAAGCAACTTCAATCTACCAGCTTGATATCAAATTAGGCTGAAAACGGGGTGTCTTGTGATCCATCTCTCAGATACCCCGTCGTACCCCCTCTCCAACCAGTGATGAAGATCACATTCGCCCGCTGTAATTCGGCTACATTTCGATCTTTTCTGTTTTTAATGACTATTTTTTGTGATTCAGATCACCAAGTGGGCTTTGCCGTGCCTTTGCGTAAAGGTGATTCACTTCACAAATTCAGTTTTTGTATTCGAATGGGGCAAATCACTCAATAACTCATCAGAGGGTGGTGACGATGGATCTATCGAAATCTCTCTCTACTTATCAATGAATCAATAGTTTTGTAACCCGCTTTCAGTTTTTGCAGGCAGTGATGAGGGCTCTTTTGTGGCCGGTTGATGGAGATGATCGGCAGATTGCAGGAGGTCGTGCAGGAGGTTATGGTGCGGTTGACGCAGGGGGAGCTTGCTTGCCGCACAGGGTTGACTACGGGAAAAAACAAACCGCCAGCAGGCGGTTTGTCGGTTTTGGCGATCTGGCCCCAGTCGGGTGCTGCGGCTTAGTAGAAACCCGCATCCTCGGGGGAGGGGCGGGTCTTGAAGCGGCGATGGAGCCACATGTACTGCTCCGGCGCCTTGCGCACGGCGGCTTCAATCTCGCGGTTGGCGCGGGCGGCATCAACCATGTCATCTCCGCTCGGGTAGTCGGCAAGGGGCGCGCCGATATGCAGGGTGTAACCCTCGCTGGTGCGGATGTTGTAGCAGGGGAGGGTGACGGTATTTTTCACCCGCGCCAGGGTGGCGGTGCCGGTGATGGTGGCCGCCTGCTCTATCGCGAAGTAGGGCACGAACACACTGGCGTGGCTGCCGTAGTCGTGATCCGGCGCGTACCAGAGGGCGTCACCGTTGCGCAGCGCCTTGATCATCCCCTTCACGTCCATCCGGTCTACCAGATATTTGTTGGAAGCGCAGCGACCGTGATACTGGGCATACTCCAGCACCGGATTGGTGTTGGGGCGATAGACCCCCACGCCGGGGCGCACCAGCCCGAAACAGCGGGCGTTGAGTTCCAGCGTCAGGAAGTGGCAGGAGAGCAGCAGCATGCCCTGACCTTTTTCCATGGCGGCGATGACATGCTCTTCCCCTTCCACCTTCATCAGGTTGCGCATCCGCCAGTCTGGCCAGAACCAGGCGATCCCCACCTCGAACACGGCGCAGCCCACGCTCTCGAAGTTTGCCTTAAGCAGTTTCTCCCGCTCATCCCGGGTCAGCTCGGGCATCGCCAGCTCCAGATTGCGACGGGCAATCTTGACCCGGGACTTCAATATCCTGGCGGCGAGACGACCGAGCTGACGGCCCAGCCACATCTGGCTACGCCACGGCAGCAGGGTCAGCAGCCAGAGCAGGCCGAGGCCGAACCAGCTGGCCCAGTAACGGGGATGAAACAGGCGGGGCTCCAGGCGGGGAGCGTTGTCGTGGGCCATGGCTAATCTCTTGTTCGCAAACACAATCGGGGGATTCTAGCCGAAAAGGGGGGGCGGGGGCGAATGGCTGTGTGCTGGTCAGAGGGGTAGCCTGCGTCCGGTTAGCGTGACAGCGGCGGCAACCGCGGTCGGCTTTTTCTACACCGGATAAAAGAGTGTGATAAAATCGCCCGCTGATTTTTCAGGTTTTGAGAGTCGATACAGATGAAGATCACCCTGCCCGATTTTGAAAAAGCCCGCGTTCTGGTCGTTGGCGATGTCATGTTGGACCGTTACTGGCATGGCCCTACCGGTCGGATCTCCCCCGAGGCGCCGGTGCCCGTGGTCAAGGTTGAACACATTGAGGAGCGTCCCGGTGGCGCGGCCAACGTGGCCCTCAACTCCGCCGCCCTTGGCGCTCACGCCGTGCTGCTTGGCCTGACCGGTCAGGATGAAGCGGCCGATGCGCTGGCTGGCCAGATGGCTGGCGTCAAGGTGGCCTGTGACTTCGTTCGTCTGGCCGACTTCCCGACTATCACCAAGCTGCGGGTGCTGTCCCGCAACCAGCAGCTGCTGCGTCTGGACTTTGAAGAGCCCTTCCACTCCGTCGATGCCACCCTGCTGATGAGCAAGGTCGAGCAGGCGCTGCCGAATAGCGACGTGATGATCCTCTCCGACTACGGCAAGGGTGCTCTCAACGACGTGCCCGGCATGATCCAGCGCGCCCGAGCCGCCGGTATTCCGGTGCTGGTCGATCCCAAGGGGACCGACTTCGAGAAGTATCGCGGTGCCACTCTGCTGACCCCCAACATGTCCGAATTCGAGGCCGTGGTGGGCAAGGTGAAGAGCGAAGAGGAGCTGGTCGCCAAGGGGCTGGATCTGGTCAAGCGTTTCGAGCTGGATGCCCTGTTGGTCACCCGTTCCGAGAACGGCATGACACTGATCCGCGAAGGTCAGCCGGAGCTGCATCTGCCGGCTCAGGCCCACGAGGTTTATGATGTGACCGGTGCCGGTGATACCGTCATCTCCACTCTGGCTACCTCGCTGGCGGCAGGCAAGAGCCTGGACGAAGCCTGTGCGCTGGCCAATACCGCTGCCGGTATCGTGGTCGGCAAGCTGGGTACCTCTACCGTTAGCCCGGTCGAGCTGGCCAACGCCCTCTATACCGAGCAGGAGACAGGCTTCGGCGTCATGTCCGAAGCCCAGCTGAAAGTGGCGGTTCGTGCCGCCCGTCTGCGCGGCGAGAAGGTAGTGATGACCAACGGTTGCTTCGACATCCTGCACGCCGGTCACGTCTCCTATCTGGCCAACGCCGGCAAGCTGGGGGATCGCCTGATCGTGGCGGTCAACACCGACGAGTCGGTTCGCCGTCTGAAAGGGCCGGGTCGTCCGGTCAACCCGACCGAGCGCCGCATGGCGGTGCTGGCTGCGCTGGGCGCGGTGGATTGGGTTGTGCCATTTGGTGAAGATACCCCGCAGCGCCTGATCGCCGAGATCCTGCCGGATCTGCTGGTCAAGGGCGGCGACTACAAGCCGGAAGATATCGCCGGTTACGCCGAAGTGACCGCCAATGGCGGCGAGGTGCGCGTTCTCAACTTCGAGGATGGCTGCTCCACCACCGACATCATCAAGACGATCCGCGAGCGCGGCTAACGTTCTGCTAGCCCCGCAATCTGGCGGGGCTCTCTATCGGCGGTAGCAAGCCGACCGAAATACGGATAACAAAAAGGCGACCTTGCGGTCGCCTTTTTCATGTCCGATAGCGGCTATCAGCCCTTGGCTTTTGCCGTGGCTGGCATCAGACCCTGGTTCACTTCCACCAGATCCTGCGCTTCCAGAATACCGGCAGCCTGTTTCAGGCTCAGGATATTGAGGATGTAGTTGTAACGGGCTTCCGAGAGCTTCTGCTTGGCCTCGTACAGCTTGCGAGTGGAGTCCAGCACGTCGACGATGGTACGGGTACCCACTTCGTAACCGGCTTCGGTCGCCTTCAGGGCGCTGTCGGCGGAGACCACAGACTGGCTGTAGGCGCGAACCGAGCCGATGCTGGCGTTCACGTTGTTGTAGGAGGAGCGCACTGTGCTCTGCACCGAGCGGAAGTTCTTCTCCAGCAGTTCGCTGGCCGCCACGTAGTTGTACTGAGCCTGCTTCACCTTGGAACTGGTGGCGCCACCGCTGTAGATGGGCAGCTTGAAGGTCAGACCGATATTGGCCTGATTGTCATTGCCGCCGCTCTGAATACTATCCAGCTTGTAATCGGTATTGCTGGTTTGCAGTCCGGCACCCAGATCCAGCGTCGGCTCATGGCCGGTCTTGGCCAGATCGATCTGTTCCTTGGCAATGTCCTTGCTGATGCGGGCACTGTGCAGTTGCAGGTTCTTGTCCAGCGCCAGCTCCAGCCACTTGTCGGAACCGAAGGCGGTCTTCTGCGGGCTGAAACGATCGGTGTTCAGCACGTCCAGATTGCGGTGATCGATACCGGTCAGCTCGCGCAGGGTCTCGTAGCTGTTGTCCAGAGAGTTTTCGGCATTGATCTCGTCAGCCAGCGCCTGGTCACGGGAGGCTTCTGCTTCATGGACGTCGGTGATGGCGGTCAGGCCCACTTCGAAACGCTGCTGGGTTTGCTCCAGCTGACGCTCTACCGCAACCTTGTTGGCACGGACGAACTCCAGGGTATCCATCGCCTTGAGCACATCAAAGTAGGCTTTGGCGGTGCGCACCATCAGGTTCTGGATCTCGAGGTTGTAGGCAACATCTGACTGGGTGGCCTGCTTCTCGCTGATATCCAGATTGACCCAGTTACTGCGACGATAGAGGGATTGCGACAGCGTCACTTCACCCTTGGCGTTGGTATTGCTCTGGGTATCGTTCTTGTTTTGCAGATAATTGAGCCCGGCACCCAGATCGATCTGGGGCAGCAGAGGGGCACGGGATTCGTTGATCTTCTCGAAGGCCTGGTCGCGAACGGCTTTGGACTGCAGCAACTGCGGGTCTTTGATCTGGGCTTGCTGGTAGATGTCGAGCAGGTTTTCGGCATGGGCACCGGCACTGACGCCCAGCAACACCATGACTGACAAAAGTGTTCTTTTCATAGATCGTTTTAACCTTATGTAGTAACCCAAACTGGTTGCTGGAGAGGCAAATATTGTCACCGACCAAGCTTGATTGCAGCTTAATCACTCTACTATAAGCAAAATTTAATGCTAAGAGTCTCAGGTCCGGTGACGGGAACGTCAAGAACCGGACGCAGTTTTCTCCCCGCGCGCCTAGCCAAATGGTCTGTGGCTGCTAAAATCCACCCCTCATTACCATGGCACGCCGAGTGAATGAACGTTCATTCATGTTCCTCGGATTTTATGGTCAAACTGATACAAGTCAAGCTGACGGGAGCCCCGGATGTCGCAGCAACCCTTGCCGCAAGATCGGCATTACGCCGCCGATGATGTGAAAATCATTGAAAAATCAGCTGGATATAACGGCTTCTTCAAGGTGAATGTCTATCGTTTGCAGCATCGGTTATTTGCAGGCGGCTGGAACCAGCCCATCGTGCGCGAGCTGTTCGAGCGGGGCCATGCTGCCGCGCTGTTGCCCTATGATCCGGTGCGCGACGAGATCGTGCTGGTGGAGCAGTTCCGTATCGGCGCCATGGAGACCAGCCCGACCCCCTGGCTGCTGGAGCTGGTAGCCGGCATCATCGACGAAGGTGAGACCGCCGAGGCGGTGGTGCGTCGCGAAGCGGTGGAAGAGGCCGGTATCGAGGTGGCCCGCTGCGAGCATGCCATCAGCTATCTGGTGAGCCCGGGCGGCAGCACCGAGCGGATCGAGGTCTTTGTGGGCGAGGTGGATGCCAGCAAGGCCGAGGGACTGCACGGGCTGGCGGATGAGGGCGAGGATATCCGGGTGCACGTGGTGAGCCGCGAACAGGCCTACGCCTGGCTCAAAGAGGGACGTATCGACAATGCGGCCTCGGTCATTGCCCTGCAGTGGTTGGCCCTCAACCATGGCGAGCTGCGCGCCCGCTGGCTGGCGGATCGCTGAGGTGGCGCTGACCCTGCAACAGAGCAGGCGCTATGTGCCTGATCTGATGTCCTTGCAGCGTACCTGCGAGGTCAATTACATGGCGTTGATGAAACTGCTGCCGTCAGATGGGGAAGTCGGTGCCGAGCGCCGCTATCGGGTCGGCAACGATCTGCAGTTCCAGCTCACCATCATTGGCGAGAGTCGCTTCACCAATCAGGTGATCCTGAGCCAGCACAACCCCGAATTGCCCGAATATTTACAAGCTCAGATAGAGATTCGTTTGTATCATGATGTGCGGATGGCGGAAGTGTGTGCAGCGCAACAGATTTCCCGTTTGCAACCACGTTATGATTATCCCAATAAAAAGATGCACCAGCGGGACGAAAAGGAGCAGGTAAATCTGTTTCTGGCCGAATGGCTAAAATTTTGTCTCAGACATGGTACCAGCCCGATCAATATCTCCAGTTGAACAAATAAAAAGAAGCGTGATTTTGGAAACAGAGCTCCCCCAGGCGCAGGACGGCAGTGTGCGCCTGTTGCAAATTACCGACACCCACCTCTTCGCGAGTGCCGAAGGGCGGCTGTTGGCTGTGCGCACCGCAGAGAGTCTGGCCGCCGTGCTGGAACAGGTGCAGGCCAATGAACACCCCTACGAGGTGATTCTGGCGACCGGCGATCTGTCGCAGGATCACAGCCCGGAATCCTATCAGCGTTTCGCCTCCATGATGGCGCCCCTGGGCCGCCCCATCTACTGGCTGCCCGGCAATCACGATGACAGCCCGCTGATGACCGAATATCTCCATGCCGCCGGGATCAGTGAATCCAAACAGCTGGTGGGCGACCACTGGCAGGTGATCCTGCTCGACACCCAGGTGCGCGGCAAACCCCACGGCATGATTGGCGATCACCAGCTGGCCGCCCTCGACCGTGCCCTGCGTCAATATCCTGATCGCCACGCTCTTATCACCCTGCACCATCAGGCAGTGCCGGTGGGCTGTGCCTGGCTGGATCAACACAATCTCAAGAATGCCGATGACCTGTTCGCCGTACTGGCCCGTCATCCGCAGCAGAAGACCATCCTGTTTGGCCACGTCCATCAGGAGTTTGACGAGGTGCACCGCGGGGTGCGGCTGATTGCCAGCCCATCGACCTGCATCCAGTTCAAACCTCTCTCTGATGGCTTTGCGCTGGATGAATCCGGCCCGGGCTGGCGCTATCTCACCCTCTATCCGGATGGGCGGGTGGCCAGCGAGGTGTGGCGCCTGCCGGTGGGACAGTTTGTGCCCGACCCCAACGCCACCGGTTATTGAGGAGAGCATTGCATGAAGTCGGTTCTCCTTTATCTGCACGGTTTCAACTCCTCACCGGGCTCCGCCAAGGCGCAGCAGATGGCTGCCTGGGTGGCCGCCAACCGGCCCGACATCGAGGTGATCATTCCGGCCCAGCCCAATACGCCAGCGACGGCCTGGGCGGCTATCGAGCAGACCATTGCTGATCTGCAGCGTCGTTATGGTAGTGACTACAAGCTCGGCGCCGTGGGTAGCTCCCTCGGCGGCTTTATGGCGACCCGGGTCAGCGAGCAGTACGGCTGCCGCGCGGCGCTGATCAATCCGGCGGTGCGCCCGCACGAGCTGCTTTGCGACTACCTTGGCCCCCAGACCAATCCCTATACGGGTGAGCAGTACGAACTGCTGCCTCAACATATGGACGAGCTGCGGGCACTGGCGGTACCGGTGACGGCGCCGGAGCGACTCTGGGTGCTGCAACAGCAGGGGGATGAGGTGCTCGACTACCGTAAGGCGCTGGACGAATACCGCTTTGCCCGCCTCTCGCTGGAGTGCGGCGGCGACCACGCCTTCGTGGCGTTCGAGCGCTACCCCGCCCAGATTATCCGTTTCCTCGGGCTTTAATCATGCAACCGCCGTTGGCCGCCTTTCTGGAACAGGTACTGGTCACGGCGCAAGCGGGCCTCACCTACTCCAAAGACCCCTTCGATATCGGCCGTTTCGAGGCGCTGCGAGCGGCCACCGTGGCCCTTATCGCCAGCCAGGGCGAGCTGGCGCCGGAAGCCATCAGCGACTGGATTGCCCTCGACAGTGGTTATCCCACCCCCAAGCTCGATGTGCGGGCCTTCATTCAGAACGATGCGGGCCATATCCTGCTGGTACAGGAGCGCAGCGATGACTGCTGGACTCTGCCCGGTGGCTGGTGCGATATCGGTGACTCGCCGGCGGATGCCGTGGTGCGTGAAGTGGTGGAGGAGACCGGCCTTGAGTGCCGTGCGGTGCAACTGCTGGCCCTGTTCGACAAGCTAAAACATCCTCATCCGCCCCAGCTGCCTCACGCCCACAAGGCTTTCTTTCTGTGCGAGGTGGCCGGCGGCCAGCTGCTGGGCGAAACCGATGAAACCAAAGGGGCGGGGTACTTCCCCATCGACGACTTGCCCCCGCTCTCCCGCCATCGGGTGGTGGCCTCCCAGTTGCGCACCCTCCATGAGCACTTGCAGCAGGGGCGGCGCGATACCCTGTTTGATTGACATCTGAGGAAGTGAACCCGTTTGAGCTGGGGGAGGTGCCGACGCGCGATGGCGTGCACCATCCAGCGGATCGACAGGTCTGAACAAAAGGGGCTCATATGTTCCTGTTGCGCCCTGCGGGGCAGTGTTAATCTTTAGCTGCCTGTTTACTGTGCCTCGCCCGGGGCAGGGGATGGCCTGACTCTTCTGAACTTCACTGCCAACAGGGAGCACGTTTGTGACAACTCCTTCTGCGCTGCCGGATCTGGTACTGGGCGCCTCTCTCTACTTTCCGCCGCTGTTCAAGGCGGTGCTGCTCGGCCTGCTCTGCTGGCTGTCGGTGCACCATCTGCTGCGCGACTGGCTCTATGGCGGGGATGTCTGGCACCCCTTGCTGATGGATCTCTCCCTCTTTATCCTCGCCGTCAGCGGCGCTCTATGGATGCTGTTACATGGCTAAATCACCTCTCGCGACCCTCAAATACTTCTCCACCCTGCTGGTCTGCGCGCTGGCGCTGGCGGCGGGCTGGTGGCTGTGGAACTACTACATGCAGGGGCCCTGGACCCGGGATGGCAAGGTGCGCGCCGAGCTGGTCAGCATTACCCCCGAGGTGTCGGGCAAGATCATCAAGATCGCGGTGAAGGACAACCAGCTGGTGAAGGCGGGGGAGGAGATCTTTACGCTCGACCCCGAGCCCTACCGGATCGCCCTCGATAATGCCCGGGCGGCGCTGGCCAAGGCGAAATCGGATCTCGACAAGGCCGAGCATGAGGCGAACCGACGCAGTGGCCTGTCGCGCAGCGTCATCTCCGCCGAGACGATGGACGAAGCGCACCTCAATGCCCAGGCGATGCAGGCGGCCTATCAGGTGGCACAGGCCAATCTGGAGAAGGCGGAGTGGTCGTTGGCCAAGACCCGGGTGCATGCCGCGAGCGATGGCTACATCACCAACCTGCAGACCCGGGTCGGCAACTATGCCAGCGCCGGCGTGCCGCTGGTGGCGCTGGTGGATACTCACTCCTTCTATGTGCAGGGTTACTTTGAAGAGACCAAGCTTGGCCACATAGCACCCGGCAAACCGGCCGAGGTGGTGCTCTACAGTGGTGAGCAGCGGTTGCGCGGCGAGGTGGAGAGCATAGGGCGCGCCATCCACGATCAGAGCGTCGATGGCGGCAACGGCCTGCTGATCGACGTCAAACCCAACGTGCCCTGGGTGCGGCTGGCCCAGCGGGTGCCAGTGCGGATCAAGCTGCTGGATGTACCGGCGGACGTGACGCTGATCGCCGGTACCACCTGCACCATCACCATTGGCGAGTAGGGTGAGCGAGTCGTTCTGGCTGCGCACCCCCTGGGGGAGGGCGACAGGGGGGCAGTGGCGCTATGCCCTGCGCAATGCGCTGGCCATGTGCCTGTCGCTCTGGCTGGCCTTCGTGCTGCAGCTCGACTCTCCCTACTGGGCGATGAGCTCGGCTGCCGTGGTGAGTTTTCCCACCGTGGGCGGGGTGATCAGCAAGAGTCTGGGGCGGGTGGTTGGCAGTCTGATGGGGGCGATGGCGGCGGTGGTGATCACCGGTCTTGGCATCAGCGATCCCTGGCTGTTCAGTTTCCTCATCGCCCTCTGGCTGGGCTTGTGCACCTACATCTCCAACCACTATCAGAACAACGTCTCCTACGCCTTTGCCCTCGGTGGCTATACGGCCGCCATCATCGCCTTCTCCTGCGTCAATGTGGCGGATCCCCACCATATCTTCGATATTGCCCAGGCGCGGGTGAGCGAGGTGATCATCGGCATCCTCTGCGGCGGCCTGATGATGATGATCCTGCCCAGCACCTCCGACAGCGAAACCCTGCTGGAATCCCTGCGCAAGAGCCAAGCCCGCCTGCTGGAGCATGCCCAGCTGCTCTGGCTGGGGGAGATGACGCCCGAGGTGCGCAGCTCCCACGAAGGGCTGATCGACCAGATCCTCACCATGAACGTGCTGCGCATTCAGGCGGTCTGGAGCCATCACCGGCTGCGGCGCCAGAACCGGCTGCTCAACTTCCTGCTCCATCGCCAGCTGCGGCTCATCAGTCTTATCTCCAGCCAGCGCCGCATGCTGCACAACTGGCCGGAACAACCGGAAGGCATTCAGGTGCTGCTCGCCACCCTGCTGGCCGAGCTTGGCAAGCCGGGGTGCGACAAGTATCGGGTCGCGAGGTTACTGGCTCCCCTGATGCCGACCAGCGAGCATGATTATCGACTGCGCACCTTTTTGCTGCGGCTGCGCCACTTCTGCTGGAGCTATCTGGAGTGTCAGCGCTGGCTTGACCGGTTGACCCGCTACGACGATCAGGAGTGGCCGGCGCCGCCCCGCCACACCTCCCTCACCAGCCATACCGACACGCTGGAGGCCGCCTATAACGGCGGGCGCACCTTCCTCTGCGTGCTGCTCGGCTGCACCTTCTGGATCAACAGTCAATGGGATGCGGGCAGCTCGGCGCTCACCATGCTCTCCATCTGCTGCGTGCTCTACTCGGCGACCCCGGCCCCGGCTCAGGGGGCCAACACCATGCTCAGGGCGATCCTGCTGCTCAGCCTCATCTGCTTTGCGGTCAAGTTTGGCCTGATGATTCGCATCGACGACTTCTGGCTCTTCTGCCTCTTGCTCTTTCCGGCGCTGCTCACCATGCAGCTCTGCAAACAGCAGCAGGTGCGGCAGGCGGGCCTCTGGGGCCAGATGATCGTGCTGCTCGGCTCGTTTCTCGCTATCATCAATCCGCCCAGCTACGACTATCAGCAGTTCATCAACAGCAGCCTCGCCCAGATGCTGGGGGTGATGAGCGCCGCGCTGGCGTTTCAGCTGCTGCGACCCAGCTCGGATCGGCGCAAGAGCCGCCGGATTATCCGCTCCCTGCGCCGCCACTTCATGGATCAGCTGGAGCCGGCCCCGCGCCAGAGCGAGAGTCAGTTCGAGTCGCTGATCTACCACTGCATCAGCCAGCTCGGTCAGAGTCAGGATCAGACTGCCCGCCTCTGGGGGCTGCGCTGGGGCGTGGTGCTGCTCAACTGCTGCCATATCGTCTGGCAGCTGCGCCAGTGGCGCGGTGACGAGCACCCCCTCTATCTGGTGCGCGACAACTGTATCCGCAGCCTGAAGGGGATCCTCACCGAGCAGGGGGTGCAGCACGCCTCCCTCGACCGCACGCTGGCCGAGCTGCAGCGGATCAGTCAGGGGCTGGCCAACCATGGTGATGGCACGGCGCGAGAGCTGGCAGGCATGGTGTGGCGGCTGCAAAGTTCGCTCTCCCAGCTGCAACAGGCGCTGCCGGGCCCCGCCGAAGGGAGCTGAAACCGCCTTGGGAGGGGCGCAATCCCCTCCGGATCACCCTTTCCCGCAGCCAAGTTTGTCCAATACCCTCCCAACGAGTAAGATTCTCCCCAAACGTCAATTCGCAAGGCCCTCCATGTCTACTCAATACAATGCGGATGCCATTGAGGTCCTCAATGGCCTTGAGCCGGTGCGTCGCCGCCCCGGCATGTATACCGACACCACCCGGCCCAATCACCTCGGCCAGGAGGTCATCGACAACAGCGTCGATGAAGCGCTGGCAGGTCACGCCCGCAATCTGGAGGTGATCCTGCATGAAGACCAGTCCCTCGAGGTGATCGACGACGGCCGCGGCATGCCGGTCGATATCCACCCGGAAGAGGGGGTCAGCGGGGTGGAGCTGATCCTCTGCAAGCTGCACGCGGGCGGCAAATTCTCCAACAAGAACTACCAGTTTTCCGGCGGTCTGCACGGGGTGGGTATTTCGGTCGTAAACGCCCTCTCCGATCGGGTCGAGGTGACGGTGCGTCGCGACGGTCAGGTCTACGACATCGCCTTCGAGCGTGGCGAGAAGGTGCAGGAGCTGACCATCACCGGCACCTGCGGTCGCCGCAACACCGGCACCCGGGTGCGCTTCTGGCCGCAGGCGAGCTACTTCGATTCGCCCAAATTCTCGGTCACCAAGCTGGAACACCTGCTCAAAGCCAAGGCCGTACTCTGCCCCGGCCTCACCATCAAGTTCCTCGACAAGAACACCGGCATCAAGCTGGAGTGGTGCTACGAAGATGGCCTCAAGGATTATCTGGTCGATGCGGTCAAGCAGTTCACCTGCCTGCCGGAGCAGCCCTTTATCGGCTCGTTCAGCTCCGAACAGTCGGCGGTGGACTGGGCGCTCTGCTGGTTGCCGGAAGGGGGCGAATGCCTTGCCGAATCCTATGTGAACCTCATTCCCACCGCCCAGGGCGGTACTCACGTCAACGGCCTGCGTCAGGGCCTGCTCGACGCCATGCGCGAGTTCTGCGAGTTCCGCAACCTGCTGCCGCGCGGGGTCAAGCTGACCCCGGAAGATATCTGGGATCGCTGCGCCTACATCCTCTCCATCAAGATGCAGGATCCACAGTTCGCCGGTCAGACCAAGGAGCGCCTCTCCTCCCGTCAGAGCTCGGCGTTTGTCTCCGGCGTGGTGAAGGATGCCTTCAGCCTCTATCTGAACAGCAATACCGAGCTGGCGGAGCAGATCGCCGAGATCTGCATCTCCAGCGCCCAGCGCCGGATGCGCGCCGCCAAGACGGTGGTGCGCAAGAAGATTACCCAAGGCCCAGCGCTGCCCGGCAAGCTGACTGACTGTAACTGCGCCGACCCCATGCAGGGCGAGCTGTTCCTGGTGGAGGGTGACTCCGCGGGCGGCAGTGCCAAGCAGGCGCGGGATCGCGAGTTTCAGGCCATCATGCCGCTGCGCGGCAAGATCCTGAACACCTGGGAGGTGGAGGCCGGTCAGGTGCTCGCCTCGCAGGAGGTGCACGACATCTCGGTTGCCATCGGTCTCGACCCCGACTCCAACGACCTTTCCGGCCTGCGCTACGGCAAGGTGTGCATCCTCGCGGATGCGGACTCGGACGGTCTGCACATCGCCACCCTGCTCTGCGCCCTCTTCGTGAAGCACTTCCGTGCGCTGGTGGAGAAGGGCCACGTCTATGTCGCCATGCCGCCGCTTTACCGGATCGATATCGGTAAAGAGGTCTACTACGCCCTCGACGAGGACGAGAAGAATGGCGTGCTGCAGCGGGTCGAAGCCGAGAAGAAGAAGGGCAAGGTGATGGTGACCCGATTCAAGGGTCTGGGTGAGATGAACCCGAAACAGCTGCGGGAAACCACCATGGATCCCAACACCCGCCGTCTGGTGCAGCTCACCATGGATCCGGCAGGGGAGAGTGAAGGGGATGCTGCTGACGAGACCCTGCAGCTGATGGACATGCTGCTGGCCAAGAAGCGGGCGAGCGATCGCCGTGAGTGGCTCGAAGAGAAGGGCAACCTCGCCATCATCTAAGCCGTCGGCCGGCCCTCTCGGGGCCGGCAAGCATTTAGCCGGAGTCGCCCTGTGGCGGCTCCCGAACCGAAAGAGAAAATCACATGAGTGATGCTATCGAGCTCAGTCTGGACGGGGTAGAGCGCCAGCCAATGCGCACCTTTACCGAACAGGCTTACTTGAACTACTCCATGTACGTCATCATGGATCGGGCCTTGCCGCATATCGGCGATGGCCTCAAACCGGTGCAGCGGCGCATCATCTACGCCATGAGCGAGCTGGGTCTGTCGGCCCTCTCCAAGCACAAGAAATCAGCCCGTACCGTGGGTGACGTGCTGGGTAAGTACCACCCGCACGGCGACAGCGCCTGTTATGAAGCCATGGTGCTGATGGCCCAGCCCTTCTCCTACCGCTACCCGCTGGTGGATGGTCAGGGTAACTGGGGGGCGCCGGACGATCCCAAATCCTTCGCGGCCATGCGTTATACCGAAGCGCGCTTGTCGCGCTTCTCCGAGCTGCTGCTCTCTGAGCTGGGGCAAGGCACGGTGGAGTGGACGCCGAACTTCGACGGCACCATGAAGGAGCCGGTGGTGCTGCCCGCCCGCCTGCCACACATCCTGCTCAACGGGGTGACCGGTATCGCGGTGGGGATGGCGACCGACATCCCGCCCCACAACGCGCGGGAGGTGGCTTACGCCTGTGCCGAGCTGCTCGACAACCCCAATGCGGGGCTGGATGTGTTGATGCAGCACATTCAGGGGCCGGACTACCCGACCAACGCCGAGATCATCACCCCGCGCGACGATATCCGCAAAATCTACGAGACCGGCAAGGGCTCCATCAAGCAGCGGGCGGTCTGGAGCGAGGAGGATGGCGACATCGTCATCACAGCTCTGCCTCATCAGGCCTCCGGCGCCAAGATCATGGAGCAGATCGCCGCCCAGATGGTGGCCAAAAAGCTGCCGATGGTCACCGACCTGCGCGATGAATCTGACCACGAGAACCCGACCCGTCTGGTGATCGTGCCGCGCTCCAACCGGGTGGATGTGGAGGGGCTGATGGCCCACCTGTTCGCCACCACGGATCTGGAGAAGAACTACCGGGTCAACCTCAACATCCTCGGCCTCGACAACCGGCCGCAGGTGAAGTGCCTCAAGACCATCCTCAGCGAGTGGATCCAGTTCCGCCGCGAGACGGTGCGTCGCCGCCTGCAGTTCCGCCTCGACAAGGTGCTGGCTCGCCTGCACATCCTCGAAGGCTTGCTGATTGCCTACCTCAACATCGACGAGGTGATCGAGATCATCCGCACCGAGGATGAGCCGGGCAAGGTGATGGTGGAGCGTTTCAACATTACCGAGACCCAGGCCGAAGCGATCCTCGAGCTGAAACTGCGCCATCTGGCCAAGCTCGAAGAGTTCAAGCTGCGTGCCGAACAGAACGAGCTGGCCGAAGAGCGCGACAAGCTGGAGCTTATTCTGGGCTCCGAGCGTCGTCTCAACACCCTGCTCAAGAAAGAGCTGCTGGCCGATGCCGAGAAGTACGGCGACGATCGCCGCACCCCGCTGGTGGAGCGTGCTACCGCCGTGGCGTTGACCGAGAAAGAGCTTATTCCCAGCGAACCGGTCACCGTCATCCTCTCCGACAAGGGGTGGGTGCGCGCCGCCAAGGGCCACGACGTGGATGTCGAGGGGCTCTCCTACAAGGCGGGGGACAGCTATCTGGCCCACGCCTGTGGCCGCAGCAACCAGCAGGCGGTGTTCCTCTCCACCTTGGGAAGAACCTACGCCCTCGAATCTCACACCTTGCCTTCTGCGCGCAGTCAGGGCGAACCGCTCACCGGCCGCTTTGCGCTGGGGGCAGGGGAAGAGGTGCGCCATCTGGTGATGGGCAACGAGGGTGAGCCGTATCTGATCGCCAGTGATGCCGGTTACGGCTTTGTCTGCACCTATGACGACCTGATCGGCAAGAACAAGAACGGCAAGGCGCTGCTCACCGTGCCGGAAGGGGGGCAGGTGATGGCACCCCAGAAGATCGGCTCGCCAGAGACCGATCTCTGCATGGCCATCTCCAACGAAGGGCGCATGCTGCTGTTCCCGCTCAACACCCTGCCGGTACTCGGCAAGGGCAAGGGCAACAAGCTGATCAGCATTCCGTCGGCTCGTGTCAAGGCGCGGGAGGAGTTTGTGGTGATGGCCGCCGTCATCCCGCAGGGCCAGTCGGTCACCCTGTTTGCCGGCAAGCGCAAGCTCACCCTCAAACCGTCCGATCTCGACTACTACCGCGGCGAGCGCGGCCGCCGCGGTGCCAAGCTGCCCCGCGGTTTGCAGCGGGTCGATCGCATCGAGATTGAACCCGCCGCCGGTGCCGAACCGGTAGCCGGGGAAAATCAGGAAGGGTAATTAATACAGAAGGGCGCGAAAGCGCCCTTTCTGTTATGAGACGCCAATGTGTAGGAAGATTAATTCTTGTTTTTTGGATTATGTCTCCATATGAATTTAGTTAAAGGTAAACATAAGCAAACAAAAACAATTGATATTAGAAAGCCTATTATTTTTAAAGTGCCACTTTCTTTGGGGGCCCAATTCATAGCTTGGAGCGCTGGTTGTACAATTTCGGGAGATAATGATGCGGATGCCAGAACACCAAAAAATATGGTTATTCTTTTGTTGTCAATTTCAGACGATATTTTTTCATTTAACTCCAAAGACTTTCTTACACCTTCAAGTTTTCGTTCTACATTTTTGATGCTATTCATGAC
Source organism: Aeromonas sp. 602200 (assembly GCF_049173895.1). Taxonomy (NCBI): domain Bacteria; kingdom Pseudomonadati; phylum Pseudomonadota; class Gammaproteobacteria; order Aeromonadales; family Aeromonadaceae; genus Aeromonas; species Aeromonas sp. 602200. Next base: position 72,235 of record NZ_JAAKSL010000010.1, read on the forward strand.
GAAATCACCACATTTTACACACTGTATAAAGGCAGCTATTTCTCCATATTTTTGAGTTGACATTAATGATGATTCGAAAGTGATTAATGATAGTTCCTCTTGAACAATCTCAATTGTGTTACGACACTGTTCAATTCGTTGCTCCGCGTAACAGTAGTAAATTTTTATGTATTCGCCAATTTCATTAAGAGTCAAAGCATCAGATATGACATTTTCAAATGTATAAGAATCTTGAATCGTAAGGTTATTACTTGCATCTTTAGACATCAATACCAAAGAAATAGCATCGCTGTAAAAATGGTTGTAATCATTAAGAGATCTTATGTCATTTATTTTTCGCAATTGTTCTGGATTAGGACTATTTTGTATGACGCGAGACATTACTGAGTCAACAAAATATTTATGGGTGCTCCAGTTTTCAGAGGCTATGTTCATTTGTCTAGAGTGTGTATCGATAAAAATTACCGGCTTTGCACACCAATAGTAACCAAGATATTTGTCCTGTACGCTATTTTGAAACCACTTAAAGGCTAAAGTTGTATTTCCTTGCACTATTGAGGAGGCCAAAAGTGAGAGTAAATTTCTGGCTATATCGGTTATAGTTATTGGGTTAGTTTGTATGAGCTCAAATAAATTTAGTTTTTCTTCGCAAAATTCAATTTGATGGGGTTCTTTTATGGAGGACTCCATTATCTGGTTGAATACGAATCGATTAATGAATTTTGTTGGCAATGTCTCTTTAGATAGCTCATGTGCTATAGATGCTAAAAGTAGATCTTTACAGCATAGAAATGATGTTACATTCAACTGACTTTTATTTATTATATTCCGAATTAGACTTTTATCGGATAAGTAATGGAAGCCTGTTACGGACTTAAAAGAAAGCTGGATTGTTCCATCATCATATATGGAAACTATCGGGAGATATAACTCTGAATCATCACATGTTTCAGTCGTTATTGAGACTGGATGCATGAAAAGACGAATTTTTGGCAATGGAAAACCATAGGATATGTTGAATAGCCTTTTTTCAGACAAAAACAAGTTTAAAGCAATCATAAATGCATATCGGTATATCTGTGATGCATTTGACTCAATAAACTCTATGTGATTGGAAATTTTCATTCCTTGTTCATTTAATGCCATTTGAACATCAAGTTTTTTTTGTGCCAACTTCCCACCATTTCTGTAAGACAGTACGTTATGACTATCAAGAGACATGAGGAAAATATTTGATGAAGTCAGTAGTTTACTAACTGAAGATATACCTTTGAAGTTTAATATACGTGAGGAATAGATATATGCATTTTCACCAGAGTATGTGTCTGACATGATCATAATTATCTCGTAAAATAAAATTTATAGTAATTTCTGTTATCCAGAAATTAATTAAGATATCAACCATAGCTTTTTGGCTAGTGTACTGTCGTTTGGGGAGGGCCAGAAGCCTTTAGATCAGGATATGTGAGGGACGTAGGTCTGATTAGCGAAGCGTAATCAGACGATCGCGAAAACAGGTTGCCGCAATTCTGCTGGTGCGCCAGTTGATCTCTTGTCCATAGCCACCGGGATTGCGGTGCGGACGATTACGCTTCGCTAATCGACCCTACGTGCTCCTGCTTGATTTAACGCCCTGCGGCTTGTCGATGGCTTCTGCTGGGATGGCTTGTGTCCCCTCATCCCCGACCCTTCTCCCCTTATCTATGACAAAGAGTGGGAGAAGGGAGCAGAGATGGCAGCCATTGATAGTGACCGTGGTATGGCGTGATAGCTAAGCGTGACAGCTATGGCTACAGGTTGGCAGGTGCTGATCCCCTCTCCCCTTGGGAGAGGGTGAGGGTGAGGGAAAGCTGACGATAGGGGCAAACGCCGCAACAGGCGCCAGGTTGCCAGCCTGCAAAAGATCCACCTATCCCGCCAAAAGAGAGGGCCCCGCCATCCATGATGGTGGGGCCCTTTGCATTATCAGCCGCGTTGCTGATTCAACCGTTCGCACTGGCAGGGGCCAGTGAAATGGCTGGCCCGAACCCGATCAAACGGGAATGGCGGTCGCTGCCGGTGGCGGGGTGAGCTTGGAGGCGATCAGCTGGCGCAGGCGGGGCACCAGCAGGAGCAACACCACGCCGCCCGCCAGCGAACCCCAGCCGAGCATATTGAACACCGAGCTGTAACCCGGGTTGGTGGCGGCCGGGGTGCTGCCGATATTTTGCGGCATGGCGCCGGAGACATAGCCCGCCAGCACAGAGGCGACGCCAGTCACCATCATCCAGCAACCCATCATCAAGCCTTGCAGGCTGGCGGGGGCCAGCTTGCCAATCATGGCGTAGCCGATGGGGGAGATCAGCAGCTCGCCAAAGCTCTGCAGCACATAGCTGATGGCGATCCACTTGAAGGCGACCAGCCCGTCGGCCCCCGCCAGATGGATGCCGATTGGCAGCACCAGCATGCCGAGCCCCATGCAGAACAGGGAGGCGGCAAACTGGGAGGGGATGTCGATATTCCACCCCTGTTCGCGCAGTCGCTTGAACAGCAGCGCCATCAGGGGGCCGCCGATGACGATGACGAGGGTGTTGATGTTCTGGATCCACTGGGGGGCGACCCGCAGCCCGAACACGTTGAGGTTGATGTTGTGCTCGGAGAAGAGCATCAGCCCCATAGGCGCCAGCTGGTAGAGCGACCAGAAGATGAGGGAGCCGAGGGCGAGGATCAGGTAGGCCACCATGCGGCTGCGCTCGGCGGCGTCCGGGTGGCGGGCTGTCATCACGCAGAGCAGCACCAGCACCACGGCACCCAGGATCAGCACGAAGCTGCCGCTGAAGCTGGCGTGGGTCAGCAGCAGACGCAGCGCCGGCACCAGCATGGCCAGAATGGCGATCCCGGCCAGCATGCGGCGGTAGAAGCCGCTCCCTTTGACGTGGCGCAGCGGGGTGCTGATATCCGCCAGAATCGGCCAGCAGGCGAAGGTGGCGATGATGGCGATGATGTTGCCCAGCGTGGCAAACAGGAACAGGGTGCGGTAATCCTCGGTGAGCTGGAAGTAGCCCGCCACCGTGAAGCCGATAAAGAAGCCCAGATTCATCCCGGCGTAGTTCCACAGGAAGGCGCTCTCGCGGCGGTGATCATCCGGGGCGAAGCGCTGGGTCAGCATCATGTTGAGGCAGGTGACGTTGAGGCCGCTGCCGGTGAGGAACATGGCGAGCCCCCAGTAGAGGCCGGTGATCCCCATCTCGGCGATGAAGTAGCAGCCGATCACCTGCAGCACCATCCCCATCACGAACAGGTTGCGGTTGCTGAGGTAGCGCCCGCCGAGATAGCCGCCAAACAGGTGCAGGCCATAGTTGAAGGCCCCGAAGACCCCCATCATGGCGTTGGCCTGGGATTCACTGAAGCCGAGCCGCTTGGTGGCGTAGAGCACCAGGGTGGAGTAGAGCACGGCAAACCCCAGGGTCGAGAAGGTCTGGATAAAGAACAGCGCCCCGGAGCCGGGGGGAATGGTGGGGTGTTGATTCGAAGCGCTCACGGTCTGTCTCCTGTGAGAGAAGAAAATCATTACTCGTCCTGAGAGCGTACCGGTCTGCTGCCGGCTAGCCTTGTGCGCTTCCATGCTGGTCTGAAGGCCGGTCTGTCATTTAGCGGCCAAGCGGTGCAAATAGCCATACCTGAAATTTAATCCGGCGCGATTAATTGCTTTTTATTGATCTATTCCGCCTTTTTATGCGCGATTGAGCCGTGGTTGTAGCTCGGCTTACCACGCGGTTGTGGCACGGTTGATGTGATCCAGTCGGCTATTTGGTGCCGATTATGGCGCTGTAACGCGATCTGCGTCCCGCTTTGTTGTCCCGAAACGCAGCTGGCGCCAAGTTGTTGTATTGCAGGTTGTTTATTCATCCTCGGGTATTGAGTGAATAAATATCGGGAAGAGAAGGGGTTGCAGCAGGGTGACTTGCGTGTGTTCTCTCTTTGCTGTCGAGAGGGTGAGGGGAGGATAGAACAACGCCCGGCGGGCCGGGCGTTGTGGTGCAACTGATGGGCGGCGAAAGCGGCCTTAGAAGTCGTGGTAGAGAGGCCAGCCGAGCAGCGGGTGCTTGAGACCGGCGCGCATCTCGATGTTGTCGAGCTTCTCCGGCGAGGCGTTCTCTTTTTGCAGCAGCTGGTACTGGCGCACAAAGCCGAGGGTGTGCAGCAGGTTGGGCACAAAGCCCGGGCTCAGCTCTTGGCGCAAGGCGGCGGCCATGTCGGCTGGCAGCGCATTCAGCATCAGTGCCAGCTGGGCGGCGAGGTAGTCGGTGTCATACCAGCTCTCGTCGAGCTCAATCTCCCGCGCCAGTTTGCGCTTGAGATCCTGCTTCACCTTGAGCGGGGCGGCGCCACTGCCCTTGCCGCAGAGGATGCGGTAGAGCAGCGCTTCGGCCAGCTTGTCCTCCATGGTGGGGTGGTCGCTCTCGCAGGCGAAGAAGTGCTGGTCGATGAGTTCCATCAGGCGGCTCTTGTTGTGCTCGGTCAGCGCCTTCTCGTACTCCTGCCACCCTTGCCACTCCTCCACATCGGGCGGGCTCGAGATCTTGTCCAATAGCCGCGCATCCACGTCACCGTAGAGGCTGTTGCCAGCCTGCTTGGGGCTGACGGTGATGAGCATTGACCAGCCCTTCTGGAACGGCTTGATGGGGCCTTCCGGCGCCTGCAGCAGCGCCAGCGCCTTGGCCGGATCCCGCGCCGAGAGCTCCTGCAGGCCGAGGCTCACCACGCCGATGACGTCGTGGGCCGCCTGCTCCAGCAGGTGCATCTTGTACTTGTTGTAGTACTTGTCGGCGAATTTGAGGCTCATCAGCACCGCCTTGCCCTTGATGGCGGCCAGCTGCTGCTGACTCAAGAGTTCGTTGTCGCGGCCAAAGCGCAGCACCTGGGTCAGAAAGGGGCCCTGGTTGGCATCGCGAATGACTAACTGCATGAATGGGCTCCTTAATCCAGAAAGCTGAACATGTCGTCGACGTCGCCGTACTCGTCTTCCTCGACCTTGTTCTTCTCTTTGGCCTGCATCACCAGTTCGGCGGCAAACTTGTTGATGATGCCATCCCAGGTGGAGTGCTCGTTGCGCAGCAGCGCCTTGATGGCTTTCTCCACCTCGGGGGCCAGCTCGCGAATGAGCATCAAGAGGCTGCGCGGGTCGTCCAGCGCATAGTCGTGGCTGTCTTCGGCCTGCTGGCGCTCGCTGTAGCGCAGGGACTCTTCGAGATCTTCCTCTTCGGCGTGCAGCACGTCGCGATAGCCTTCGTCCTCTTCATAGCGATCGCCGCGATAGAACTCGATAAAGGGGATGGCGAGGTAGAAGAGACCGGCCGGATCTTCGGCCACGCATTCGAGGATCTCGCGCTGCTTGGCTTCGCTATCCTGGGTGCGGATCAGGTAGTTGAGGAAGTCGAAGGTGTGCTGTTGCAGCTCGTCGGCGTTGTTCTTGATCGCCTCTTCCCAGTAGAGCGGCTGCTGGCAGACGATGTCGCGGATCCGCTCCGGGGTCATCAGCTCGGAGATGATGGAGGGGAAGGAGATGTCGTGCTGGCCGTTAATCTGGGTCAGGGTAACGATATCAATGTTTTCAATCACTTCTGCCAGCTGGTCGTCAGACATGGTCTTGGCGATCAGCTCGAACTTCTCGCTGGCCTGCTTCGGCTCGATAACGGCCAGCTCTTTGATCTCGATGGCGGTAATTTCTATCAGACTGTTGCTCATGCCTTGCCCCAATTAGAAACGGACTTCGTCGTACATATCCTGATCGCCGTCGTCATCACCATAGCGGTCACTGCCGCCATGGTAGTCGGCGTCGGCATCTTCCCCGTCTTCATCTTCTTCGTCGCGCAGTTCATAGTCGTCATCACTGCGGTGGCTGCCGCGCGGCAGCGGGTTGTCGAGCAGGAACAGCACGGCGCAGGCTTCCATCAGCTGATCTTCGCTCTGGGCCCGCACCGCCTTGACCAGCGGCAGGGCGGCGTTGTTGAAGCCGACGCTCACCTTGAACTCGTCCCAGCTCGGCTGCTCGCCGCTGGCGAGCCACTTGTTCCACTGCGACTTGGCCTTAGCCGGGAACTGCACCCGGCCATAGAGGGCCAGCGGCAGATACTCGGGCATAAACTCCAGCATGCTCATATCGGCCAGCAGCAGGCTCTTCATCTGGTCGGTGAACTGTTCCAGTCCCTTGGGGTCGTCCTGATCCCGGTAGGATTCGATGTTTTCGCTGGCATCGCTTTGCAGCGACTTGAGCCGCGCCTGGTCCCATCTCTTTTGCATAGTTGCTCTTCTGCCTGCTGTTTCAGGGGTAGAACTGATCCCACATCTCCTGCATGGCGGAGGCTGGGTCGGTCACGATGACGTTGTTGAAATCCTTGATAAAGGCGGCCCGCTGTTTCGGATCGGACAGCACTTCATAGGCCTGCTTTACCTGGTGCAGCTTGATGGCTGCCTGCTCTTTCTCTTCTTCACTGGCCCCGTGCAGCTTGTCGGGGTGGTACTGGTTCGACAGCCGACGATAGGCTTTCTTGATGTCGTTTTCGCTGGCGTTGGACTTGACGCCCAGCACCCGAAAGTAGTTGTTCATGGCAGATCCTGCATCACTGGCATCATAGGATTCACGCTGCGAGTGCCTGATGGTGGGGATTGGCAAACCAGGCACGGCAAAAACCCGTCATTTTAACGGAAACCTCCCGCCATCGCCATGAATAGGACGCAAGGTCACTGGCAGAAAAGCGTGACGGGGCACCTTGGGATCTGTCTCCCTGTCGGGAATAGCCCAGGGACTACACTACAGGAGGCGCCGGGGATTATCTTGGCGATCGTCAGTTGGCCTCGGCCGTACCGAGACCCTTACTAAGGAATGGACAGCCATGCTCAAATTTTATCTTCTGCCTATGGTGCTGCTTGGCGGTTTCGCCATCGCTGCCAATGAGAGCATCGATGAGCCCTTGATGTTCATCAAGGGGGACATTACCAAGGCACAGTTTATGGAAAGAGCCGAGCAGCGTTTCACCCGGCAGGACAGTGACAAGGATGGCACCCTCTCGATTGCCGAGAGAGAGGCAGCCATGGCCAAGATGCACGAGGCAATGCAGCAGTCAGGCAAGGCCATGCCGGGCAAGATGGGGAACATGGGTAACATGAGGCCGATGCAGGACACGACCAGGGAACAGTTCATGGCGCATCATGAGGCTCTCTTTACCCAAATGGACAAGAACGGAGATGGTGTGCTTGACGAAGCCGAGCGTACCAGTGCCAGAGGGCGGCTCGGGCAGGGGATGATGGCGCCCGCCCAATAGAGCTGGTTTGTCACCTTTCCTTCCTGAAAAAAGAGCCCGGTAGTGATACCGGGCTCTTTGCATGGAGACGGGGTGACCTGAGGGCTCACCATTGCCGCAGTGCGAGCGCTTCCTGCCCCTGCGGGCGACCCCGACCTTAGCTCTGCCTGGCCAGCTCTGCCTTCACCAGCTGCTCCAGCTCCTCATAGGGGATGGCGCCCGACACCAGCTGGTTGCCGATCAGGGTCGCCGGTGTGCCCTGTACACCCAGCAGGGTGCCAATGCGCAGGCTGTTGCGCAGCTCCTCGGTGGCTTTACCCTCCGGTTTGAGTGCCACATTGCCGGTGGCCGCCAGCGCCTTGTTGATGTCCGCCTCGGTCAGCATCCCCTGCTTGCTCATCAGCTTGTCGTGCAGGGCGAAGAAGCGGGCGGGATCCTGTTGCCACAGGGTCAGGCTGTACTGGGCTGCCTTGGCGGAGCTCTGCCCCTTGAACGGCAGCAATTTGATCACCAGCCCCAAATCATTCGGATAGGCCTTGAGCAGCCTGGTCAGCTGGGGATCGAACTGCTTGCAGTAGGGGCAGTTGTAGTCGGTAAACAGCACCAGCGTCAGCTTGGGGTTTTTAGCACCCAGGCGCGGGCTGGTAGCGCTGTTGAACAGCACATTCTTGTTGCCCTTGATGAAGTTGCCAAGCTGGGCCTCCTGGGCTGCGGCATTCTGCTTCTCCCAGGACTCGGCCGCCTCGTCGAGGATCTTGGGGTTGGCGATGAGAGTCTCGCGGATCAGCTCCTTGATGCGTGCTTCCTGTTCAGGGGTGAAGGGGGCCGCGTGCAGGGTCGGAGCCAGCAGGGTTGCGCAGAGAGAGGCCAGCAGGGGCAGGGCGCTCAGAGTCGGTTTCATGGATACTCCTTAAAATCGGGTAGTGCCAGCCTGAAGTGGCCAGCCTTGTGCAAGCTAGTCGGCAGTCGTCGTGGTTGCGTCGGGGCAGCAAGGTATTCCCCTGCAACAACGCCATGCCGTAAATCTGTTTTCAGTACGCCGCAGTCGTGCCCCGTTGGTGCAAGAAGGCGGCGATGGTCTCGCAAACATGAGTCATGACCAATGGCAAAGAGCCGGAATCATTCCCGCCAGATGCAGAGGGTGAGGTGCAGACGCCGCTCGGGCGGCGAGATGACTCTGGGAGGGGGCAGTGGCGGTGTGTAGCGCCAAAGGGGAGCCAGCAGGGCGATCAGCACCGCCACGGCAAAGAAGAGCTGTTCGACGCAGAGCAGGGTGGCGGCGCTCAGCCACTTGCTGTTGAGCTGGCAACTGCCTAGCTGCGGGCTGGCCGGTTTGGCATCCTCTTGATCCGTTGCCGAGCCTGGAACGGGCAGTGCCTGACAGCTGAGAGCGTGATCGAGCAGGGCAAGCCGGGCCAGCGGCTGGGCCGCACAATTGAGCACCAGCAGGCAGACCAGCAGCAGGAGATGTTTCGCTACCCGTTGTTGCAACATCATGTTCGCCCCGTCCATCAAGATGGGGCCATCCTAACGACCAATGGCGGGTGGGGCAAGTCGGCGGCGTATTGATGAGCAGCACTGTGGGTGGCGTGACGGGGAGGGTGGTCGGTTCTGTTTGGCGAACGCTTGTTCGCTAAAAGGGGGATCAGTATACTGCGCCGAGTTAAAACTCGAGGTGTTCGATGCTCAAAATTGCCCGTGTGCTGCTGCTTGGTCTGCTGCTCATTTTCTGGTTCCTGTTCGGCCTGCTGCTCTGTCTGGTTCGTCCGCGCCATCCCAACAACGTCTATGTCTTCGCTCGCATGTATCACGCGGTCTGCCCGCTGATCGGGTTGCGAGTCAAGGTGACGGTGGCCGACGAGGTGAAATCGGTCGGCCCGGCGGTCTACGTCTGCAACCACCAGAGCAACTTCGACATCTTCACCGTGACCGGTGCGGTGCAGCCCGGTGTGGTGGCGGTGGGCAAGAAGAGCCTGCTGTGGCTCCCCTTCTTCGGCCTTATCTTCTGGCTATCCGGCAACGTGCTGATCGACCGCTCCAACCGCTCCCGTGCCATCGGCACCATAGGTCAGGTGGTGGATCGCATCAAGAATCGCGGCACCTCCATCTGGATGTTCCCGGAAGGGACCCGCTCCAAGGGGCGTGGCCTGCTGCCATTCAAGGCGGGCGCTTTCCACACTGCGGTACAGGCTGAAGTGCCCGTGGTGCCCATCGTCTGCTCCAGCTACTTCGGTCAGATCGACCTCAATCGTTGGGACAACGGCGAAGTGCTGGTGGAAGTGATGGCACCGGTCTGCAGCAAGGAGCACGGTGCCGCTGGCATTCGCGAGCTCTCCGAAGTGTGCCGTGCCAGGATGGAGGCCAAGCTGGCCGAATTGGACAGCAAGCTGGGCCACAGCCACGCAGCTTGACTAGATATCGCAGATGAATCGACAAGGGAGCCTCAGGCTCCCTTTTTTATTGGTAAAAATCACCACCTGGTTGGCTATTTTCACCAACAAACCCTTCTTGAATTTCCTCGGTAAATTCCCATCTATATGTAAAACAACAATAATTTTTCTTGGCACGGCTCTTGTAATGCAATGGGAAGAGATAGCAATCCCATCAACAAGGAGCCAGACCATGAGTGTATTCAGCCGCCTGACCGACGTGATAAATGCCAACCTGCACAGCCTGCTCGACAAGAGTGAAGAGCCGGAGAAGATGCTGCGCCTGATGATCGAAGAGATGGAGCAGGTGCAGGTCGAGATGCGTACCCAGGCCGCCCGCGTGATTGCTGAACAGAAACAGCTGGAGCGTCACCAGCAGGGGTTGCAGGCGCAGATCCTGGAGTGGTCGGCCAAGGCCGAGCTCGCCATCCAGAAAGGCCGTGAGGAGCTGGCCCGTGCCGCCCTCACCGAGAAGCTGGCGGAGGCCAGGAAATGTGAACAGCTGGAACAGGACAAGGCCCGGGTGGCCGAGGTGCTGGCCCAGCTTACCGCCGACAGCGAGCGACTGGCAGCCAAGCTGACCGAGGCGCGGGAGAAGCAGAAACTGCTGACCCTGCGCGAGCAGACGGCCCACAGCCGCATTCGTGCTCGCGCTCAGGTGGACAACCAGCGCATGCATGAGCTGATGGCGCGCTTTGACGGTTTTCAAGGCCGGGTCGATCAGCTGGAAGCCCAGCTGGAGGCGGCCATTTTGGGGCAGAATCCCTCGCTGGAGGCCCAGTTCCGCGAGCTGGAGCTCAATGACGAGATAGAGCGCGAGCTGGCCCGTCTCAAGGGGCAGAAGGTGGAGGTATAACCATGACTCCCTGGCCCAAGGATCTTGTCCATCGCAAGCTGACTGGCGTTTGCGCCGGCATTGCCCAACGGCTGGGGATCTCCAGAGTGACGGTGCGAGTGGTAGCCCTGCTCGCCCTGATCCTGGTGCCACCGCTGGCACTGGCTGCCTATCTGCTGGCGGTGCTGGTGATGCCGCCCCGTTATGAATTGAAACGCTGGCTGGATTGACCGCAAGGCAGCCCCGCGGCACAGAGAGCCCGTAAGGAGCAAGTTATGCTGGAATTTTTCATCTTGCTGGGAGTGTTGCTGGTCATGGCGCTGACCGGCTTTACCCTGGTGGCCATGCTGCTGGTCAGCGGCGTGTTTGTACTACTGGGGCTGCTGAGCGGCATGCTTGCCCTGATCGTCAAGTTGGCCCCCTGGCTGCTGGTCGCGCTGGCAGTCTGTTGGCTCATCAGCCACCGTCGTCAGCGCAACAATACCTATCTGTAGTTGTGCAACAAGTTATGAAATGCTCCCTGATTTCCCCTTTTCGGCCACTCATCGAGTGGCCTTTTTTTAGCTGTAACCCTTAAGGTCGGGTCGTTTCGGGTAACCACTGCGGGCTCCAGCTCTGCCAGAGTGCCGGGCTGTGGATCAGCTGCTCCTTGAAGGATTTTGGCTGCTGCTTGAGGCGATATTCGAGGCGCAGGGCTGCCCCCTTCTCGCCGACCTCCTGCTGCCAAGCCAGCGTCAAGGGGCCCTTGCCGCGCAGGGCGCGAGCCCCCTTGCCGCTCTGGTGCTGACGCAGACGACGTTGAGGATCCGTGCTGACCCCGGTATAGAGCAGGCCGGTGGCGGTGCGCACCATATAGATAAACCAGCGAGAAGAGGGGGGAGAGGCGTGCGGGGATATCCCGTCAGGAGGTTTTATCATTTGTACTTCTCTGTGCCAAACTCAAAAGCAGTGCAAGGAGGTGCGATGAGAGTCTGGTTCTGGTTGTGGTTACTGTTGTCGGTTCCGGCTCTGGGGGAGACGATCCGTCTCTACGATTACCATCAGCATCCGCCCTTCAATACCGGAGTGGATGCCGGACTGAGCCGCGAGCTGGTCAAGTATCTCAATGAAAAGTTGGGGGGGGAACCCAGAATCGAGCTCTGGCTGGTTAATCGCGCCCGGCTGGCGCTGGAGATGGCGGATCCCGACTTTGATGGCCTGGTGGTCTGGGTCAATCCCGCCTGGGTAGGGGATCCCCATCGCGAGCGTTATCTCTGGACCTTTCCGGTGATGCGCGACACCAACGAGCTAATCTCGAACATCGACAAGCCGATCACCTATCGCGGACCCGACTCCCTCAAGGGATTGGTGTTCGGCGGGGTGGAGGGCTACCGCTATCAGGGGATCGACGATGCGGCAGCAAGGGGAGAGCTGGAGCGTCACGATGCCAAGAAGGTGAAGACCAATCTTGAGCTGCTGGTGCGCGGCCGCATCGATGTGACCATGGTGCCTGGCTCCGCGCTGGGCTTTTTCATCGACTCAAACCACTATCAGGGCAAGCTGTTTATCTCGCCATTCCCCCAATCCAGCTATACCCGCCATATCCTGCTGCCCAAATCTCGCCCAGAGCTGCATGCCACCCTCAACGACATCGCCGAGCAGATGGACAAGGATCCCCGCTGGCACAAGGTGCTGGAGTCCTATCGCGGTAAGCCCTGAGGGCGGCGCTTGAGTCGGTGCAGCGGCAACAGGCTCACCAGCAGACCTGCCCAGACAAAGGCGAAACCGACCGCCTTGATGGGGTCCGGCGCCTCACCAAACCAGTAGATGGCAAGCAGGAAGGCGAGGCTGGGCTCGATATATTGCAGCAGCCCCACCGTGCTCATCCGGGTTCTCGCCACCGCATAGCAGAAGAGCCCCACCGGCAGCAGAGTAGCGGGCGCACTGCCCATCAGCAGCAGCTTGTCGGCCAAATCCCCGTTCACGAATGCCCCTTCCCCGTGCCACGCCAGTGTGCCGATGATGATCAGCGCGACGGGCAGTTGCACCATGGCTTCCAGATAGAGGCTGGTGCCGGTGTCGTAGTGGATCTTCTTCTTGATAAGGCCATAGCAGGCGAAGTTGGCCCCCATGATGAGGGAGAACCAGGGGAGTTGGCCGTAGCAGAAGAGCATGTAGGCGAGCCCCGCTAGTGCCAGGGCGACCGCCAGATGCTTTTGCGGGGTGAGTCGCTCTTTGAGGAAGATGACGGCGAATACGATATTGAACAGCGGGGTCATAAAGAAGGCGAGGCTGGTGGTCAGCACTTGCCCGGTAGTGAGGCACCAGGTGAACATGCACCAGCTGATGGACATCACGGGGCCCGCCAGCAGAATGAGGCCGAGCTGGCGCGGCTCGCTGCGCAGTTGTGCCCAGGGCACCTTGTGGCCAAGCAGCAAAAACAGGGCACCCAGCAGCACCACAGACCAGAGCACCCGGTGGGAGATCAGCTCCCACATGTTGACCTCAGGCATGAATTGATAATAGAGCGGCAGCATCCCCCACAGGATGAAGGAGAGGGTCGCGGTGCCGGTACCTAGCCAGTTTTTCATTATTGTCCGTTTATTAAATTAAACACTCATGGCGATAGTATGGGGCGCGCCCTGTTTCCACAAGAGGGAAAACAGGGAAATGCTGGTACTATCAACGTCATGCAGCGAATCGATAAGTTGTTTGAGCAAATCAGGGCCTGCCGTCTGTGTGAGGCTCATCTGCCGCTGGGGCCTCGTCCGGTGATCCGCGGGGCCGAGAGTGCCCGCTTGCTGATCATCGGTCAGGCGCCCGGCACCCGGGTGCATGCCAGCGGTATCCCGTGGGATGACCCCTCCGGTGACAGGCTGCGTCAGTGGCTCGGGGTCGATAAGGCCACCTTTTACGACGAATCCCGCATCGCCATCATGCCGATGGGGCTCTGTTATCCCGGCAGGGGAAAATCCGGCGATCTGCCGCCGCGCCCAGAATGTGCGCCCACCTGGCACGACAAGGTATTGATGCTGTTGCCCAATATCGAACTGACCCTGCTGATCGGCCAGTATGCACAAGCCCATTACCTGCGGGGAGCTGCCAAGGGATCGCTCACCGACACGGTGCGCAGCTGGGCTGACTATGGCCCAGGCTGGCTGCCGTTGCCTCACCCTTCACCGCGCAACACCCTCTGGCTCAAAAAGAATCCCTGGTTCGAGCAGGAGGTCATCCCTCATCTGCAGCAAAGGGTCGCCCCTTTGCTGAAACGACCCTGAGTATTAGACCGCTGGCTCGGCCAGCGGCTTTGGCTTGCTGCGCGCCATGGCGATAAGCGGCAGGACGATACAGATACAGCCCAGCAGCAGCGGCAGACCCGGCTGCTCGTCAAACAGCCATACCCCGATGGCTACCGCCATCAGCAGACCGGTGTACTCCGCCGAGGCGATCTTGCTCGCTTCCGCCTTGCGATAGGCCACCACGCACAATCCCGCATAGACCATGATCAGCGCCGAGGAGCCGAAGGCGGGCCACCACATCTGCCACTGCCAGTCGCCCCCTTCCCACAAGGCCAGCGCGAGAATGAAGGGCATGCTCAGCACGTTGGTGAAAAACAGGGTCTGGGCGATGGGCTGCTTAAGCGGGATTCGCTTGATCAGCAGATTGTTGAGCGCCATCGACAGCGCTACCCCGAGCGCCGCCAGTGCGGCCCAGTTCACTTCGGTCGGGCGCAGCACGATCAGTACCCCGATAAATCCGATGACTGCGGTCAGCACCTTCTGGCGCGAGATCGCTTCCCCCGCCATCCACACCGCCAGCGGTACCATCATCAGCGGCGCGGCATAGAAGAGGGCGTTGGCAGTGGCGAGCGGCAAGCGGGTGAGGGCCACTACCATCAGACAGACGCCGACCGCCCAGATATGGGCCCGCAGCAGGTGCCACTTGATGGCCACCGGTGGATTGCGGCGCCATGACCAGAGCAGCCAGGGCATCAGCAGAATGGCGGCCGAGAGCTGGCGGAAAAAGACAAACTGGAAGATGGGCTGATCCGGCTCCAGTACCTTGACCAGCGCATCGGAAAAAACCGCCACCATATTGCCCAGCACCAGATAAAGGATGCCGATCCCTACTGCATTCATACCACCTCCCACTTCAGATGAGGGGAGGGTAGCGTGCCGGTTGATATCCAGTAAAATGATAAAAAATGACCATTCATGAGATATTTAGATAATGAAGCTTCCTCCCCTGCGTGCGGTGCAATATTTCGAGGTGGTGGCCCGGCTGCTCAGCTTCTCCCGCGCCGCTCTGGAACTGAACGTCAGCCAGAGTGCGGTCAGCCACCAGATCCGTCTGCTGGAGGATTTTCTGGGTGAGCGCTTGCTGCTGCGTCAGGGGCGGTTGCTCTCGCTGACAACCCAGGGGGAGAGCTACTTCGAAGGGATTGCTGCCGGGCTTAGCCAGATTGCCCAGAGCAGCGAACAGCTGCGCGGTGGCGGCGAGATGCGGTTGCGCCTCGCGGTCTACAGCTCGTTTGCGGTTAAGTGGCTGATCCCGCGGTTGGCTGGATTGCGCCAGCTCTACCCCGAGCTGGATTTGAGTCTGGAGATGGTGGCGGAAGATCCTGAGCTATCTGATAGGGTGGCGGATTGCTTTATCACAGTCTCACCCCACGGACGGGGCTACTGCCACGATCTTATCTATCAGGAGCGGCTCTTTCCGGTCTGTAGTCGCCGCCTGTTGCAGCAGATCAGCGGGGAGTGGCCTGAGGCCATCTGGCAGTTGCCGCTGCTGTCGGTGCAGTCCATCTACAAGGCGCGGGGGGAGGATTGGCAGCGCTGGGCCAAGGCCGGCGGGCTGGTTATTCCGGACGAGGCACGGATGCACCACTTCAGCCATGTGCTGTTGGCGATGGAGGCGGCGGCCTGGGATCAGGGGGTGGCATTCGTGAATGATTACATGCTGCGGCCCGATGATCCCCAGCTGGTGGCCTTGCCGGTACACCAGCTGGAGACGGGGGATGCCTTCTACTTTACCTGCAAGCGCTCGCGGGCCCATGAGCCCGCCATCAGCCGGTTGCGCCAGTGGCTGATGATGGAGACACGCCAGAGCATGCCGCTCTAGCGCTGCATCAAGCTTTCTTGAACTGGCTTAGGACAAACAGGCCGGTGGCGCAGACGACGACAGAGGGGCCTGCCGGAGTATCTTGATACCAGGAGAGGGTCAATCCACCCAGCACGGCGAGACAGCCAATCAGCGCGGCAAAGCCGGCCATCTGCTCCGGTGTCTGGCTAAAGCGGCGGGCGGTGGCGGCAGGGATGATCAGCAGGGAGGTGATGATCAGCGCCCCGACAAACTTCATCGCCACGGCAATCACCAGCCCGATCAGCAGCATCAATACGCAGCGCAGCACATCGACCCGGATCCCCTCTACCCGTGCCAGCTCTTCCGAGATGGTCATGGAGAGCAGGGGATCCCACAGTCGCCACAGGGTGAGCAGCACCAGTGCGCCACCGCCGTAGATCCAGAGCAGGTCCATCGGTTGTACCGAGAGCAGGTCGCCAAACAGGTAGGCCATCAGATCCACCCGGACGTTATCCATAAAACTCAAGGTAACCAGACCGAGCGACAGGGCGCTGTGGGCCAGAATGCCGAGCAGGGTATCGGTCGCCACCTGCTGGTTGCGACTCATGATCACCAGCAGCATCGCCATGGCGAGGCAGCAGACCACCACCGCCAGGGTGAGATCGACCTGCAGCAGGATGCCCAGCGCGATGCCGAACAGACAGGCATGGGAGAGGGTGTCGCCAAAATAGGCCATCTTGCGCCATACCACGAAGCTGCCGAGGGGGCCGGCCAGCAGGGCGATGCCGAGACCGGCCGCGAGGGCGTATAACAGAAAGCTGTCCACTTGAATGTCCTGTTGCTTGCGCTATTTGCTGTGAGCGTTGTTGCGAGAAGGCAGGCGGATGACGGGGGCCTGCGGTTCATGATGATGGTGTTCGCCGTCGCAGTGGTGATGGTGGGTATAGACAGCCAGCACCTCCTGCTCCGGTCGCCCGAACAGACGGGCAAATTCGGGGTGGCGCGCCACGCTTTCCGGCTCGCCATGACAGCAGACGTGGCGATTGAGGCAGATCACCTCGTGGGTGCTGGCCATCACCAGATGCAGGTCGTGGGAGACCATCAGCACGGCGCAATTGAACTCGGCGGCGAGCTGGCCGATGAGAGCATAGAGTTCAATCTGGCCGGTGATATCCACACCCTGCACCGGTTCATCCAGCACCAGCAGCTCGGGCTTGACCAGCAGGGCGCGAGCCAGCAGTACCCGCTGCATCTCGCCACCGGAGAGTTTTTGCATCCGGTTTTCCAGCAATCCCTCTGCGCCCACCCGGGCCAGAGCTTCCTCGATGGAGAGACGGCTGTTTTTGCCCAGTTGCAGGAAGCGTCGCACCGTCAGCGGCAGGGTGGGATCCAGATAGAGGCGCTGTGGCACATAGCCGACTCTCAGATCGCGGCTGCGGGTGATCTTGCCCGAATCCGGCGTGAGCAGGCCCAGCACCAGCTTGCTCAGGGTGCTCTTGCCCGCCCCGTTGGGGCCGACTAGTGTGGTGATTTTGCCTTTATTGAGGGTAAAGGAGACCTTGTCGAGCACAGAGCGTCCATCAAACGAGAGAGAGACCTCTTTCAGCTCTACCAGTTGGCTCATGACAACTCCGGGGTTTACAGCCAGTGAGAGTTATAATATAACAAAAAGCGGCTGTTATATTATCACATACTCACCCCCTGACGAGATTCACCAATGAGAATTATTGCGCTTTTCACTGCCCTGCTGGCGGTGAGTTTGCCTGTTCGTGCCATTGAGGTACTGACCACCATCAAGCCCCTTGGCTTCATCGCAGCAGCGATCACTGACGGCGTGAGTGAGCCCAAGGTATTGTTGCCGACCGGCGCCTCTCCCCACGATTTCTCCCTGCGTCCCTCCGATATTCGCAGCATCAACAGTGCTGGGCTGGTGGTGTGGGTTGGCCCCGAGCTGGAAGGGTTTATGGCCAAGCCGCTGGCCAATCATCCCCATGCTTTGGCCCTGACTCAGGTTGAGGGAATGCCGCTGTTCAACTACGCGACTCAGGATAGTCATGACTCCCATGACCATGATGATCACGATCATGCCGCCCACGAGCACGGTAACCATGATCATGATGAAGGGCATGAGGGACATCATCACGAAGGGGTCGATCCCCATATCTGGCTTGGCCCGACGCAGGCCAAGGTGATTGCCAAGGCGATCGCAAGTGAATTGGGCAAGCTGGATCCGGCCAATCAGGCTCGCTATGACGCCAACCTCGCGGCATTTGATGCCAAGGTGGATGCCAAGGACAAGGTGATTGCCGGCCAGATGAAGGCAGTGAATGAGAAGGGGTACTTTGTCTTCCACGAGGCGTATGGCTACTGGGAGCGCCATTACGGCATGAGTTCAAAAGGTCACTTTACCGTGAGCCCTGAGCGTCGCCCGGGCGCCAAGACCCTGGTGGATATCCGCAAGGCACTGGAAGAGAAGCAGGCGAGCTGCATTTATGCCGAGCCGCAATTTTCACCGGCAGTGATCGAATCGGTGGCACGCAATACTGGCGCCAAGGTGCTGTTGCTTGATGAGGTGGGTGAACAGGTGCCGCTCGGCCCGGATGGTTATCCCCAATTCATGCAACAACTGGCAGACGCATTTGCCCAATGTCGCTGATTAGCGGCTGAGTCTCTCATCCGGACGGACTATACTGACCTCCAGCATCTGACATGGAGTGTCCGGTATGAAATGGTTGTTGATCCCGGCCTGCACACTGGCGCTATGTTGCGCCAGTGTGCAGGCTTCGCGCCTTTCCGAATATATTGCCAGCCCCGATCTGCGGGCCAAACTGCAGGAGGTGTACGGTGGCCGCGCCATCCAGCGGGCCGAGGCATTCTCTCGTCTGCTCACTCCCAGAGCGGGAACCACGGATCAGCAGAAGATCGAGCTGGTGAACAACTACTTCAACAATCTCACCTACAGTGAAGACCCCAAGCTGTGGGGAGATGAGGATTACTGGGCCAATCCGCTGGAGTTCATCGGTGCCCGGGGTGGGGATTGCGAGGATTACAGCATCTCCAAGTACTACACCCTGATGGAGCTGGGGGTGGATGAGAAGAAGCTGCGGTTGGCCTACGTCAAGGCGGTGCGTTACAACCAGTTCCACATGGTGACGCTCTACTTCCCGACACCCAAGGCTGATCCACTGGTGCTCGACAACATCAACAGCCGGATCCTGCCGGGTAGCAAGCGTACCGATCTCATTCCCGTTTACAGTTTCGATGCCAAAAGCATCTGGATCATGAAGTCACGGCGGGAAGGGACGCTGGCGGGGAGTGCCGATCGGCTGGCGCAGTGGACATCGATGAAGACCCGTTTCTCCAGCGAGCAACTGCGCTCTCCTCGTCGTCAGCTATAGCTTGCCCGCCGCCTTCAACTCATCGAAATATTTCGCCGCGCCCGGATGCTGTTCAATGCTCAGCACAGGGCCGGTTTTATTGCGTGCCCGGTGAAACATATTGGCGTAGCCATAAGTTTGCTCATTGAATTTGGTTTGCTGGGTCAGCATGGCCTTGGTCAGGCGATAGACAGACTCTTCCGGCATGGTGGCATTGGTAACCAGGGTGGCGGCAATAGCAAAGGTGGGCGTCGCCTTCAGATTGCCGGGGTAGATGCGGGCAGGCACCTGACTGCGTTGGTAATATTTGACACCCTTGAGTAGCTGATCCCGGGTGGCCCCATCGATGGGGAGGAAAGTGACCGCACAACGTTTGGCGGTGTCGAGCACAATCCGGTTAGGGTGTCCCATCACCAGTGCAAATGCATCGATCTGCTTGCTACAGAGCGCATCCGGCAGGTTGGCCATGCTCTTCAGATCGAGATCCTGTTCTTTCGCTCCCAAGATGTTGAACAGGGCCAGCGCCGTCTGGCGGGTACCCGAGTTCTTCAACCCCATATCGATGGGGGCGAGCTTGAGCTGTTCCAGTGACGTGATATCTCCATCGGCACGTATCACTATGGTGAAGGGCTCTGCATGGGTGGCAAATAGTGCGCGCAGCTCAGGTTGCGGCTGCGTGGCAAAAGGGCCCAAGCCCTTGCTTGCCTGATACAGCCAGTCTGACTGCACCATGGCGTAGGAGGACTCGCCACTCTTCAGTCGCTTCAGGTTTTCTATTGAACCCGATGAGCTCTGCAGCTTGCACGCAAGTTGCTCGTCGACCTCATGAGCCAGACGGCAAAATTCTTTGGTTATCTGGTGATAAATCCCCTGCTCACCCCCGGTGGCGATAGTGACGGTTTCAGCCATCAGGCAGGGTTGCCACAGCAGGGGCAACAGCATGGCGAGCTTCTTCATGATTGCGTCTCCTTGGCATAACCATCGATACCCCAGGTCCGCAGTTTGTCGATGTCGCGACACTCTCCCGATTCTGCCAGCAGGGTATAACCGGCGGCATGCATGGTCTGGGAGAGCAGATTCCAGTAGAGCGGTGCATCGGTCAGCTGGCAGCTGATAAAAATGGGATTGAGCGGGTCAAGTTGATTGAAGGTATCCGCATTGAGGGGAATGGCGCTGAAGGCGAGCTCACACCCCTGTTCCTGCAACGCAGCCAAGGTAGACTGGCCGTGGGCGGGGAATGTGGCTACATCCCAGCGCCAATCCAGTGTTTTTCCTCGCCCCTGGCTTAGCAGAGGGGCGATTTCGGACCATTGCGGGTGATTGAGCAGGGAGAGGGGTAGCAAGATCCCCTCTATATGGGAGCGCTGCCATAACTCCAGGGTGCTATGGATGGTCGCGAGATCGCTGTCGGCTCCGAGGGGCTGACTGGGCAAGAAACGCTGATAGAGGGCGATTTCCCCTTGTGTGGAGACAAATTTTTGCAGTTGCCCGCCTTCTGGCAGCGGGCTTAGCCCTTGCAGTGGCTGTGGCATGGTTGGGGCAAGCTGTTTTCCCAGTTGGGTGATCTTGAGCCGTTGTTGCAGCAGATCCCGCTTGCGTTCGGAGACCAGTTGGTTGATGGAAAGTGCCACCTCTTTAAGGTCTTGCAACCAAGGGGTGGGCAGGGTGCTGTTGAACTGGTGTTTGCGCAGCCGGATCAGCTGCACATTGATCTGCTCCAGTGGTTGCAGCAGGCGCTTGCAGACCAGAGAGATGACTAGGGTAAATACGACGAGCCCCGCCAGCAGGGCTATGCCGGTGCGACTGATGGCATTCCACAGATGCTGATAGGCGTAGCCGCTATGTCCCTCAAGGGTCAGAGTGCCCAGCATGCGCCAGCCATCGGTCAACTCTTGCTCAATCTTGACGGGGGGCATGCCGATAACCGAGGGAAGCCAGCCGGGAACATTCTGCTGGGTAGAGTGGAATACCTTCTGAAACAGCAATTGGCCATCCGGATCAACCAGAATAACCGAGCTGACGAAGCCGCCGTCAAACATGGCATTGACAATGGTTTCGGCCAGCACCTGATCATCATTGAGCAGGGTGCCTTGAAGTACCAGTCCAAGGGCTGTGATGGCGGTCTCCAGATTGGCCGACATCTGATCAAGGATTGACTGGCGGACCGTGGAGACTTCAAGAACGAACAACATAACTGCACCAATCAGGAACAGTACAAGGATTATCCAGCGCAACAGTTTTGATAACGTCATATCCACTCCATGGAAAAATTATCGCAACATTTGAATTTTTAATGCCGAATCGAGTCCGACCCGGCTCTTAAAAATAGGAAAAAATAGTTAAAAAAGGCGATCATTTCTGCCCATCAGGGCGTGTTATGCATAAAATGTGAGGTTCATGCAGATTGTGATGAACTATTTGTAATTTGTTTTGTCCAAAAAACAGTTTTATACGGTTTTGTCACAACTGACATCGCAATACTCTCTCTTGGATCTAAATACAGGATAGCGGATGAAACGTCTCCGTCCCTTGGTAGCACAGGCTGCCAATTGGGAACCACCGGTTCCCCGCAAACATTTTTACGCCATGCTGATGCTGACGGCCATGACCCTGTCAGCAGTGGCATTGCTGCCAGCGCCGGGGGATATCCTGGAGCGGCCTCTTCGCCTTGAGTTGCCCATTGATACCGCCGGTACAGCAACCAACGAAAACAACACCGATTTTAACGAAATCCCCGACCACGAACTGGTTGATCAGAGTGCGGCAGAGGACGATATCCCTGTTGATACCGCACCGCAGTGGCAGGATTACCGAGTGCGTAATGGTGAGAACCTGACCGCCATTTTTAACAATCTGGGACTCTCTACCACTACTCTCTACAAAGTACTTGATGCGGACAGCAAGAACTATCTGGCCAGATTGAAACCGGGCCAGACCATAGAGCTGCTGATCGATCAGGACAACATTCTGCAACAACTCAAGATCCGCTTGAATATCAAGCAGACGCTGGTGATGTCGCGCAGTGACGATGCTTATACTGCCTCCATGATCAACGAGAAGGTCGAGTGGCAGCCGCAGCGTTACAATGGCGTGATCAACGGCAGTTTCTATGTCAGTGCCCGCAATGCAGGCATTCCTGCCACTCATATCCAGAAGATTGCCAACCTGTTCCAGTGGCGGATGAACTTTGCTCAGGATCTGAAAAAGGGCGATAAATTCAAGGTGTTGGTACGCCAGGAGACGGTCGAGGGCAAGAGCACCGGTAACAGCCAGCTGCTGGGTGTGGAAATGATCAGTCAGGGCAAGACGGTGTCGGCCTGGCTCTCCGATGATGGCAACTATTACGATGGTCAGGGCAACAGCCTGGAGCGCGGTTTCCGCCGTTATCCGACCCACAGTCGTTACCGGATCAGCTCAAACTTCAACCCCGCTCGCAAGCATCCTGTGACTGGTGCTATCCGTCCCCACGAGGGGACCGACTTTGCCGTTCCGGTGGGTACCCCGGTACTGGCCACGGGTGACGGTGTGGTCCAGAAGGCGACCAGCCACCCGCTGGCGGGTACCTATATCGTAATCAAGCACGGTCGAACCCTCTCTACCCGTTATCTGCACCTGAGCAAGTTGCTGGTCAAAACCGGTCAGCGGGTGAAGATGGGCGACAAGATCGGCCTTTCCGGCAACACCGGTCGCTCGACTGGTGCTCACTTGCATTACGAACTGCGGATCAACAACCGTCCGGTTAATGCCATGACCGCCAAGCTGCCGATGGCTGAACCGCTCAGTGGCAAGGAGCGTCGCCAGTTCCTGGCCAAGGTGAAGAGCTACCGCAAGGAGCTGGCCGCCGGCTAATCGCTGTAGCCACTAGCTGAAATGAAAAGGCCCCGCCAGACTGGCGGGGCCTTTTTTGCATGCGTAGTGCTGGTCAGTAACCCTTGTCGAAGTCAATCTTGCCATCCAGTGGCTGGCCATCGATAAAGCGAATGTAGTTGCGTACAAATATCTGGGCCACATCCTCTGGAAAGCTGTAGGCGCTGTTGTGGGGGGTGACGATTAGGTTGGGTTGTCCCCACAGTGGACTGTCGGCGGGCAGCGGCTCCTGCTCGAATACATCCAGCACCGCCATTGCCAGCTTGCCGGTACGCAGTGCGGTGAGCAAATCGCCCGAGTGTACAGCGCTGCCACGACCGACGTTGAACAGGATGGCGCCCGGTTTGCAGTGTTCGAAGCGGGCGGCATTGAAGAGATGACGGGTATCGCGGGTGGCAGGCAGCACGCTGACGATGACATCGGCCTGCGCCAGCATCTTGTTGAGCGCAGGCAGCTGATAAACCTGGTCAAACCCGGCACGCTCCCGACCACTGCGGCTGATGCCCAGCACCTTCATACCAAAATGTTTGCCGGTGTGGGCGATATGCTGGCCAATGCTGCCGGTACCCAGGATCAGCATGGTTTTCCCTTTGAGCCCCTGATAGGGGTGACTCTGCCAGAGTCGTTGTCTTTGTTGTTCCCGATAGAGAGGAAGTTGGCGTGTCAGACTGAGCAGATGACCAAAGACATACTCGCTCATCAGCGGGCCGAAGATGCCGCGCACGTTGGTGAGCTGATAGTTGCGACGACTGTCCGGATCGAGCAGCACGTCGACCCCGGCATAGGTGGACTGGAACCAGCTCAGCTTGTTGGCTTTGGGCAGCAGTGGCTTGGCGCGGGCTGGCTCTGCCAGCAGAATATGGGCCTCGCCGATAAGTTGTTCGGCATCGCTCGGGTTGTCGGCCCGCAGAATGCGCAGATGAGGGAGGTTGGCCGCCTTGAGCAGACGTTCGTAGTGAGCATTATCCTGGCTGAGCAAAAGAAGGGTACGTTGGCTCATACTCTTGTTCCTTATCAGAATTTGCGGCGCGACAAGATGCCGCTCTCGTCCCATCTTACCCGAGTTGCCAGCGCAACATAGCCGACCAGGGCGCTTTTTCGTTTTCGCCACGCCCCTCGTGGGCTACAATCTGCCCCACATTTTGCAAAGGATCCGACTCCAGTGTTTGGTGACAAGTTTTATAAGCGACTGGCCGAGCTACAGCCTTGGCAACAGACCGTCTACACCCTGGCGCTGGCAGAGCGCATGTACCCCAACTATGCCCTGTTCAGCCAGGCTTCCGGTTTTGGCAATGCAGATGCCTTCCGGCACGCGCTGGATCAGATGTGGAACTATCTGACCGTCAAGGGCTCACGTGTCAATCTGGGAGCCATTCTCGAAGAGTTCGAAGCCCATATTCCGGATCCCCGCAAGTTTGAATCCTACGGCGCCTATCCGGCGCTGGATGCCTGTGTGGCACTGGGCTGCGCCTACAACTCGGTGATCTGCCGGGTTGGCGAAGAGGCCAACGATGCCAGCCATGCCTCCGTTGGCACTGTGGCCGGTTTTATCGAGCTGCTGGAGGAGCGGGATCTGACAGAAGAGGAGCTCTACGAGCACGAGTACATGGAGGCCGAGCTGGAGTTTCAGGTCGAGTTGCTCAAGCGGGTTGCCCATGAGCGCGACAGCGATCGTATCCTGGCCATCAGAGCATTCGCCTCTCAGGATGGTGTCTCCAATATCGGTATCAGCCTGGAAGAGTAATTATCTCCGGTGCCTGATAGACAAAAGCTCCCGGTCGGGAGCTTTTTTTATGTCTGTCATTCTGTGGCTGTTTAAGCTTGCTCTTCGGTCAGGGGTCTGACGCTCAGCACCGGGGCAGCGTCGATTTCGTCTGCATTCATCATGGTGGAGATGCGTTGCAGGGAGGAGAGCAGCAGGGTCTGCTCCCACGCTTCCAGCGCCTGAAAACGTTGGATGAAGCGCTCTTGCAGCGGGGTAGGGGCCTGAGCCAGCAGGGCGCGGCCTGCGTCAGTCAGTGTCGCGTGAACCTTGCGCTTGTCGGTATTGCTGCGAACGCGCTGCACCAGTTGGCGGCTCTCCAATCGGTCCATGATGGTGGTGGCGGTGGCCTGGCTCATGTTGGTGTGATCGGCCAGCTGGCGCATGGAGATCTGCCCCAGTTCGTCGATCCCTTTGAGCAGCAAGAGTTGCGGGGAGGTGAGCCCGGCTTCTTTGATCAGGCGCCTGGAGTGCATGTCGATGGCACGAATAATCTGGCGCAGGGCGACCAGTACTTCATCATGTTTTTCCATGGGGTGTGCGTCATTGGAGGGCTATGGAGAGGCGCAAAATTTTCCGCCTAATTCGTTACAAGGTCAATATTGTTTTTGTTGTAATCATTTTTGCTCTAATTAATTTTGTGTTAGGCTGTCAGGTATTTCACGGAATTCACCCTGACATTTGAGGAGCGAGATGATGAACGACGAGCTGGATATCAAGTCTCTGGTGGCCGAGTTACGTGTGGTCAGAGTGCGCTACGAACTGCCGGACACCTCGGCTTTTGTGCGCTATCAGCCTGCCTATGATGAAGACCCGAACAACCTCAAGGTACACCACTATGATGGTGAGTTACCCCTCTCTTGTAGTGAGACAGGTACTTTCAACATAAAGGAGTTGGTGAACGAATTGCGCTACGCCTATGTGCTGGTGCACCTCTTTCCTGACGAAAGTGCCATGAACTTCTATCTGACCGGCCTAGATACCGGCCTGGCCCAGTTGGAGTTCATCGGTGGCTCTTACGACTTCAACCGGCTCTGGATCACCAGCGGTATCTCCAATCTGGGCGTCCCCATGGCCATCTTCCTCGGCAAGCGTCACGCCGTGAATGGCCAGCCCTCGGTTTCGCTGGTGGATCACCGCGAACAAGCAGCTGGCAAGCTGGTCTATCGCGCTATCGGCGGGGCCGGTGATCATGTGGGCGAAGACTTTTTCAACAACGACTAAGGAGGCTGGATGCGAGCACGCAAAGGGCTATTGAAAGGCCTCAACCCCACCATGGCCATGACGGCCCTCACCGTTATCACCCTGTTTTTACTGTTTGGCGTTTTTGTTCCCGATACCGCAGCCGCTTGGTTTGTCGGTGCCAAGGATCAGATTATTGCCGGGTTCAAGTGGTACTACATTCTGGTGGTCGCCCTGTTCCTGTTCTTCGCTGTCTACCTGATGTTCAGCCGTTTTGGCAGCATCCGACTGGGTGACGACGACCAGGTACCGGAGTTCGGCTACTTCGCCTGGTTCTCCATGCTCTTTAGCGCGGGCATGGGGATCGGTCTGGTGTTCTGGAGCATCGCCGAGCCGATGAACCATCTGCAGGGCAATCCGTTCATTACCGAAGGGATGACCCCGGAAGCGGCCCAGATCGCCATGCGCCTCACCTTTTTCCATTGGGGCCTGCACCCCTGGGCCATCTATGTGATCGTTGGCTTGTCGCTGGCTTTTTTCAGTTATCGCCGCAAGTTGCCGCTGGCGATCCGCTCTGTGCTTTACCCCATCCTTGGCGAGCGGATTTACGGTTTTTGGGGCCATGCGGCCGATGTGCTAGCCGTGTTCGGCACCGTGTTCGGGGTGGCGACCTCCCTTGGACTGGGGGTCTCCCAGATGAATACCGGCCTCAACCAGATGTTTGGTATGGCGGTGTCGCAGTCCAACCAGCTCTGGCTGATTGGCGGTATCAGCCTGATCGCCACTCTGTCGGCGGTTTCCGGGGTCGGGCGCGGAGTGAAGATCCTCTCCGAGCTCAATATCTGGTTGAGCGTGTTCGTGCTCGCACTCTTTCTGGTGCTGGGGCCGACCACCTATATCCTCAACGCCTATGTGCAGAACATCGGTGATTACCTGCAGAACATCGTCAAACTGAGCTTCTGGACCAACACCGAGGCCAACGGCACCTCGGCCTGGCAGTCGAGCTGGACGGCGTTTTACTGGGGCTGGTGGATTGCCTGGGCGCCGTTTGTCGGCATGTTTATCGCCCGCATTTCCAAGGGGCGTACTATCCGCGAGTTTGTGCTCGGTGTGCTGCTGGTACCCTCGCTGCTCGGCATGTTCTGGCTCACCGTGTTTGGCGGTACGGCGATGAATCTGGAGCTGTTTGGCGGTGGCGGCGTGGTCGCTGCGGTCAATCAGGATGTGACGCTGGCGCTCTACAAGACGGTCGAACTGCTGCACTGGGATACCTTCGGCTGGATCGCCAAGGCCGTGCTGACCCTGCTCATCTGCACCTACTTCATCACCTCCAGTGACTCGGGCACGCTGGTCATCACCACTCTGCTCTCCATCGGTGATCAGGAGCCGCCGGTTCTGCACCGCGCAGTATGGGGTCTGGGGCAGGGGCTGGTTGCGGCCATCCTGCTGGTCTCCGGCGGTCTGGCAGCCTTGCAGGCGGCCAGCATCATAGCGGCGCTACCCTTCTCGGTGATCATGCTGGCGATGTGCTATTCGCTGATGCTGGGGCTCAAGCAGGAGAGCCAGCGCCAGTTCGAATATCGCCAGAATCTCAAGCGTCACGATGGCTCATCCCATATGAGCCTGATGGAGCGAATTGGTCCGGCATAACAGCACCAGCAGGGGTTAGCGCCCCTTTACATATAAACTTGGATGCAAAACGGCCGCCCTGGCGATGCTCTCCTTGCGGAGCTCATCATCAGGGCGGCCGTCTGTTATGGGGCCGAGGTTACTCTTCGATAAAGGTCCACTCATCCTTGATGCGGCTGATGGCATCGGTCCGCTTTTTGGCGAGCTGCTCCTTGATCTCTTCTCCCTTGTAACCGGCCGCCACTATCTCTTTCACCGGCACCGCCTGGGCGGCAGCCAGCGCTTCGGCCACATAGTCCGGCTCGGCATAGACCCGCTCCTCGAAACCGGTACGGCCATGGAAGTCGGCGCGGCAGGCATCCAGCAGCTGGGCAAAGCGCTCGGGGCGGCGCCAGGCATCAGCCTTGTCGAACACCTTGAGCAGGGTGGCGGGTTTGAGCTCAAAGGCGATGTGGATGTGGGTATGCAGATCGCTCACCAGCAGCGCCAGATCCCGGCACTCGTTGGGTACCCGGAACCGTTCGCACAGGGCGCGAATAAGCGGCAGCCCCTTCTGGCCGTGACCGTGATGGCTTGGCCATAACTCCTGGGGGGTCACTCCCTTGCCAAGGTCGTGGCAGAGAGCAGCAAAGCGGACGGTCAGCTCGGGGGAGATCCGGCACGCCTGCTCCAGCACCATCAGGGTGTGGATGCCGGTGTCGATCTCCGGGTGCCACTTGGCCGGGGCGGGGACGCCAAACAGCGCATCAATCTCTGGGAACAGCGCCTTGAGGGCGCCGCACTGGCGCAGCACCTCGATAAAGATCTGCGGGGTCGGCCCCAGCAGCACTTTTTCCAGCTCCCTCCAGACTCGCTCCGGCGTGAGGTGGGCAAGCTCGCCAGCGGCCGTCATCTCGCTCATCAGGGTGAGGGTCTCCGGCGCGATGGTAAAGCCCTGAGCGTGGAAGCGGGCGGCGAAGCGGGCGACCCGCAGGATGCGCAGCGGGTCTTCGGCAAAGGCAGGAGAGACGTGGCGCAGCAGCCGCTTTTCCAAATCCTCGATGCCACCGTAGGGATCGTGGAGCTGGCCCTGATCATCTTCGGCGATGGCGTTGATGGTGAGATCCCGGCGCAGCAGATCCTGTTCCAGCGTCACATCGGGGGCGGCGTGGCAGACAAAGCCGGTGTAGCCCTGACCCTGTTTGCGTTCGGTACGGGCGAGGGCATACTCCTGTTGGGTTTTGGGGTGAAGAAACACCGGGAAGTCGCGACCGACCTGGGTAAACCCCAGCGCCAGCATCTGCTCCACGGTGGCGCCGACCACCAGATGATCCCTGTCGCCCTGCGGCAATCCCAGCAGGCTATCCCGCACTGCGCCCCCAACTAGATAAGTCTGCAAACCGTCTCTCCCGTCATCAATCGTGGGGCCGAGTATATCGTCTTTGTTACCGCTTTGCTGCCTGAGCACCACCTGCCCGCAGCGCCAGTCAGAGCGGCTTTGACTTGGGCGTGACGAGGCCTTACGCTGCCGCACCAGACAGCTGGCGCTGTGCTGCGGGATGACTTTATGCCCGCGCAGGCCAGATGAGCCGAAGGAACCGCAGAGTTCCCCTTATATCAACGACATGAGAACAACGTGAATCAATCAACCTTCGCAAGCCGGGTTCTGGAGTGGTACGAGCTTCATGGCCGCAAAAACCTGCCCTGGCAGCAGGAGAAGACCCCTTACCGGGTCTGGGTCTCGGAGATCATGCTGCAGCAGACTCAGGTCGCTACAGTCATCCCCTATTACCAGCGTTTTATGGCGCGCTTCCCCGATGTGGCGGCGCTGGCCGATGCCCCCGTCGACGAGGTGCTGCACCACTGGACCGGGCTTGGCTACTATGCCCGTGCCCGCAACCTGCACAAGGCGGCCCAGCAGATCCGCGACCATCACCACGGCCTCTTTCCCGAGCGCTTTGACGAGGTGATGGCGCTGCCGGGGATTGGTCGTTCTACCGCCGGGGCCGTGCTGTCTCTCTCTCTGGGTCAGCCCCACGCCATCCTTGATGGCAACGTGAAGCGGGTGCTCACCCGCTGGCTGGCGTTGCCGGGTTGGCCCGGCCAGAAACAGGTGGAGAACGAACTGTGGGAGATCGCCATCCGGCTCACTCCCAAGCTGGGGGTGGCGCAATACAATCAGGCGATGATGGATATCGGGGCGACAATCTGCACCCGCAGCAAGCCTGTCTGTGATCGCTGTCCGGTGCGGGCCGATTGCCAGGGGCTGTCGCAAGGCAACCCGACTGCCTACCCCAACAGCAAGCCGAAGAAGAGCATTCCGGCCCGGGATGGCATCATGCTGCTGATCCGTCACGGTGATGAGCTGCTGCTGGAGAAGCGGCCGCCACAGGGGATCTGGGGCGGGCTCTACTGCTTCCCGCAAGTGGCCTCGCTGGCGGAGGTGGATGGTCTGCTGGCATCCCTTGGCCTGAGCCATCACGGTTATCGTGAACTGGCCGGTTTTCGCCATACCTTCAGCCACTTCCATCTCGATATTCAGCCGCTGCTGATTGACATTGATGAGGCGCAGCCGCTGCGGCTCATGGAAGCAGATAACCGACTCTGGTATAACTTACGCAATCCTGCCGAGGTGGGGCTGGCGGCCGCCACGGCCCGTCTGCTCGCCTATCCAGAGTTACAACCATAGAGGTCAACATGAGCCGTACTGTATTTTGCCAACGCCTGAAAAAAGAGGGCCCGGGTCTGGATTTCCAACTCTATCCCGGTGAGCTCGGCAAGCGGATTTTTGACAACATCAGCAAGGAAGCCTGGGCCGAGTGGCAGAAGAAGCAGGTGATGCTGATCAACGAAAAAAAGCTCAACATGATGAATCTTGAGCATCGCCAACTGCTGGAAAAAGAGATGGTCAGCTACCTGTTTGATGCAGGTGAAGTGCAGATCGAAGGTTACACCCCGCCTGTCCAGTAAGCTCTCTGGCTGTTGTACGTGTGAACAGGTGCGGGAATGGCGCCACACTGGCGTGACCGCTCCTGAAGTCGCAGCAAATGAATGATGGGCAGCTCTGCTGCCCGGTTTGAGGATCCTATGGGCCGAATTTTTTGGCTGCTGTGCACCCTGCTGTTTCTCTCTGCCTGCTCATCCTCCCCCAAGCCCAGCGGGAGTGAGGATGACGATCTGGTCAACGGCAAGGACATCCGCGGTTTTGAACACATGATCAGCGCGCTCTCCCATAACGTGAACGAGATATGGGGGCGGGAGGCGCTGTTTGCGGGCAAGTTTGACTACGTCAAATACACGGATCAGTACAAGAGCCGGGCCCACATCGACTTCTCCAGCGGTCACATCATGGTGGAGACGGTCTCGGGCATCGATCCCCGCGCTCACCTGCGTCGCGCCATCATCGAGACCCTGCTGACGCCGGACGATCCGGCTGAAGTGGATCTTTACTCCGACCGGGAAATTCTGACTGGTGGCGAGCCCTTCCTCTACGGTCAGGTGCTGGACAATCAGCGCCAGCCAATCCGCGCCTCCTGGCGCGCCGAGCGTTATGCCGATTACCTGCTCAACACGGCGATGAAGAAGCGCACTTTGGGGATTCGCACCATCTTCTTCGTCGATATTCCCATGGTGGCCAACCATGAAGACAGGCGGGGCTACAAGTATGCGGGGATCATCCGGGAAGCGTCGCGCAAATACGGCGTGCCGGAGAGCCTGATCTATGCGGTGATCAAGACCGAGAGCAGCTTCAACCCCTATGCGGTGAGCCATGCCAACGCTTATGGCCTGATGCAGGTGATCCCGGCTACCGCCGGTCGTGACGTCTATGTTCGGGTCAAGGGCAAGAACGGCCAGCCGACGCGGGAGGAGCTGTTCAACCCGGCCTACAACATCGATGTTGGTACCGCCTATCTGCACCTGTTGCAGACCGTCTATCTGGCGGATATCGAGGACCCGCGCTCCCGTCGCTATGCGGTGATCTCCGCCTATAACGGTGGGGCTGGCGGGGTGCTCAACACCTTCTCAAGCGATCGCAAGGCGGCTCCCAGCATGATCAACCAGCTCTCACCCGAGGCGGTCTATCAGGTGCTGACCGAGCAGCATCCCAAGGCAGAAGCTCGTCGCTATCTCTACAAGGTCAATCAGGCCGAGAAGGGGTTCAAGCGAACATTTGCCAGCCGTTCCGGTTAACGGGTCGCAGCGGCAGAGCGGAAAATGAAAAAGGGCGCTTTCAACAGCGCCCTTTTTACGTCTGGTCAGTCAGGGATCATTCCGGCCTTACTTGGCGATGAAGCCGCCTTTAGCCTTGGGCGCCGCGCCCACTTTCTCCAGACTTTCCACATCAAGCTCGGTCTTGTTCCAGCTGTGGTCCACCTCGCCACGGATGCGGATCAGGTCGTCCGGCCCGACCTCGGTGCCACGCCATACCTTCTCGTCTACCTCGACCTCTACTTCGCCGCTCTCGTCGCGGAACAGGTAGTTTTCACCGCCGAGGTGCTTGACCAGCTTGCCTTCCAGCGTGGCCCAGCTGTCATCGGCCAGATCCTTGAGTTGCGCCACGGAGACCTTGTTCTGCTCCATCGGGCCCGTGTAGGCCGCCATGGCGAAAGAGGATACGGACATCAGGGTCAACATTCCGATAATGGCTGCGCTTGCTTTGTTCATTTCATGCTCCTGTCGTTGGGATGGGGGCATTGTGCGGAGGGGGGCGTGAAACAAGCGTGAAAGAAATAGGCTGGTGTGATTGTCTGTTTTGTGAGCGCAATCGATTTCATCGGTGGCGGAACATGTGTGATTTCATCTGGAACTGTAATCTGTCGCCTTCACCAGAAGTCAGTGGCAGCAGACTCTTCCCATGCCTGTCGCCACTCGAGGAGAAGTCCGCAGGTCTCACCTGCTTAATCGAAGAGCATAACAATATGAAAAAATGGCTTGTTTGTTTATTGGGGTTAATGGCATTGACCGCGCAAGCGGCAGAGGGACGCCAACCTTTTTCCCGGGTCGTGATGTTTGGTGACAGCCTCTCCGACACCGGCAAGATGTACAAAAAGATGCGGGGGTATCTCCCCTCCAGCCCACCCTACTTCAACGGGCGTTTCAGCAACGGCCCGGTGTGGCTGGAGCAGTTGGGTGACGAGCGTTTCCCCGGTCTGGTCGTGGCCAACGAGGCGGAAGGCGGTGCGACCGCGGTGGCCTATAACCATCTGGGGGCTCTGAACGGCTGGCTCGGTTTCTGGTCCTGGGACCCCAAATATCAGGTGATCAACAACCTCGATTACGAGATCGATCAGTTCCTGAAAAAGGACAAGTTCCGCCCCGATGATCTGGTGGTGATCTGGGTCGGTGCCAACGACTATCTGGCTTATGGCTGGAACACCGAGCGGGATGCGGATCGGGTGATCGATACCATCCGGCTGGCATCCAACCGGTTGGTGCTCAACGGCGCGCAGCAGATCCTGCTGTTCAACATTCCTGATCTGGGGCAGACCCCGTCAGCCCGCAGCATGAAGGTGGTGGAGAAGGTGCGCCATGTGGCCAGCTACCACAACCAGAAGTTGCAGAACCTCACTCGCGAGCTGGCTCCCCTTGGCATCGTGAAGCTGTTCGAAGTGGACAAGCAGTTTGACGAGATGATGCGCGATCCCCAGCTGTTCGGGCTGAGTGACACAGAACACGCCTGCTACGGTGGTGGCTATACATGGAAGCCGTTCTCCGGCAGCGCCGCCGAGGTGGCTGCGACCCCGGCTTTGAGTGTCTCCGAAAGAGTGGCTATTGCCGGTAACCCGATCCTGGCGCAGGCGGTGGTGAGCGGGCAGGCAAAAGGGCGAGCAGCGACTCTCAACTGCGATGAGCATATGTTCTGGGATCAGGTGCATCCGACCAGGACGGTGCACAAGGTACTGAGCCAGCGTGTTGCTGACTTTATCGATCAGCACTACGAGTTTGTTCGTCACTGATATCGCTTCGGGCCAGCATGTTGCTGGCCTTTTTTCCCTTTCAGCCCTCATCTGTGCGTCTTTTTGCGTCACATTCAGTTCAAATAACAAACGTTTGTTGCTGTTTTTGTAACGTGGTTGCGTTAGAGTGTTTTTTGTTAATTGATATCGGTGACTTGAAAATAGGCTAACGTTGATATGCTGCGATCGCTTTTGGGTGGTTGCACCTATAAGACGAGGTGATATCAATCAACCTCCTCCTACATAAAGTTGCAGAGGCTCAAACATGAAAAAATCATTGATTACCTTGCTGGTTACCGGCTTTCTGGCGGCCAATGCCCAGGCTGCCGGTCAAGACAATACTTGGTATGGCGGTGCCAAACTGGGTTGGTCCAACTTCTACGGCATTGATGAAAGCAATGCCCTGACCCTTGGCAATGAGACCAACGATGCCTTGGGGGCAGGCGTGTTTGGCGGTTATCAGATCAACAAGAATCTGGGACTGGAGCTGGGTTACGACTATCTGGGCAATTACAAATACGATGCCACTACGGCGGCAGGCGCTTTCAGTGATGAAGTAAAAACACAGCTGGCTCAACTGACCCTGAAACTGGGCTTCCCGGTTACCGATAATCTGGATCTGTATGGTCGTGTCGGTGGCGGTTATGGCTGGGCTGACACCAAGAGCGATGTCTACAAAGATGACAGCCGCTTTGTCATGGTCGGTGCACTGGGTGCCGAGTATGCGTTCAATCTCGACTGGGCCGCTCGCCTGGAGTATCAGTACACCACCCCGTATGGCAGCCGCGATGATACCGGTTTGAGAATGGATAACGGCCTGCTCTCGCTGGCAGCGGTTTATCGCTTTGGTCAGGTTGCCCCTGTGGCGCCCGCCCCGGCTCCGGAACCTGCTCCTGCACCTGTGATGGTTGAGAAGCAGTTCACCCTGAGCTCCGATGTGCTGTTTGACTTCAACAAGGCGACTCTCAAGCCAGAGGCCAGTCAGGCACTGGATAACCTCTATAGCCAGATTGAAGAGGCGCGACCCAAAGATGGCGTGGCAACCGTAATTGGTCACACCGACCGTATCGGTTCCGATGCCTACAACCAGAAGCTCTCCGAACAGCGTGCCCAGACCGTTGCCAACTATCTGGTTGGTAAAGGGATCCCGGCCGCCAAGATCAATGTGGAAGGGCGTGGTAAATCCTCGCCGGTTACCGGCGACAGCTGCGTCAGCAAGTCCAAGCGTGAGCTGATCGTCTGTCTGGCTCCGGATCGCCGTGTTGATGTGAAAGTCGAAGGTGTCAGCGAGGTGCAGGAGTAATCCTTCACACTGAGCAGAGTTCCACTGGGGCTGGAATGAACAGCCCTTGTCGGAGCAAGAGAGACCAAAAAGCCAGTCAGTTGATCTGACTGGCTTTTTACATTGGCATTGCGGTCGGGCAGGGGACTAAATCAGGAAGGGAGCGGCATCACCCGGTTGCGCCCCAGCTCCTTGGCCTTGTAGAGCAGCTTGTCGGTACGTTCGACCAGACAGTCTGCGCTCTCCTGACCGTTGAACTCACCCACGCCAAACGAGGCTGTGATGTGGTCAATGCGGCGGCCCGATTTGCGATCCAGAATGGACATCCGCTCGATGGCGCGGCGCATGCTCTCCGCCATCTGTCTGGCCAGCGCCAGCGAGCGATGGGGGACCAGCATGGCGAACTCCTCGCCACCCAGTCGATAGGCGGTGCCCCCCTCCTTGCAGGCATCGCGCAGCCGTTTGCTGAAGGCTCGCAGCACCTGATCGCCGAGCAGGTGCCCATATTCGTCGTTGAAATTTTTGAACCGATCGATATCGGCGAGGATCAGTGAAAAGGGGTGCTGACTGCGGATCAACCCCTCCAGCTCCAGATCGAAGGCTCGGCGGTTGAGCAGGTTGGTGAGGGCATCCTCGTTGGCCAGTTTGCGGGTTTCGTTGAGCGCGGCACGCAGCTCCTTGATCTCCTTCTCGGCATTGCTGAGCTGGCTGCGAAAGTGCATGGTGGACATGCGTACATCCCGCGATTCGCGCACCAAGTCTCGCAAGATGCCCATGGTATCTTCCAGGCTCAGCCCCTCATCGTCGATCTTACTTAACTTGTCGAAGCTCTTGTCGAGCATCTCCTGAAACATACCGGTATCGGAGATGGCATCCTGCATGGAGTGGCCGAGCTCGTTGGCCATGGCTGCAAGGTTGAGCTTCATCGCCTCCATCTGCTGTTCGTCCTGCGCAGCCAGATACTGGTGATAAAGGCGCTCGCAGGTAGTGAGGGAGCAGGTTCCCTGCAGTTTGATGGCTTGATCGATCGCCTGGTTGAGTTCGGGCATGCTGGCCGAGACATAGTTGTACCAGAGGTGGTAGTTGTCCGGCGTAGTTGGGATTTGGTACTTGATCATCAGGGGAACTGCCTGCTTGAGATAGGCGGCAGATTGGGCAAATGTGTCCTTACTCATGAGTTCTGTGTCTCATCATGCCAGCGAACTGAAGATAGTATGACAGAGAGATTGGCCAAAAGGCAGCCGATGGATGCCATTCGCCCCCCCCTCCGATATAATGGCACCGTTACCACCTACCCTAAGGCCTGCTTATGTCTCAAAAAGATCCTTTCCTCGAACGCGAGGCCGAAAAATACGATAACCCCATCGCCAGTCGCGAGTTGATCTTGGAACTCATCAAGGGCCATGAAAAGCCCATGTCCCGTGAAGAGTTGGCCAAGGTCCTCAAGCTGAAAGATGAAGAGCCGTTGGAAGCCTTGCGTCGTCGTCTGCGCGCCATGGAGCGTGATGGACAACTGGTATTCACTCGCAACCAATGTTATGCCCTGCCGGATCGCCTGAATCTGGTCAAAGGTTATGTAATCGGCCACAAGGATGGCTTCGGTTTTCTGCGTCCGGAAGGTGGTGGTCCGGATCTGTATCTGAACAACCGAGAGATGCAACGCCTGATGCATGGCGATTACGTGCTGGTTCAGCCGACCGAGATCGACCGCAAGGGTCGTCAGGAAGCGCGTCTGGTGCGCCTGCTCAAGTCCCGTGAGGCAGACATTGTCGGCCGTTACTTCGTCGAGAATGGCGTTGGTTTCGTGGTGCCGGATGACAGCCGTATCGGCCAGGACATCATCATCCCGGAAGGGGAAAACAAAGGGGCTCGCCAGAGCCAGGTCGTGGTTGTGCGCATCAATCAACGCGCCACCTCCCGCATCAATGCCGTCGGCACCGTACTGGAAGTGCTGGGCGAGAACATGGCGCCGGGCATGGAGATCGAAATTGCCCTGCGTACCCACGGTATCCCGCACACTTGGCCGGAAGAGGTGACCAAAGAGGTTGCCGGTCTCGGCGAACAGGTGCCGGAGAAAGCCAAAGAGGGCCGCATCGACCTGCGCGCCCTGCCGCTGGTGACCATCGACGGCGAAGATGCCCGCGACTTCGATGACGCCGTCTTCTGTGAAGCCAAACGCGGTGGCGGCTGGCGCCTGTGGGTTGCCATTGCTGACGTCTCCGCTTACGTGAAGCCCGGCACGGCGCTGGATGCCGAAGCGTATCAGCGCGGCAACTCCGTCTACTTCCCCGAGTTCGTGGTGCCCATGCTGCCGGAGGTGCTCTCCAACGGCCTCTGCTCGCTCAACCCGCAGGTTGACCGTCTCTGCATGGTGTGCGAGATGACCATCTCCGCCGCTGGCCGCATGTCCGGCTACAAGTTCTACGAAGCGGTAATGAACTCTCACGCCCGTTTGACCTACACCAAGGTTGCCGCGATCCTCGATGGCGATCCCAAGCTGCGCCAGCAGTATGATCCGCTGGTGGGCCATATCGAGGAGCTCAACAACCTCTACAAGGCGCTCAAGCATGCCCGTCATCAGCGCGGTGCGGTGGAGTTCGAGAGCGAAGAGACCCGCTTCATCTTCAACGCCCAGCGCAAGATCGACCGCATCGTGCCACTGGTGCGCAACGACGCCCACAAGATCATAGAAGAGTGCATGATCCAGGCGAACGTGGCCGCGGCCCGTTATATCGAGAAGAACGAAGCGTCTGCCCTGTTCCGGGTCCATGACCGTCCGGGCGAAGAGCGTCTGACCGGTTTCCGCGATTTCCTGGCCGAACTGGGTCTGGAGCTCAAGGGCGGTCTCGAGCCCGAGCCGAAAGACTTTGCCGAGCTGGCTGCCAAGTTTGAGGGGCGCCCTGATGCGGAGCTGCTCTCCACCATGCTGCTGCGCTCCATGCGTCAGGCCATCTATCAGGCCGACAACATCGGTCACTTCGGTCTGGCGTTGAAGTCCTACGCGCACTTCACCTCGCCAATCCGTCGCTACCCCGACCTCATCCTGCACCGTGCCATCAAGTACCAGACTGCCAAGGAGCAACAGGGCAACCTGCGCCACAAGTGGACCCCGAGCGGTGGTTATCACTACCAGCTGGAAGAAGTGGACCCGATGGGCGAGCACTGCTCCATGACCGAGCGCCGTGCCGACGATGCCACTCGCGACGTAGCTGACTGGCTCAAGTGCGAGTACATGCTGGATCACGTGGGTGACGAGTTTGACGGCGTCATCGCCAGCGTCACCGGCTTTGGCTTCTTCGTCCGTCTGGCGGAGATCCACATCGATGGTCTGGTGCACGTCAGCACCCTCACCAACGACTACTACCAGTTTGATCCCCTGCACATGCAGCTGATCGGCGAGAACTTCCGCCGGCGTTACCGTCTGGGCGACAAGGTGCGGGTCAAGGTGATGGGCGTCAATCTGGACGATCGCAAGATCGACTTCGTGATGGTGGAAGAGCCCCTCAAGATCACCGGCAAGAACGCCAAAGAGATGGCGCGCAAGCAGGCCGAGATCAAGAAAGAGAAGGCCAAGAGTGCCGAGCGCCACGAAAAGCGCAAGGAGAAAGGGGGCAAGGACCACGGTAAACCCGCCAAGGGTGGACGTGCCAAACCCAGCAACAGACGACCGGGCAAAAAAGCTCGCGATAAGGCCAAGGGATAAGCCCTTCGGCCATGGCCATGGCCAGGGTCCGGCGACCCGGGCTGAGGTCGTAAAGGGCTGATGGCCTAGGGTTATCTCCGCCAGCAGCTGCTGATAGCCCTGGCGACGAAAAAAATCCGAACCCTGTGACCGGGGTTCGGATTTTTTATGGTCAGCGAAAAGGGGAGGGACTTAGATTCTGGGCGGAGCTCGGCCAAGATCCGTGCCTATGATGAGGGTCAACTCCCTGCGCGATGGCCAAGCTATTGGCCGCTACGCTGCGCTCAGAAAGGTGGGTGTCCCATGATATTTCCCAATTAAATCCTCCTGATTTATAAAAAACCTAACAACGAATTAACCGGCATGGGCGATAGCCACGTCCGGTTGCATAACTGGTTAGGCAACGTTGCCAGAAATACGATAACCTAAAAAATTGCTTTTAGGGTAGTCTGAGATATTGACTTCATTGCTCTGATTACCGCCAAGAACCTTAATTTTAGTCTCAGTCTCGCCCATATAAAAACCAACATGACCGCCGTTATCTCGTTTAAAAACAACTATGCACCCTTTGCGAGGTGTATTAATTTCCTTCCCCCAATTAAGCCATGTTCTAGCCCACGCAGAATCTGTGCCTTCGTACCCGGCACGTTCAACGCACCAGTTGACAAAAGCTGAACACCAATAGGTTTCATCGTTATTCCTGTCTGGTGCAGGAAGATTTGTGGAATGCAAGTATTCGACGATTCTCGGATTATCTGCATTTCCAGGAAATTCTTTCACTCCAACCTCTCCGAGTGCTATCTTTAACCAGGGGAAATCAGAGTCAACAACTTCAGTAGTTAGCTGAAGATATTTATGAGATGCCCATCCTTTCTCTCCGGTCGGTGATGAAATTCTTAACCAGTAATCGTCACCGGACATACTGATGAACTCAACAGTGTCATTTTTCTTCAGTATTCCAATAATATTTCCGTGTATAGATGGCTCATCCCGGAGATTAAGAGATTCTACGACAACTCGATATTTTTCAGTCATTGCTTACTCCTTTTTAGTTATGCCTAACGCTGCCAGGAGAGGTGCAGCTTGGCTGCATCCTACTGACTGGTTTTGTTATGCAAAATTTATAGAAAAACTTCAAAAGCAGTATCTACAACTAAATTGATAAATCCCTTTCTAAAATTCTCCACTTTAATTAAGGTTAAGCCAGTTTGCCTGAGTGCAAACATTTCTGCTAAAGCCTTTTTTGCAAGAACTAAATCACTGAAGTCTTGCTCATTAATATCACCTTGAGCAAGCAACTTCGTCCAGCGCTTTAAGTCTTCTTTAGACTTCTCTATAAAGTCTTCCGAATCTTGTTTTGCCTGATCTTCGAAACCATCAAATGTTTCTTTTGCAAGTTCTTTTGCACCCTCTTTCAATGCATCAATGAAATCTTCGAAATTAGCCATTTTTAGAATCTCCTTCTGCTATGCACTCTGTTGCTTCTTTCTTGTTGGCTTCCAAGCAAATGATTTCATCAAATGCATCTGAGGCTAGCTTTTTGTATTCTTCAATTAATGTGTCGGATAGAGTTGACCGCTCTTTCCACCTTTTGAAAAATTTTCCTAATAAGTCGCCATTAGGATCTTTTAGGTTTTCCCATTGCTTGGTACTAAACTGATTTGTTGGAATTCCTTTAACATATTCATAAGCCTTTTCAGCTTTGAGTTTAATTTCCTCAACCTCAGCCTCATTGTCTGAATATGGTGTATTTGCTTTTCCGAGAGTGACCAGAACTTCAGCCTTTAAAGACGTAGCATTTTCATAAGCAGTTGGGCTATGTGGGCCGATAAGCGCATTACATCCAGCTAGTGCTAACAGCATGAACAACGCATAGAACTTCATTCGATAGTCTTGAATCATTAGTTTCTCCATTAACCTCTGATATTAAACTACGAACACCCTGATCAGAGTTTCAGTGTGCCCACTGCATAACGTTTGGTGAATGGGCTGGCTTAGCCCGTCCCAGTGAGCGAAGCGAACGGTTTTAACTAGTTGTTAGCTGTGTGGTTATTGGTTGGCTTTGAAATATCGGCAGCCTTGTCAATTGCTTTTCCCATCAAGGTGTTTGCCTCTGTTGGAGTTATTTTTCCTGCGCCAGCCATCATACATATATGGAACATTGCAACGTTAAGAAACGATGCGGACTCGCCTTTTTCGGTTAGTTTGGTGACGGTATCAATAATTTTTAACTGGTCTTCTATTTTTGCGCTATAAATTTTATCTAACACTTTTCCTAGATCTATTTTAAATTCACTTTCGTAGCTGCGAGTTTTTGCAACATCGGCAGATGCTAAGCATGCTGCGGTATCTGAACTGCCGTTCTGGAAAATATAGGCAGCATTGTTATTGGGATTCCAAACATAGAGCTTGTCGGGTTTCGATTCCCCGGCTTGTAGAGAAACATAGCTAATATGCGGCTTATCTGCCCCCCACTTTGCTTCCCATACTGATGTTGCGCAGCCACTAAGCATCATAAATGGAACAAACAGGAAAATTTTTAAAACTAGCGTTTTCTTCATTTCAGTACTCTCGGTTGAGGTGAACAGCTAACGCCCGCGCTCAGCGGGCGGCGTAGCCGTCCGCTGCAGCAAAAGGTTGGGCCGCCCTCCGCTAAATAACTGTTCCGAATAGTAGATCACTGGAGGAAGGGAACTCAGTCCAGTTTGTGCGATCTCATTAGTCGCCAAACAAAACAAGCCGCACCCAAAGGACTGAGTTGATGCCTATCCTACCACCCCTGCCACGACCACAACGGCGCCATGCCACCCGTGATAAAGGACATGCTCGTCGCTTGATGGCCATCTTGCTGTTACATGAAGGCAGCACGATCACTGATGTTCATCACCTTACCGGGGCTGCTCGTTCGACCATCGGTCGCTGGCTTCGGTGGTATCGAGATGAAGGCATCGATGCATTTGCATCACTACAGCATCCGTACTGAAAAGTCCTACTGGTACTGGATCCGCAATTTCATACGTTTTAATCAACTGTGAAATTGGGACAGCTACCGTTTTGCTTCACTCGCTTATCCACTCCATCAGGCAAGGCTACCGCCCCTGAATTCCAGCCTTCAGTCTGCTGCTTTTTACCTGCGTGGTTTCGCTGGCCTGGCTCATAGGTGACTCCGACGAGGCTGTTGCTAAACGACTATATTAGCGTGTGATGCAGGAGAGGATCTCGGGAGGTGGTGATTTTTTGAGCAAGTCCAATAAATTAATCATCTTGAGCTGTGTTGCAGTCGAACATCCACGACGAAAGGGCTGAAATTGGGACAGCGACCGTTTTGAGCGCAGCGTAGTGAGCCCACTTAGTCACTGCTGGGTGGGGTATTGTCCCCCTGCAATCAGCCGAGAGTAGGGTCAGGTGCACCATCAAGGATGATGGCGCAGCCGGATCAAGAGGCCTGTCATAGATCCGGAGCTTGGCCGAGCAGCTTCCTCCTCCCTAGATGCCGGTCTCTCTGGTATGATGCGTCATCATTTAGCGACCGGTGACGACGCCAGCATAATGGTGGTCAGGCTGCCGGTACGGCCATTTTTCTTCGGGCTGCATTTATGCGACCCGACCTACGGATCTTGAACATGAGTACTGAACTGATCTACGGCATTCACGCTGTCACCGCGCTGCTGGAGCGCACCCCGGAGCGTTTCATCGAGGTATGGGCGCTGAAGGGGCGGGATGACGACCGGCTGCAACCCCTGCTGACCGAGCTGGAATCCCTCGGCCTCAAGGTGCAGAGCGTGAATCGCAAGACCCTTGATGACAAAGCGGAAGGCAACAATCACCAGGGCATCATGGCCCGGGTGAAAGAGGCGCCGAAGCTCGCCGAGCACGATCTGGCCAGCCTGCTGGATGAATTGGCGGCACAACAGAGCCAGCCCTTCCTGCTGGTGCTGGATGGCGTGACCGATCCGCACAATCTCGGCGCCTGCCTGCGCAGCGCCGATGCCGCCGGGGTGCATGCGGTGATCGTGCCGCGGGACAAGGCCACGGGGCTCACCCCGATCGTGCGCAAGGTTGCCTGTGGCGCCGCCGAAGTGGTGCCGCTCATTCAGGTCACCAACCTGGCCCGCACCCTGCGCGAGCTGCAGGAGTGCGGCGTCTGGATCGTCGGCACCGCTGGCGAGGCCGATCACGACCTCTATCAGGCCAAACTGACCGGCCCGATGGCGCTGGTGATGGGTGCCGAAGGTAAAGGTATGCGTCGCCTGACCCGCGAACATTGCGACGAGCTGGTGAGCATCCCGATGGCAGGGGCGGTATCCAGCCTCAACGTCTCGGTGGCAACCGGCGTTTGCCTGTTTGAAGCCGTGCGTCAGCGTCGCGGTTAATCATGCTGACTGACAGACCCCCCTTCGATTGGGCGCAGGTCGCAGATAGAGAGGAGGCCGCGCGCCTCCTCTCTTTTGCCCGCCCGCTGACCCTCAGCCCGAAAAGCTGCCTCTGGCACGCCGGCGACAGCCCGGATCTACTGGTCAGGGTGGAGCAGGGGCTGCTGCGGGCCAAGCTGGTGCTGGAGGATGGCCGCGAGTACATCAAGGAGTTCTACTGGGAGGGGGACGAGTTTCTCGACTTCCACCACCTGCTTAGTGGCGAGCCTGCCCGCTACAGTGTGGAGGCGCTGGAGCCCTGCCATCTGCAGCTGTTCAGTCTGGTCGACTTGCGCCAGCTGCCCAGCTGGCCGCGCTGGTACCAGCACCTGTTGGAGGTGCAGCTGCGCATCAAGGAGGAGAAGGAGCAGTTGCTGCTGACCGGCAGCCCGCAGGCGCGCTATCAGCACTTTCTCGACAGTTTTCCCGCGCTTGATGCCAGAGTGCCGGATCACCTGATCGCCGCCTATCTCGGTATCACTCCCATTAGTCTGAGCCGCATTCGCAAACGGCTGAAAGAACTTAACAAAGGTTAATGCAGGGCGCTGGCGCCACGATTATGCTGGCAGGCCGAACTGATAAGGAGTTGCCGATGAACTGGATCCTGAAACCCTGGTCTGAACTGACCACTGACGAGTTGTATGAGTTGCTGGCGCTGCGGGCCGAGGTGTTCGTGGTGGAGCAGACCTGCCCCTTTCAGGATCTGGACGGGCTCGATCGCCGCGAAGGGGTCTGGCACCTGCTCGGTTATCAGGGCGATCTGCTTGCTGCTTACGCGCGGATTATGGCGCCCGGCCTCGGCGACGAGAGCGGCGCCGCCATAGGCCGGGTGGTGACCTCACCCAAGGCGCGTGGCGGTGGTCTTGGTCATAAGCTGATCGGCGAGGCGGTCAAGGCGTGCGAGGCGCGCTGGCCGACCCACAGCATCTGGCTGGGGGCGCAGGCCCATCTGCAAGGCTTCTATGGCCAACACGGTTTTGTGGCGGAAGGGGAAGGCTATCTCGAAGATGATATCCCCCATATGGGGATGCGCAGAGTGGTGGCATAACCACTCGTCAGAGTGATTCAGAATGCAGAAGGGCCATCCCGCGGGATGGCCCTTCTCTTTATCGCCAGGCGATCACTTCTTCTTTTTCTTCTTGGCGGACTTCTTCTTGTCGACCGGCTTTTTCTTCTTCACCGGTACCCGCGCTTCCTTGTGTTTCGGGCGCAGCTCGTCGATCACCCGGCGCTTGAGGCGCTCCTCGGTGTAGCGTTCGATCTTGGCGACCATCGCCATGTCGTGGGCTTCCACCAGGCTGATGGCACAGCCACGGTTGCCAGCGCGGCCGGTACGGCCGATCCGGTGGACGTAGACATCGGCGCCGTAGGGCATGTCGTAGTTGATGACATGGCTGACGT
This sequence comes from Aeromonas sp. 602200, assembly GCF_049173895.1. Taxonomy (NCBI): domain Bacteria; kingdom Pseudomonadati; phylum Pseudomonadota; class Gammaproteobacteria; order Aeromonadales; family Aeromonadaceae; genus Aeromonas; species Aeromonas sp. 602200. Next base: position 116,373 of record NZ_JAAKSL010000010.1, read on the forward strand.
TCGGCAGGTCGATGCCGCGGGCGGCAACGTCGGTGGCGATCAGGAAGGGTACCTCCCCCTCGTGGAACTTGCGGATCGACTCGATACGCTTGCTCTGCTCCATCTCGCCACGGATCCAGGCGCAGGAGATACCTGCCGCCTGCAGCTGGCCGGAGAGCTCCGCCAGACGCTCGCGAGTCTTGACGAAGATAATGGCTTTCTGGGTTTCCGGATCTTTCAGGATATGGGTCAGCAGCGCCAGCTTGTGGGCGGCGTCATCAGCCAGATGGATCCACTGGGTGATGGGGCGACGTTCGCTGCGGGGCGGCTCGGCGTGCAGCTCCACCGGATCCTTGAGGATCTCGTTGGCGAACTTCTCAAGGCCGGCCCCTTCCAGGGTGGCGGAGAAGAGCATGGTGTGCTTGCGGTAGCGCGCTTCGGCCACGATGCGGTTCACATCCTTGATAAAGCCCATGTCCAGCATGCGGTCCGCTTCATCCAGCACCAGCACTTCGATGTCGTGGCTCTCGAATTCCTCTTTCTCGATGTACTCGAGCAGACGGCCCGGGGTGGCGACCACGATGTCGGTGGTCTTGGTCAGGGCAGGCAGCTGCTCTTCATGGCTGACGCCGCCGATGATGGTTTCGATGCTGAGGTTGGTATGGGCCGCCAGCGCCTTGGCGTGGGCGGTCACCTGCAGCGCCAGCTCGCGGGTCGGGGTCAGGATCAGCATGCGGCAGGGGCCCGGCTTGCGGCGCGGGAAGTCCAGCAGATGCTGGAGTGCCGGCAGCAGGAAAGAGGCGGTCTTGCCGGTACCGGTCGGTGCGGATGCCAGAATATCGCGGCCGTCCAGGGCTGGCTCCAGCACCATCTGCTGGATGGTGGTGGGGCGGGTGAATCCCATCTCGGCCAAGGCCCGGTTGAGGGCTGGGTGCAGGTCGAAATCATCAAAGGACTGGCTCATGGCAATACTCGGTCATTAAGGAAACGGCAGATTATAGGCGATTATCTCGTCGGCTCCTATTGGTGAGTGTGTCTTAGCCGCTATAATCGCCCACCATTTTTGCAGATGACGGGGGCCAGATGGGACGTAGTCGCGGATTTACCTTCAAACAGTTCCATATCAATCACGATCGCTGCGCCATGAAGGTGGGCACCGATGGCATTTTGCTCGGTGCCTGGGCGCCGGTCGAACAGGCGCGTCGAGTGCTCGATATCGGCACCGGCAGCGGCCTGATCGCCCTGATGCTGGCCCAGCGCAGCAGATCTGACTGCCGTCTTGATGCGGTCGAGCTGGATATTAATGCGGCCAGTCAGGCGCGGGAGAATGCGGCTGCTTCTCCCTGGGGCGATCGGGTGACCATCATAGAGAGTGCCATTCAGGATTATCAGGCTGCCCCTTACGATCTTGTCGTCTCCAACCCTCCCTATTTCGTGGCAGGCCAGTCATTTAGCGATCCGGCGCGGGCGTTGGCCCGCCATACCGGCGCCCTCGACAGCCACGCATTACTGGCGGCCTGCGATCGTTTGCTGAGCCCGAACGGGCAGGTGGCGCTGGTGCTGCCGACGGCGATGGCCGATGAAATTTTATGCATTTCGGCGAATTATGATCTGCATGGTATTTGTTATACAGCTGTTATCACCAGAGAGGGTAAAGAGGCAAATCGTGTTTTATTGCTACTTGGCAGAGGATTAAACAGGTGTGAGAGGGGTGAAATTGTGATCCATTCTGCTGATGGGGCCTATTCCGACAGATATATCCAACTGACCAAGCCCTTCTATTTGAAGATGTAAATTTCGTCTTGAACTATTTTTTCACGCCATTATGCTGGTTCCAGATCGAGCGCCCGCTCCAGACCAGCTAAAACCACTGGTTGCGATGAAAAAACATGCGGGGCTCTTTTTTTATACCCCCTGAACACACCCGGTCCGCGACCGATAAAAACTATAACAAGCAATAATTTACAAGACAGACGAGGTTGAACTTGACGAAATCACTCACATTGTCCGATGTACTCGGATTAGGGTTTATGACCTTCGCCTTCTACCTGGGCGCCGGTAACATCATTTTCCCGCCGTTGGCCGGTTACATGGCTGGTGAGCACCTCTCCCTGGCGATGTTTGGCTTCCTGGTCACTGCCGTGGGCCTGCCTCTGGTGACCATTCTGGCCGTGGCGAAAGCCGGTAACGGCTGGGCTGGCATGACCAAGCTGCTGCCTGCCGGTGTTGCGACTGCGCTGGCCGTTGCCATCTATATCATCATAGGCCCGGCCTTTGCCGCGCCCCGTACCGGTCTGGTTGCCTACGAAATGGGCCTCAAGCCGTTCATCGGTGATATGGGGCAAGCGGGTCTGGCGGCCTATACCGTGATCTTCTTTGGTGTGGCCATTCTGGTCTCCATGAACCAGGGCAAGCTGATGGACGCCATCGGCAAATACCTGACTCCGGTACTGATGCTGCTGCTGCTGACTCTGGCGGTCGGGGTATTCGTAGCGCCGCAAGGCGCCATGCCTGACGCGTCCGGTGACTATCAGAACAGCCCCTTCGTGAAAGGGATCCTGGAAGGTTACAACACCATGGACACCCTGGCATCCCTGATGTTTGGCGCCCTGATCGTCGATCTGCTGCGCCAGAAAGGCATCAACGATTACAAGAGCCAGTTCAAGTATCTGGCCATTGCCGGCCTCATCTCTGCCGTTGGTCTGAGCGTGGTGTACGTCTCCCTGTTCCAGCTGGGTAACACGGCAGCCGGTGTGGCGAAGGATGTCAGCAATGGTGGCGCCATCGTCAACGCCTACGTACTGAGCCTGTTTGGTCAGCCGGGTCAGTTCATTCTGGCGGCCATCATCACTCTGGCGTGTTTTACCACTGCAGTCGGTCTGATCTCCGCCTGTTCCGATTTCTTCCACAATCTGACCGGCATGGCTTACAAGAAGCTGGTGGTGTTGCTGGGCGTTATCTGTGCCGTGGTGGCCAACGTGGGCCTGAGCCAGCTGATCAGCCTCTCCATTCCGGTGCTGGTTGCCATCTATCCGGTTGCCGTGGCGCTGGTGCTGGTCACCTTCCTGAAGGGTTACTTCGGCCGTCCCCGTCTGGTGTTCCGTGGCGTGTTGATGGTTGCCTTCCTGTTCGGGTGCCTGGATGGTCTGGGTGCTGCCGGCATGAAGATGGATGCGTTTGCCTTCCTGCCGCTGTTCGACAAGGGCCTCGCCTGGCTGATGCCGACCCTGCTGGCCTGCGTAGTTGGCGTGATGGTGCGTCCGACACAGATGGCTGCCGAAGCTGCCTGATCACGCCCGATGTGATATTGCCAAGAGCCTGCCCCGTGCAGGCTCTTTTGCTTTCCGTCACTCTGCATTGTGTTTTGCCGGGTTGTGATGGTCACTGCCGGTGACGCTTGCCTGTTCCGCGCTTTTGCTGCCTGTTCTCGCCTCTTTGCTCAATCTCTCTTTACATCATTTTGAGAATGGCAAACTTGTTGGTGATTAATTCTATTTGTTCAAATTGTTTCAATATATTAATTTGATATTGAGATTCGATTCCTTTTCTTTATGCTGAATGCGCAATTCTTGTCCGGTATCCGTACGAGAGAGAAGCAAGAGACATTGTTACCGGTTATCTGCCAGGCAGTGGGTGCAATCAATAACAAGCTGATAAGGCAGATGAGGTTGGGTTTGACGAAATCATTGAAGTTGTCCGACGTATTCGGACTGGGGTTTATGACGTTTGCCTTCTATCTGGGGGCTGGCAATATCATTTTTCCGCCGCTTGCGGGTTTTATGGCTGGTGAGCATCTGCTGGCCGCCATGTGCGGTTTTCTACTGACGGCGGTGGGGCTGCCGTTAATCACCCTGATTGCGGTGGCCAAGGGGAGTTCGGGGGGCCGCGCGAGTGGCTGGACCGGAATGACCCGCTATCTGCCCGCCGGGGCGGCGACGGCGCTGGCCATCGCCATCTATATCATTATGGGGCCCGCCTTTGCCATTCCCCGCACCGGTCTGGTCGCCTACGAGATGGGGCTCAAGCCCTGGCTCGGCGATGCCGGTCATGAGGGGCTGCTGATCTACACCCTGAGTTTCTTTGCGCTGGTGATCATGGTGGCGCTCGATCGGGGCAAACTGCTCGATGCGGTTGGCAAGTACCTGACTCCCGCCCTGATGGCGATGCTGCTCATTCTGGCGGTCGGGGTCTTTATCGCGCCACAGGGTACCATGCCCGATGCCAGCGGTGACTACATCAGCGCTCCGCTCACCAAGGGGATGCTGGAGGGGTATAACACCATGGATACCCTGGCATCCCTGATGTTTGGCGCACTGATCATCGGGTTGCTGCGCCAGAAGGGGATCGAGGACTATCGCAGCCAGTTCAAATACCTCACCATTGCGGGCCTGATCTCGGCGGTCGGGTTGTCGGCGGTCTATCTCTCTCTTTTCCAGCTTGGCAACAGTGCCGGCGGAGTGGCGAGCGACATCAGCAACGGCGGTGCCATCGTCAATGCCTACGTCCTGAGCCTGTTTGGTCAGCCAGGGCAGCTTATTTTGGCGGCCATCATCACTCTGGCCTGTTTTACCAGTGCAGTAGGCCTGCTCTGTGCAGGAGCCGATTATTTCCAAGATTTGACTGGCTGGACTTACCACAAGTGGGTGATGCTGCTGGGGGCACTCTGTGCGCTGGTGGCCAATGTGGGGCTGAGTGAGCTTATCAGTCTCTCCATCCCGGTGCTGGTAGCCATCTACCCGGTTGCCATTGCACTGGTGCTGGTGACCTTCCTCAAAGGGTGGTTTGCCCAGCCACGGCTGGCGTTTCGTGGCGTGCTGCTGGTCGCCTTCCTGTTTGGCTGTCTGGACGGACTGGGCGCTGCTGGTATGGCGATGGACGGCTTTGCCTTCCTGCCGCTGTTCGACAAGGGACTTGCCTGGCTGCTGCCAACTCTGCTGGCCTGCATCGTCGGCATCTTGATGCGACCAAGCGGTAAGCTGGCTGCCGAAGCGGCTTGATTCAGGATCAACGAGATAGCAAAGAGGCCAGCATCTGCTGGCCTCTTTTGTTTCTGCCGGATCCGTTACCGGATCAGATTTGCGGGCCTGCCGGCTTGGGTTTGCCATCCAGACCATACCAGTGGGTTTCTACCCGTCCGGCATGCCACTCGAAGGTGCCCCAGGGCTGTTTGGTTTCCCAGCGCGGGAAGTTGATGAGAACCCGGTTATCTTCGTACTTGTAGAGGGAGGTGCTGATCTGAATGTCCGACAGGATCAACAGTAGTGCCCAGCAGATGAAAATCCATTTCAATGCTTTCCACATAGGATTACTCGAAGCAAATTTCGATAGTGGCGCGACCGAAATCGGATTCGAACGGCATCATTATCTTGGTGCCATCGGCCCTGTGGGTGATGGTGTGGTTGGGGCCGGAGACGATGATGGGGGTCGCCATGTCAAACTCGTAGCCCTTCTCGCCCAGCATCCGTTTGGCACCGCCGGTCACCATGTTGGTGATTTCACCGACCATGTCGGTCACCTCTTCATTGATGGAGGCGGGAGCTTCCCCCAGCATGCGACGCATGATCTCCAGCGCCAGCCCCTTCTCGAAGCTGATGGAGAGGGAGCCGCGGGTCTGCGGGCCGACCATGCCGATCAGACCGGAGACGTCGCCGCGCGCCAGCTCATCCATCTTGCGTTTCGGTTTGCCCGGTTTTAGTTCCAGCTGTGCCATGGTCGAGAGCACATTGAGCAGAGATAGCAGGAACGGATTTACAAAATCAGCCTTCATGATGACTTCCTACAGTGGGCGTACAGCGAGCACATTGGCCATGTGCCTCTATTGTCTTATTGGTAATCGTAAAGCCATGCAAGTGGGCCTGCTCGGAAAACGCGCTATCTATTGCACTATCGTGAAGTTCGACCACATCCCCGCACTCGTCGCAGATCAGCAGCTGCATCGGGTGAGCGTGATCGAAGTGGCAGCAGAAGATAAACGCGTTGAGCGATTCCACTTTGTGAGCAAAGCCCTGTTCGAGCAAAAAATCGAGTGCCCGATAGACGGTTGGCGGCTTGGCATTGGCTTCGGTTTGTTGCAGCTGGGCCAACAAATCATAGGCGCTGATGGCGTTGCCGTGTGCCGCCAGCAGGCGAAATACCTGACGTCGGGTCGGGGTGAAGCGGATCCCTCGCTGTATACAGAGTCGCTCGGCTCGTTGTAAAAGTTGGTCTTGATTCATGATCGCGCAGATACCCTTTCTATTAGCCGGATACTATCACAGGGCCTCGCATGGCGCGGCGACAAAATTCATTTTCTGGGGCTGCTTCACGTTGTGATAAAATCCGCCCCTTTCTTTAGCCAACCCGGATGATTTTTATGCAGGCGCAGCGTTTTTCCATCGCCCCCATGCTGGACTGGACTGATCGGCATTGCCGTTACTTTCATCGACTGATGAGTCGCCAGACCTTGCTCTATACCGAAATGGTGACCACCGGTGCCATCATCCACGGCAAGGGGGATTATCTGGGTTACAGCGAGCAGGAGCATCCCATCTCCCTGCAGCTGGGGGGCAGCAATCCGGCCGATCTGGCGCGCTGTGCCAAGCTGGCCGAGGAGCGCGGCTATGACGAGGTGAACATCAACGTCGGCTGCCCCTCCGATCGGGTGCAAAACGGTCGCTTTGGCGCCTGCCTGATGGGCGAACCAGCGCTGGTGGCGGACTGCGTCAAGGCGATGCGCGATGTGGTCGATATTCCGGTGACGGTGAAGACCCGTATCGGCATCGACGATCAGGACTCCTACGAATTTCTGCAGACCTTTATCGAACAGGTGCGCGATGCCGGTTGCGACACCTTTATCGTCCATGCCCGCAAGGCGTGGCTGAGTGGCCTGAGCCCCAAGGAGAACCGCGAGATCCCGCCCCTCGATTATCCCCGCGTCTATCGGGTCAAGCAGGATTACCCGGATCTCACCATCGCCCTCAACGGCGGCGTCACCTCCATGGAGCAGACCCTCGCGCATCTGCAACACGTCGATGGCGTCATGATGGGGCGTGAAGCCTATCAGAACCCCTACATTCTGGCGCAGGTGGACAATCTGGTGTTTGGTCAGAACAACGCCGTGCCGAGCCGCCACGAGGTGGTGCGGATGATGCTGCCCTATATCGAGCAGGAGCTGGCCAAGGGCAACTACCTCTCCCATATGACCCGCCACATGCTGGGGCTGTTCCAGAACATGCAGGGGGCTCGCGCCTGGCGCCGTCACCTGAGCGAGAACGCCTGCAAACCGGGCGCCGGTATTCAGGTGGTGCTGGATGCCATGGCCAAGGTGCCGGAGTTTGCCAGCAGCGAGACGGCCGAATAAGCCGCTTTGTCAGGGCAAGAACCACAAAAAGCGCGTCAATCGACGCGCTTTTGGTTTTTCTGGTCAGGGTCACCCTGATGTGTTGTCAGAAGCCGTACTGTAGTCGTGTATCTCTCCGGGGCGCGGAGTAAAACGTGGATCGCCATCTTTGTATTCACGAACAAGCTGCATGGTCTTGCAGAAGCTGGCCTGCTTGTCGTACTCCTGCCGGGCAAGATCGATGGCCCGCTCGGCCCGGCGCCGCTCCATCTTGTCAGACTTGCGATCGCTGAACTGTTGCTGCTGATGCAGCATCCAGCCGACAAACTCTTGCTGGCATTGGGATTCGCTATGGGCCTGCGCAGGCAGGGTCCACAACAACGAGAGCAGTATCAGGTAGCGCATGACTGAGTGGGGATTGAAGATTAATTGAACAGAAGGGGCGGCATTTTAGGCTGGAAATCGTGGTGTGAACAGTATCAATAGCGAGGCCCGGCGGGGCCTCGCATCGTTGTGGCCGGTGTCAGTGTTTGATCAGATAGAGCTGGCGGCTGTAGGCCACATCCTCCGGGTTGTTGATAGGGTAGCCCTTGAGCCATGGCTTGATGAGTCGGGCATTGGTGTACTGGTAGATGGGGGCGATGGGGGCCTGATCCAGCAGGATCGCTTCCGCCTCGCCAAACAGCTTGCTGCGGCTGGCGGCATCCTGAGTGCTGGCCGCCTCTGCCAGTAGCTGGTCATAACGGGCATTGGCAAAGCCAGCCATATTGCCACTGTGACGGGAGCCCCACAGGCCGAGGAACGCTGAAGGGTCGTTGTAATCGGCGACCCAGGATGAGCGGATCACCTCGAACTGACCGCTCTGGCGGCTGTCGAGATAGGTTTTCCACTCCTGATTGGTCAGCTCGACCTCGGCGCCCAGCTTCTGCTTCCACATGCTGGCAATCGCCAGTGCCATCTTCTTGTGAATTTCCGCGGTGTTGTAGAGCAGGGTCAGCTTGAGCGGCTTGTCCGGGCCGTAACCGGCTTCCTTGAGCAGGGCCTTGGCCTTGCTGTCCAGCTCCGGCTGGCTGCTGGTGGAGAGCAAGTTGGCGGCCGGGGTAAAGCTGGCGGTCACATCCGGAGTGAAGTGATAAGCCGGTTTCTCGCCAGTGCCGAGCACTTTGTCGGCGATCAGGGCGCGGTCGATGGTGTAGGAGAGCGCCTTGCGCACCCGCACATCGCTCAGTGGCGCCTCACGGGTATTGAAAGCGTAGTAGTAGGTACCGAGCTGATCCGGGGTGTAGACCTCATTCGGGATCTGTAGCTTCAGCTTGTCGTACTGCTCCTTGGGGAAGGATTCGGTGATATGCAGATCGCCCGCCAGATAGCGGTTGGTGGCCGCGCTCTCCTGATTGATAGGCATGAAGATCACCTTGGTCAATACGGTATGGGTCCGATCCCAGTACTGAGGGTTGGGGGTCAGCTCCAGCTTCTCGTTGACCACCCGGTTGTTCAGCACAAAGGCACCGTTGCCCACCAGTTTGCCGGGCTGAGTCCACTGGTTGCCGTACTGCTCGATGCTGGCCTGATGGAGCGGCGACAGGCTGGGGTGGCTCAGCAGGTTCAGGAAGTAGGGCACCGGCTGGGAGAGGGTCACCTGCAGGGTGTGGTCATCGAGGGCCTTGACCCCCAGCTCGCTGGCAGGCAATTTGCCAGCGACTATCTCGTCCACCTTGTCGAAACGGGCCAGTTGGGCAAACCAAGCGAAGGTGGCCGCCTCTTTCGGGTCGACCAGCTTGCGCCAGCCGTAGACGAAGTCGCCGGCCTTGACCGGATCGCCGTTGGACCAGCGCGCATCCGGGCGCAGATGGAAGGTAAAGAACTGGTTGCCCTTGTTCTCCCAGCTGGCCGCCACCCCGGCAACCGGTTTGCCATCCGGCCCCTGGGTCAACAGCCCCTCGAACAGATCCCGCAGTACCTGCAACTCCGGCAGGCCGACCAGCTTGAGCGGGCTCAGGCTCGCAGGTTCATCCTTGAGGTGGCGAACGACAATCTGCTCGGCGGCGAGTTGTGTTCCGGCGGGAATATCGGCAGCCTGGACAGCAGCACAGCCCAGCAGGGCCAGCAAGGGGGTCCATCCTTTCATGGGTCGGATCCTTCAAATAGTGTGAAGCGGGGAGAAAACTCGGCGAGAAAATATCGCCGACAGATGGGAAATCATGATATCCCGTTTGCTGGTCTGACCGCCAGCATTCGACTCTCACTCCCAATCGGGGTAGAAGAGCGTTCCCGGCGTCTGTGCAGTTCAATGTGGTGAGGAGTGTCAAACGATGAAAGCATGGTTATTGCTGGCCTGTGTGTTGAGCCAGGGTGCCTGGGCGTTGGCCCCGTGCCAGAGCGACACGGCGGTGGGCAACTGGTGCGAGATCGGCATCGATGCCTTGCACCCGACTCAGGGGGGCGTCGGCCAGATCCAGGTCGATGAGACCCAGGCCACATTGGCGGGCATGAGCACAAAGCAGCTCGACAAGTTGATGAAAAAGAAAGAGATCCCCGTGGTGATTGCGCCGGATGGCAGCTACTGGCTGGTGGACAGACACCATCTCACCAAGGCGCTGTGGCAACAAGGAGTCAAGGATGCGCGGGTCAAGGTGATTGGCCGCCTGCAGGACAAAGCCAACTTCTGGAGTCAGATGCAGAACAACCACTGGGCCTGGCTCAAGGATGAGAAGGGACAGCCGCTGACCCCGGAGCAGTTACCGACCAGTATCGACAAGCTGCCTGATTATCCCTATCGCACCCTCGCCGGACTGCTGCAGAATGCGGGCTACTTTCGCAAGGACAAACAGGTCTATTTCGTCGAGTTTGCCTGGGCCAGCTGGCTCGGCAAGCAGATGCAGTGGATGCCGGTGGACAGCGCCAATCTGGCGGCCCGCCTGCAACAGGCCAAACGGCTCGCCTGCGGCAGCGATGCCAAAGAGCTACCCGGTTATCCCGGCAAGCAGTGCAGCCTCAACCAGTCCAAAAGCGCGCAATGAGTGGATGTGCGATGCCGGCACCCTGAGCATGCCGGAGATAAAAGAGGGCGACCCCGGGGTCGCCCTTATGCTGTCAGCTACTGGTTAGCGGTGGTCACTCATGGCGCTCCGCCCAGCGGACAGCCGCCTGCTCAAGCAGGGCGACGTCACCTTGCTGGATCAGCGGTAGCAGATCGTTGACCTGTTGATCCGGCCAATCCCACCAGGCGAGGGCCTGTAGCCGGGCAATCTCCTCCTCGCCAAAGCGCATCCGCACCACCCTGGCCGGGGTGCCCGCCACCATGGCATAGGACGGCACATCCTGATTGACCAGCGAACGGGCGGCGATGATGGCGCCGTCGCCGATGGTGACGCCAGGCATGATCATCGCCTCCATGCCGATCCAGACATCGTTGCCGATGCGGGTATCGCCAGCGGGGCGGTAGCTGCGCTTGAGCGCCGCCAGATCGGCGAACGGATAGGTGCTGATGAAGGACGTGTTGTGGGTGTGGTTGCCGCCCATGATGATCTTTACCCCGGCGGCAATCTGCACATAGTCGCCGATATGGAGCCGGTCGATATGCCAGAGCGGCTCCCAGCCGGTTTCCGGGCTGCGGCTGAAGGGATCGCCATGGAGGTAGCGCACTGCCACCTCTTCGAAGGGACCATCCCAGGCACCCGAGTAGTAGCTGTGCTGCCCCTTTAGGCAGATATTGGGGTTGGTCACCGTCAGGTGCAGGTATTCGACCTGCGACCAGTGTTGGCAGGTGTTCATGTTGGTACTCCTTTGCTGAATGGATCGGATGGGTTGCGTTCGCTTGAGCGCAGCTAATAGATCCAGACCAGCATGCGGGGCACGCAGAGCAGGGAGCAGCCCAGCATCTGCGGGAGTCGTGGTCGCATTGTGGGGCTCCAAAGAAGGGGGGCAAGGGCGCGATCATAAAGTCGGGCGCCGGGTTTGCCAAGGTTGCGCAGAGATCCTGCACTAACCCTCTGGTTGATATTTATTCTCAATTAGCCATGATAACACTCCCACCATGACGGATTCGGGAGAGCGAGATGACACCGCAAAGTTGGCAACGATACATGCTGGAGGCGGAGCGTGCCTGGCAGGCCGGTTCGCTGGGTGCAGCGATCTGCTTTTATCAGCAGGCGCTGGGGGATGTTTACGAGATGACCCAGGTGGAGTTGACCGAACTGGCCACCATGCGAGTCGCCACCTGCCACCGGCTGGCCGACTTCTGGCGGGCGATGGATGAGCCGACTTACGAGCTGCGCTACCTGAAGCTCGCCTCCGAGCTGGTGACGGCGCTGGTGCCACAATGCCCCAACCGGGAGTGCGAGGCACTGATCAGCGAGTTGGGTTGCTGTCGCGGCGCCCTGCTCGCCTTTCTCAAGCGTCACCCCAATCCGGAAATTGCCCGGCTGATCCAGCTGCAGGACAAGGTGCAGGGCTGCGAGCTGATCGGCCGTTTTCGACTCAACTGACTGGCGTTGAGCGGCAGTTCAGCTCCGCCGTTTGAGTGTCTGGGCGATCCGTTGTTGCGCCTCTTCCCCTTGCAGTGCCTGGGCGAAGGCGCGCGCCTCCAGATCGATGACAAAGTGCACCGCCTGTTTAAGCTCCTGTTTCAGCAGCGCCTTGCTCTTTTGTAGCGCTCTGGGCGGTTTGGCCGCCAGCTTCAGCCCCTGCTCGCGGGCAAAGGAGAGCACTCCATCGGCCGCCACCACCTTGTTGGCCAGCCCGAGACGTAGCGCTTCCTCGGCATCCATCGCCTCGGCCAGCAGCAACAGCTCGGCCGCCTTGAGGTGTCCCACTAGACGTGGCAGCAGCAGGCTGGAGGCGAACTCCGGCACCAGCCCCAGCTCGACAAAGGGAAGCTGCAAGCGGGCGTTATCCGCCAGATAGACCAGATCGCAGTGCAGCAAAATGGTGGTGCCAATCCCCACTGCCGGGCCTGCAACGGCAGCGATCACGGGTTTGGGGAAATCGGCCAGGGTGTGGAGGAACTGCAGTATGGGGTCGTCGGGCTCCAGCGAGCTCTTGCCCATAAAGTCAGCCAGATCATTGCCCGCGGTAAAGCAATCCTGCTGCCCCTGCAACAACAGGACATGCACCTCCTCATCGGCTGCCGCTTCTCGCAGCGCCGCCACCAGTTGCTTATAGAGCTCGGTATTGAGGGCGTTGCGCTTGTCGGGGCGGTTGAGGGTCAGGGTGAGCAAGCCATCCTGCTGCTCGGCAATGAGAATGGGGGCCATGTCTAAATCCTTGTTATTGAAAGGTGCAAAAAAGGTTGCTGCTGGGGTAACCTTGGCGCCGTTTAACAACATCATAAAAGGATTTCAACCATGTTTAAACGTGCGTTTTATTCTCTGCTGGTTCTGGGGATGACTGCGCCTGCACTGGCCAAGGTCGAGGCTGTCGACGGCTATGTGCGCCTGTTGCCGCCGGGTTCCCCCAACACCGCCGCCTTTATGGTGCTTAAGAATGATGCCGACCAGCCGGTCAAGCTGGTGGCGGCGGCTTCTGCTGCGGCCGGGCGTGCCGAGCTGCACACCCACCTGCACGAAAATGGTGTGATGAAGATGCGTCAGGTCGAGAATATCGAGATCCCGGCCAAGGGCGAGGCGGTGCTGAAACCGGGCAGCCTGCACATCATGTTGTTCGAGGTGGGCACGCTCTCCGAGCAGACTCCTTTCCCGCTCACCCTCACCATGGATGATGGTCAGAAGCTGGATCTGTCACTGCCGGTGAAGCCGATTGAGCCGATGGCAGAGATGAAGCATATGAAGCACTGACATTTGTCGTCGTTTGTTCAGGATTGACGCTGGGTATTTTGGCTGCACCGAGTAAAATAGTGCTCTTTTCCATGTATGCAAGAGGAAGTGACGTAATGAAAAAGACGCTGATTGCCGGTTTTGTGCTGGCTCTGTGCAGCCAGAGTGCCATGGCCGCTGACGACTGGCGTTTTGCCGCCGGTGCCGACGTATGGGCCGCCAAGGGCAGTGGTCAGGCTTATGGCACCAGTGCTGATGGCAGCTATGACGACAGCTACAACTGGAACGGCTATCTGCAACTTGAACACGGCATCATCTTCCTGCCGAACGCCAAGTTTGAAGTCTCCGATTTCAGCACCTCCGGCGGTAACTTCAAGAACGATCTGACCGCCTACGATCTGAGCCTCTACTACCGTCTGTTCAACAACGATCTGTTCAAGATCGATCTGGGTATGACCGGTCGTCACTACGATGGCGAGCAGGTCTACTTCGGTCGCAAGGGTTATGACGAAGATACCCTGATGGCCTATGCCGGCAGCGAAGTGAAGATCCCGGGCACCGGCATCGCCTTCTTCGGCGATCTGCGCACTCACGATGCGGACAACTATGACTACCGTCTGGGTGGTTCCTACAAGTTCTCCTCCATGCCGATCAAGCTGCGTGCCGGCTGGCGTGAAGGCAAGGTCGACTTCGCCAATATCGACCAGTCTGTCGATGGCTGGTTCATGGGCGGCGAATTCACTTTCTAATCTGACGTTGTCTGACAACGGGGGGTGAAATTCTTCGCCAACATCTATCAGAGCATTCTGTCGATGGCTGGTTCATGGGCGATGAATTCACTTTCTAATCTGACCGTCGACTGACGGCGAGGAGCAATCATGGGCCACATCATAGTGACAGGCGCCGGTTCTGGTCTCGGCCGGGCGCTGACCATAGGTCTGGTTGAGCGGGGCCATCAGGTCTCCATGATGGGGCGCCGTTATCAGCGACTGCAGGAGCAGGAGCTACTGCTCGGCAGCGCGGTGATCGGCATCGCCGCCGATCTGGCGCACCATGAAGAGGTCGATGTCGCCTTCGCCGCTGCGGTGGAGTGGGGTGGCCTGCCCGACATGGTGATCCACTGCGCCGGGGTGGGCGAGTTTGGCCCGGTCGGTGTCTACACCGCCGAGCAGATCCGCCGGGTGGTGGAGAGCAATCTCATCTCCACCATTCTGGTGGCCCAGCAGACGGTGCGGCTTATCGGTGAGAAAGGCGGAGTACTGGCCAATGTGCTCTCCTCCGCCGCGCAGGTGGGCAAGGCCAACGAGAGCCTCTACTGCGCCTCCAAATGGGGGATGCGCGGCTTTCTCGAATCCTTGCGCGCGGAGCTGAAAGGCTCGCCACTGCGGCTGGTCAATCTCTATCCGAGCGGGATCCGCAGCGAATTCTGGGACAACTCGGATCACGTGGACCCGAGTGGCTTCATGACCCCGGAAGATGCGGCAGCCTATATGCTCGACGCGCTGGAAGCCAGAAGCAGCTGCCACGTGACCGACCTCTTTATCGGTCGCAATCCCTGAGGCGAAGCCCGCCATCCGGTTGCCGTCGTCAGAACATACAGAAACAAAAAGCGCGCCAAACGGCGCGCTTTTTTATATCGGGAAGAGGGCGGAATTAACGGCTCAGCTTGGCCTTGAGCATGGCGATGATGTCGCTGATGGCCACTTCCTGCTTCTCGCCGGTGCGGCGGCACTTGTACTCCACCACTCCGTTGTCCAGACCGCGATCGCCGATGACGATGGCGTGCGGGATGCCCAGCAGCTCCATGTCGGCGAACATCACGCCCGGGCGCTCTTTACGGTCGTCGAACAGCACGTCCACACCAGCGGCTTTCAGCTCGGCGTAGAACTGTTGTGCCTGCTCGGCCACACGCTCGGATTTGTGCATGTTCATCGGCACGATGGCCACTTCGAACGGGGCGATGGCATCCGGCCAGATGATGCCGTACTGGTCGTTGTTCTGCTCGATGGCGGCAGCCACCAGACGGGAAACCCCGATACCGTAGCAACCCATCTCCATGGTGACGGATTTGCCAGCTTCGTTCAGCACGCTCGCCTTCATCGCTTCGGAGTACTTGGTACCCAGCTGGAAGATGTGGCCCACTTCGATACCGCGCTTGAGCAGCAGCTTGCCCTGGCCGCACGGGCTCGGGTCGCCTTCCACCACGTTGCGCAGGTCGGCAACTTCGTAAGAAGCGATGTCGCGATCCCAGTTGGCACCGGTCAGGTGGAAGCCGGTTTCGTTGGCGCCGCAGACGAAGTCCGCCAGATGGGCAGCGCTGCGATCGACGATGATGCGACCGGCAAAGCCGACCGGGCCGATGGAGCCTGCGTCGCAACCGGCGGCAGCTTTGATCTGCTCGTCGTTGGCGAAGGTCAGCGGGTTAGCCACGCCAGCCAGTTTCTCTGCCTTGATTTCGTTCAGCTCGTGGTCGCCACGCAGAACCAGCGCAATAACGGCCTGCTTGCCGTGCTCATCTTCCTCTGCCAGTACCAGCAGGGTTTTGGCGATGGCGGTCGGTGCTACGTTCAGGAAAGCGGCCACTTCGTCGATGGTGTGGACGTTCGGGGTGGCAACCTTGGTCAGGGCTGCTGTGGCGGCAGCGCGCTCACCAGCCGGTGCCAGCGCTTCGGCCATCTCGATGTTGGCGGCGTAATCGGAGCTGTCGGAGAAGGCGATCAAGTCTTCACCGCTCTCGGCCAGTACCTGGAATTCGTGGGAACCGGTACCACCGATGGAGCCGGTATCAGCCTGCACCGGACGGAAGTTCAGACCCATGCGGGTGAACGCCTTGCAGTAGGCGGCGTGCATCTTCTCGTAGGTATCGACCAGAGACTCTTTGTCGATGTGGAAGGAGTAGGCATCCTTCATCAGGAATTCGCGGCCGCGCATCACGCCGAAACGGGGGCGTACTTCGTCGCGGAACTTGGTCTGGATCTGGTAGAGGTTGAGCGGCAGCTGCTTGTAGCTGTTCACTTCGTAACGCACCAGCGCAGTGATCACCTCTTCGTGGGTCGGGCCCAGCACGAAGGGACGGTTGTGACGGTCGGTCAGACGGCACAGCTCGGGACCGTAGTCATCCCAGCGGCCGGACTCCTGCCACAGCTCGGCGGGTTGTACCACCGGCATGGAGACTTCGACGGCACCAGCATTGTTCATCTCTTCGCGAACAATGTTCTCGATTTTCTTCAGTACCCGCAGACCGGTTGGCAACCAGGCATACATGCCGGAGGCCAGTTTACGGATCATCCCGGCGCGCAGCATCAGCTGGTGGCTGACAACTTCAGCGTCGGAGGGGGTTTCCTTGAGAGTGGAAAGCAGATATTGGCTGGTACGCATCGCGGTAGACCTTAGCTAGAACGGGCGCGGGGCCCAGGATAATTTCAAGGGCGGAATTTTAACAGGCTGGGCGTTATGGCCCAAGGGCTAAATTTGCCGCAACCCGAAAGGTGGCAACGCCCGGCAGATAGCCTGGGACAATGACCATTGTAACAAGCAGGCTTTTTATGCCTGCAATTTGGCCGGATCTCCGCTAAACTCTTCCACCTTTTCTCGATGGGCATGGCTTTTCCGCGTCCATCACCCCCATTTTTAGTACTTTTGGAGCCGCTCATGCCGTTAGTGGGACATCAACACCAGATCGAGATCCTGGAACTGACCGACAAAGGAGATGGCAAAGGACGCCTGTTCGATCGCCCCCTGTTTGTCGAAGGTCTGCTGCCCGGTGAGCAGGCGCTGGTGGAGCTGACCGAGGTCAAGCCGAACTATCTGCACGGCAAGGTTGCCGAGCTGCTCCAGCCCTCTGCCGATCGGGTTGCCGATTTCTGCCCCAACACCGAGTGTGGTGGCTGTCAGGTACGTCCGCTGGCCTATCCGGCCCAGCTCAAGCTCAAGCAGGCACTGGTGCAGAGCGCACTGGAGCAGGCCGGGCTGGGTGACACCCCGGTCAAGGATATCCTTGGCATGGAGAGCCCGTTCGCCTATCGCAACAAGGCGCAATATGCGGTGCGTGGCTGTGACGCCGGTGCCGAGATCGGTTTTTATCGCAAGCACTCCCACGATCTCATCACCGCCGATGACTGTGCGGTGCAGGATCCGTTGCACGTGGAGCTCAACGCCCGGGTGCGCAACTGGATGCGCGCGCATGACATCGCCGCCTATGACGAAGTAAACCACAGCGGCTGCGTGCGCAACCTGATGACCCGCAAGGGCTTCAAGAGCGGCGAGCTGATGGTGGTGCTGGTGACCCTGAGCGAGGAGCTGCCGTTCGAAGCCGAGCTGCTGGCAGCCCTGAGCGATCTGCCGGTCACTACCCTGGTGCAGAACATCAACGATGAGCGCACCAACCGCATTTTGGGTGCCACCAACCGGGTGCTGCTTGGCGAAGGGGTGATCCGCGACAAGATCCACGAACTCGAGTTCGAGATCTCGCCGCTCTCCTTCTTCCAGAACAACCCGACCCAGACCGATGTGCTCTACTCCAGTGCCCTCGAGTATGCCGAGCTGACCGGCAACGAGACGGTGTTCGACATCTATTGCGGTATCGGCACCATCTCCCTGTTCCTTGCTGGCAAGGCCGCCAAGGTCGTCGGGATCGAGTCGGTGGAGAGCGCCATCAGCGATGCCCGCCGCAACGCTGCCCTCAACGGCATCGAGCACACCGAATTCCACGTCGGCAAGGCCGAGCAGCTGATGCCCGAGCTGCACGCCCAGGGCGTGACCGCTGATGTGGTGGTGATGGATCCGCCCCGCAAAGGCTGTGACAAAGCGGTGCTGCAGACCCTGGTCGCCATGGCGCCCCGTCGTCTGGTCTATGTCTCCTGCAACCCGCAGACCCTGGCCCGCGACCTTGCCTGGCTGGTCAAGCAGGGCTTCGTGCTGGACGAAGTGCAACCGGTCGATATGTTCCCGCACTCCATGCATGTGGAAGCGGTTGCCCGCCTGAGCCTGCCTGCCAAGGCATAAGTCGCCCCCGACTCTTGCCCATAAAAAAACGACGCCAGCTGGCGTCGTTTTTTCTATCTGATGCTCGCAGGTTGATGTGCTCAACCCTGCTTGCGCACCTCGGCAGCGATCTGGTCGAGCAGCTGTTGCCAGCCCTGACCCAGTTCGTTCACCAGTGCGTTGTAGCCATCGGCCGGCAGTACTCGCTCCTGACGGAAGGGGGCATCGCGCAGCACTGTGCCATCTTCCGCCAGCAGGCGCCAGCGACCGCTCAGCACGGCGCTGCCGTCATGACGGCCCTGAAAGCGCTCCACCAGAATGGTCAGCACCGGCCCCTTGCGGGCGCCATCCTGCCGTACCACCCAGCCCGGCAGGCGGGTGGAGAGGCCATTGAGGGTGAGTTGGTTGAGCTGATCGTCCAGCGCACCGGCCCAGCGATGGTACTCGGTGAAGTGCAGCTCTTGCCCTTCCAGCTGATAGACCAGGCTGATCCGATCGAGCTGGCTGGCCAGCGCCACCGGGCGCAGCACCAGCTGGTGCTGCGGTTGGGCCGGGGCCGTTACGGGTTGCTGGCTGTCGGCATCGAGCGAGTAGTAGTGCAGGCTTGGCTGGCTGCTGCAACCCGCCAGCAGCCCCAGCAGGGCCAGCGTCAGGATCTCTTTTTTCATTGTTTGCCT
This sequence comes from Aeromonas sp. 602200, assembly GCF_049173895.1. Classification (NCBI taxonomy): domain Bacteria; kingdom Pseudomonadati; phylum Pseudomonadota; class Gammaproteobacteria; order Aeromonadales; family Aeromonadaceae; genus Aeromonas; species Aeromonas sp. 602200. The sequence continues at coordinate 135,104 of NZ_JAAKSL010000010.1, forward strand.
CGCTTGGGCTCAGGGTCCGATGGATGCGCGCGATCGAAGATCAGCGAACTGGGCTGCTCGTTGAGGGAGTGCACCAGCGGCTGCAGTTCGCGCATCAACTGATTGAGGGTCTGCACCGACTGACGCAGATCCTGATTGGTCTGCGATTGGGCGTCATAGGCCTGCAAGGTCTCCTGCAACTGCTTGAGGCTCTCGTTGAGCGAGGCGGGCAGCTGCTGGGTGGAATCCTTGGCGGTGAGCTTGTTCAGGTTGGCGCTGACTGCACTGATGTTCTTCAGGGTGCCATCCAGGGTGGTCAGTGACCCGTTGACCTTGGTCAGGGTGGTTGCCATGTCCATGTCGACAAACTTGTCGAGGATGAGGTTCACCTTGCGCTCGATCTGATCCAGCCCGCCCTGCACGGTGGGGAAGACCTGATAACCGGCCAGCTTGGCCTGTTCGAAACGTGGCGCGTCCGGATAGAAGTTGAGGTCGATGATCTTGCCGCCAGTCAGCAGGCTCGAGGTCTTGAGGCTGGCACGCAACCCCTCCTTGAACTGCTTGCCGAACAGGGCACGCCACTGATCCTTCTCCGCCTTGGCATAGCGGTGGGAGAGGCGCTGTACCTCGATGCGGGCCAGCACCGGGATCTGGCGGCTCTTGAAGATCTGCACGCCCTTGTCCTCGATGAGGTAGGGGGCGGAGATGACGGTACCGACCCGGATACCGCGATACTGCACCGCCGCGCCCGGGTGCAGGCCACCCACGTTGTCATCGAACAGGAAGACGTAGTCGATGAACTGATCCAGACTACCGGCCAGCACGCTCGCCTCATCCTGGAACAGGGTGAACCCTTCCATCTGTTTGACCGGCTCGCCAGGTGCCCAGCCGGGTGGCAGACCCATGGTGATGCCGCCATCGATCAGGCTCTCGAGCGAATCCATCTTCACCTTCATCCCCTCGCTGCTCATGGAGACCTCGAAGCCCGGGGTCATCCAGAAGCGGGAGTTGCTGCTCACCAGAATGTCATAGGGGGCGTGGATGAAGATTTGATACTGCATCTCGCTCTTTTCTGGCAGGAACTTCGCCTCTTCCACTTGACCTATGGTGAAGCCCTGATAGTTGATGGGGGAGCCTTCTCCCAGCGCGCGAGTGTCGCGACTACTGAGGGTGAGACGCAGCCCCTTGGCATCGAGGGAGGCGAGCGGCGGTTTGTCGAGCATGGCGTATTCGTCCCGCGCCCGCCCTTTCTTGCCGGGGGCGAGCTCGATATAGGCGCCGGAGAGCAGGGTGCTCAGACCCGATACCCCTTCACGGCCCACTCTGGGCTTGACCACCCAGAACTGGCTGTCACCGCGCAGCATGCCGGAGGCGGCATTGGTCAGCCGTCCTTTCAGCACGGCATGGCTGTAGTCATCACTCAGCTCGACGGCCTCGATACGGCCGACGTCCACTTCGCGGGAGCGGATCACCGTCTTGCCAGCGACTATGCCCTCGGCAGTGGCGACTGTCAGGGTGAAACTGGGGCCCTGGGAGTACCAGTGCTGGAACAGCATCCAGAGACCGATGAACAGCGCCAGCAGGGGCACCATCCAGATTGCGGCGGCAGAGCTCAGAAAGTCAGAGCCCGGTTTCCACCTTTTTTTACGCTCACTCACGTTCGCGTTCTCCTTGTTGTAAATCCCAGATCAGGCGGGAGTCGAAACTCATGGCGGCGACCATGGTGATCAGCACCACACCTGCAAATGCGACGGCCGCAGGGCCGGGATAGATGGTCATCAGATTGTCGAGCCGGATCAGGCCCGCCAGAATGGCCACCACGAAGACGTCGATCATCGACCAGCGTCCGACAAATTCGGTCATGCGATAGAGTTTGAGCTTGCCGAGGGGGGAGGTGACATTGCCGCGCTGCACCATATAGCAAAGCCAGAATAGCGCCAGTATTTTCACCAGCGGCACCACCACGCTGGCGAAAAAGATCACTGCTGCGATGGGGTAGGAGCCCATGGCCCAGAGCAGCACCACACCGCCGAGGATGGTGGAGGGGCTGTCATCACCGAGAAACACCGTATCCATGATGGGATAGACGTTGGCCGGAATGTAGAGAATGGCGGAGGTAAACAGCAGCGCCCAGGTGCGGTTCAGGCCGCCCGGCTTGCGCGCATGCAGCTTGCCCCCGCAGCGGGAGCAGCTGTGGCTACCCACCTCGCTCAGAGCGCCACAGATATGGCAGCCCACCAGACCTGATTCCAGCGCCCCCGCTTCCGGGTCGATCTCCCGCGACTCGGTAGGGCCGAACAGCCGCTGCCACAGCCACATCTGATCCAGTGAGGAGATCATCTTGATGAGCAGCACGGTGTAGCCGACGAAAGCCCAGAATGACAGCCCCATCTTGATGTCGGCCATTCCCATCAGCTTGACCAGCGAGATGAGCACCCCCACCAGAAAGACATCCACCATCAGCCAGGGTTTGATCCGGCAGAGCAGACGGCCGAGGGAGCGCAGGGCATTGCTGTGCAGATCTTTATCGACCCGCCACAGCACCAGCATGATGGACCCCATATAAACCAGCGGCAGGCCGATCAGGGTCAGGCTCAGTACCGCGCCGAGAAACAGATAGCCCTCATCCACCAGGGTGGTGATGCTCTGCAAAAAGGTCATCTCCTGGCCCACCCCTTTGGCCGAGAAAGACATAAAGGTAAAGGCATTGGCGAGCACGAACATGATAAGTGCCGCGAACCCGTAGGAGATCGGCCGCAACTCCTGCTGTGGCAGGTGGCGACTCAGGGTGTGTCCGCAACGGGGGCAGCAGCTGGCCTGTCCCACCTCGAGCGGTGTGGCCGGTATCAGCAGGTCACACTCTTCGCAGGCAGTGGCATCATGGACATAGGTGGTGTGGTGTTGGTGTGAAACCGGATGCAAGATAAAACCCCAGATAAGGCCCATGGTGGAGCCAGAGCTGGCGATTATCGCAGTTGTGCTGGTCAGCGACCAGCCCCCGGAGGCCGCTATTGCTGGCGGGAGTGAGAATGACTTTGACAAGCCAGTGCCCATTTAGCACAATCAAACGCCACTTTTTTTCCGCGGGACAATAATTTATGACAACTGAATCCCCAAGCTACTCCACGATTGAGCAAGCCTTCTCCCTCGGGAACGGGCAAGATTCTGCCCTCAACTGGTTGCGCAAGAACCGCAGTCAGGTCGCTATCTTTCTGGTGAGCGGCATCAAGCTGGAAGGCACCATCAGCGGGTTTGACCAGTACAGCGTGCTGCTGACCGATGCACACGGCAACCAGCAGCTGGTCTACAAGGCCAAGATCTCCACCATCGCCATGCACACCGGCCGTCCGCAGGTGAACATCCAGCGTGCTCGCAAGCCGCGTGTCTCCATGGCGCCGCGCCCCCATGGTGCGCCGGGTCGGTATGACGACAATCAGGGCGGCGGCAACAACGAGTAATCGTCTGCCCCGCACTCCCCGTTGACGCGCCCTGCGTCAGCGGCTGACGGAAACTGCTCTCATTTTCATTCATGTCCCGTATGAGAGTCGGTTTCGGTTATCGCCCCTTGCAGGGCGATATTTTTTTACGCACTACGCGGTTATGCCGACCGGTTGACCCTCTTTGACCATGCAGGTCTGCATCCCCGCCGCCTCTCCGGCCTGTACCCCGATACCGGTATCTTCAAACACCAGACAGCCTGATGGCGCGACCCCCAACTTGCTGGCGACCAGCAGGAAGGTGTCCGGATTGGGCTTGTGCAGCTCCACATCGTCGGCCGTGACCACCACGGAGAAATAGCGATCCAGCCCGGTATTGCGCAGCACCGCTTCGGCGTTGACACGAGGCGAGCCGGTGCCGATCCCCATCGGGATGACGCCATGATAGCGCTCGACCAGCGCCTGCATGGCCGGAAACACGGTCGCCTTGTGCAGGTTGGCCACATAGTGGGCGGTCTTGCAGCGGGTGACTTCGAGCGGATCGAGGGGGATCTGCTGCTCCTGTGCGACCAGCAGGGCGATCTTGCGGCTCGGCATGCCACCCAGCTCATAGAACCAGTCGGCATCGAAGTGAAAGCCAAACTCGCGGGCTGTGTGCTCCCAGGCGGCGAGGTGCAGCGGCATGGAGTCGACCAGGGTGCCATCAAGGTCAAAGACCAGGCCTTGGAATCCGGAAAGAGTCATGGTGCGGGGTCTGTCTCTGAAAAAAGGGAGCCCATTCTAGCCAGTGGCTCCCCGCCTCGCCATCACCTAGCAGGTGAGAAACGCTTGCCCCCACATTTGCGCCTGAAAATAGACGGGGGTGAGTCTGGTCGGGTCGAGCTGGTATTTCGGTGCCAGCTGCTCCAGCAGGGCCCAGTTGCCCTGTTCGTAGGTCCTGACCAGCTGGAACAGGTGGAACAACGGCCCTTCGTGCCGCTCGATGGCTCGTTTTACGTTGTTGGGCAGGTGGGCCTTCAGCGACTCCGATAGCAGGGAACCATCGAGTACCAGCCCTACCAGAAAAGCCCAGCTTGCTTCGCGTTTGTCTAGGGCGGTGAGGGCGATAAGTTCACAGAAGCGACCGCGAGCGATGGCCATCCGGGTAGAGGCCTCCGGCATATGCTGGCTTACCCTGGCTAGGCCGTTGATCAGCACAAACTTGCGGATCTCCTGCTCTCCCAGATAGGAGAGGGCGCGGGAAACCGAGGTGATGGGGGCTGCATGATCGAAGCCGGGGGCGTTGACATAGGTGAGTAGCTGGCCCGGGAGCAAGGCATCCTGCTCCAGCAGGCGGGCCACCTGGGCAAAGGAGAACTCCTCGTGGCAGATGAGCTGGAGGATCTGCTGCACAAGTGCCATGTCGGGCTGGGTGGCACGCTGGTTGACCAGCTCGGGGCGGGCGAGAAAACCACCGGCAAAGAAGTCGACTCCGGCCTCTCGCAGCGGGAGAAAGTCTTCCCAGGTTTCGATATCGAGGGCCATCCGCTTGTGTTCGGTGGGCTGGCAGATCCCCTCTTCGCCCATCCAGAATACCAGCAGACGGCTGGCACCGAGCCAGCGTGGCTCACGGCTGACCCCGTGTACGGCAAGCCGGCGTCGACTGTCTCGCCACTGTTCCAGCACCGGAAAGGAAGCTGGTAGCCGTTCGCTGGAGGCTTCGACCAGCGGGATCGCATCCTGATCAAACAGCAGGGGGCGCTGTTCATCGAGCTGTTCGTGGGTGAAGGGCACCAGATATTGGCGCCCTTGTGCCAGCAGGCGGCAATGTTGTGCCAGCGAGGGCCACTCGTCCGGTGAGCCGAGCAGATAATCGATGCCGTAGGCCACCAGGGCCATGCGGCGATTGAAGATGGGATAACGACGCAACAGCATGGGATCACCGATAGGCCAGAGTGCGCGCCCGTCCTTGAGACTTGGCGTGGTAGAGCGCCTGATCGGCCTGTTCGGTCAGACTCTGCCATGCCTCGTTCAGGGAGGGAACCAGATAGCTAAAGCCTATGCTAACCGTAATGAAATCAGCAACCCGCGAGGCGGGATGGGGCAGTTTTAATCGGGTTAGGCCATCATGGATCCTCTCGGCCAGTTGTTCGGCCTCACCGGGTTGGGGGGCGCAGAGCAGAATGACGAACTCCTCGCCACCGTAACGGGCGACCAGATTGGTGCAGCGCCGCTCTGCATCCCGCAGCACATGGGCCACCTGTTGCAGGCAGAGATCCCCCTTGGCATGGCCGAAGTGGTCGTTGTAGGCCTTGAACTCGTCCACATCGATCATCAATACCGCCAGCGGATTTTGGGTGCGCCGTGCCCACTCCCATTGCATGGTGATGTCCCACTGGCGCCGATTGGCGATACCAGTCAGAGGATCTTCCAGCGAGAGCAGGGAGAGGCGGTGATTGGCCTCCTCCAGCGCCCGATTGGTTTCGGCCAGTTGTATCGTGCGTTCGGCAACCCGCTCCTCCAGCTGGCGATTGAGCCGCTCCAGCTGCTCCTGGGTGCGCTGGCGGATCAGTAACTGTGACAGGATGGCGGCGTACTGTTTGAAAATCTCGCTCTGATAGGCTTTGAGCGGGCGGTGCCACAGCAGGTTGTCGGCGGCGATCCAGCCGATGGGAGTGGTGCCATCCCACAGCGAGACCATGGCGTTCCAGCCACGACCTACCTGCTGTTTCTCGTAGTAGAGGGGGGTATCTTCCAGCACCAGCACGTAGTCCTTGCGCCTGAGCGCCTCCTGCACCGTGGGGTGCTCCGGAATGGGACTGACAAAGTCATGTTCGTCTACCAGCTCTCCCTCTTCGCTGGTGCCCCAGGTGCCGCGCATGGTCTTGCCATCGGGTTCGATCAGGAAGATGGCAACCCGATCGAACTGCAGCTCTTTGCGGGCCAGCAGCACGGCATCCCGCAGCAGATCGTTCTCGCTGCGACTGCGGGAGAGGGTAACGCTTACCATGTGCAGCGCCTGCAACATGGTGAGGAAGGAGCCCTGCAGTGCCTGACTCTGTACCAGATCGGTCTGGGTATGGAGTCGCTGGTCCCGCTCCTGATTGACCTGGCTGGAGAGCAGGTGATTGCTGAGCTCGGCCGTCAGATAGTGAATAAGGAGCTGGATACCCTGACGCTGGTGGGAGGAGAGGCGATCGATGCGGCGGCGGGTCTCCAGATAGATGACCCCTTCCAGGTTCATATGGCGTTTGAGGGGGAAGCAGGCGCGTAGTCGTTGCTGGGCTGGTTCGACATTCTCACCAGAGTCCGGCGGCTGGTAGATCTGCTCGATCACCAGTTGCCCCTTGTCCATCGCCTTGTCGATCAGGTGGTGGGGCAGGGTCAATTGACCGAGATGGGCGAGATCAAGCGTGGTCAGCCCCTGATCGAGCTGAAAGCTGTAGAGCTGCGGTTCGGGGGCTTTCAGCCAGAGGTAGAGGCGTTCGGCATCGGTCTTTTCACGGATGGTGGCGAGGCTCACTTCGCATAACTGAGCGAAGTTGGTGAAGTGTTCCGGGTCCCATTCCTGCATACCAATATCCCTTGGATTGTACCCAAGCGAGTATATATAGAGTCCGTTTAATTTATTGATTGAAATGTCAAAATGGAGATCCAGAGCCCAGATTTTGGCTCCTTTTATGGTGCGTGATGACGGGCTTTGCGTGGGGCTATTAACTGTTACGGGTAACAGCAATCAGTGGCAGGTTGGCAGGGAGATTTGAAGGGTTATGAAAAGAAGAGCCCGCACAGTGGCGGGCTCTGGAGAGGGGGATTTATTCCGCCTTGCTGGCTTCATCGGCCGGTGCCGCGGCGTTATCCGCACTGCTCTCGGCGACCGGCGCTTCCGGTGCCGGACCCGGTACCAGATCTACCGCCGGTTTGGCGATGAGAGAGCGGGTCTCTTCCACCGCTTCGGTCAGCTTCACCTCGATGATCTGGCCGAGCTCGTAGACCACCTCGGTCTTGTCCAGATAGACGCGGCCGTTGTCCCAGTTGCACTCCAGTCGATCCTTGTTGTCGAGGATGTGACGGGCAGGCATGAAGACCACGGCGCCGTTCTCCTGCAGACGCAGCTTGAGACCGGCACGCATCACGTCGATGATCTCGGCGTTGAACACCTTGTCGGTGCCAGCATCGGCCTTGAGGTAGCGAACATAGAGCCAGTCGCCGATGTCGCGCTCCACCATGCGGTGCAGACGGCGGCAGGCGGTCAGATGCTCGGTGAGCTCGGTGCTCGGGCGCTCGCCCGGGGTCTTGCCGGCGATAACGGCTTTAAGCAGACGATGGTTGACCATGTCGCCGTATTTACGGATCGGGGAGGTCCAGGTGGCGTAGGCATCCAGACCCAGGCCGTAGTGGGCGCCCGGCTCGGAGGACATCAGCGCATAGCTCTGGAAACGGCGGATCTTGCCATCCAGCCAGCGGGTGTCGAGGTTGTCGATCCAGCGGCGCAGGGCACAGAAGCCGGAGAGGCTGGCGATCTCGTCGCGCTCGAACGGGGCTTCGGCACTCTTCAGCAGGTCGATGGCGCCGTCGAGGGACTCTTCGTCAAAGCCGGTGTGAACGTTGAAGATGCCGTAACCGACGCTCTTGCCCAGCACGCGACCGGCACAGATGTTGGCGGCGATCATCGACTCTTCCACCATGCGGTTGGCGATGCGGCGCGGCTCGACGTGGATGGCCAGCACTTCGCCATTCTCGCCCAGCTCGAAGTCGTAGTCGGGACGATCCGGGAATACCAGGGCATGCTCGGTTCGCCACGCGATGCGCGCCTCGGTCATTGCCTTCATCAGCGGCAGCTGGGCCAGTACGCCTGCGTCGATGGACAGCTCTTTGCCATGCTCGGCCCAGTCGGAGACGTCGTCGTAGTTGAGACGGGCGTGGGAACAGATGCGGGCAGCGAAGAACTCGGTCCCCTCCAGCAGCAGACCGTCTTCGGCGATGAGCAGACGGGCACACAGGGTGTTGCGCTCCTCACCCTCTTTCAGGGAGCAAAGCTCGTCGGAGAGGGTGCGCGGGATCATCGGCACGTTGCGGCCCGGCATGTAGACGGTGAAGGCGCGCTGGGCGGCTTCCTTGTCCAGCTCGCTCCCTTCGGCCACATAGGCGGTCGGGTCAGCGATGGCGACCAGCAGCTCCCAGCCGTTGTCCAGCTTGGTGATGGCCAGCGCATCGTCCATATCCTTGGTCTTGGCACCGTCGATGGTGAAGAAGGGCACCTTGGTCAGGTCACGACGGGGCAGCTCTTCCTCTTCGATCACCTTCCACTCCGGCAAGTCAGCCGGTTCGACCTGGGCCAGATTGTGGCGGGCCAGCACCACCCACCAGGGCACATTGTGATCTTCCTGGGCGGCGATCTTCTGGGTGATCTCGGCAGAGAAGTTGCCGTCGACCAGCGCGTGGCGCTTGAGGGTAGCCACCACCCAGTCACCTTCCTTGAACTCTTTCTCATCCAGACCCTTCTTGACGCGGGCCTTGATGGCATCCTTGATCAGCGGATGGTCGGCCACCACGTTGAGGCGGTCTCGGAACATCTTGACCCGGGCCACGAAGCGGGTGACGGACTGCTCCAGCAGGGTATCCGGCTCGGCCACTTCCTTCTCTTTTTCGGTGCGGATCAGGGCGGTCACCCGGTCACCGTGCATCACCTTCTTCATGTAGGGAGGCGGCACGAAATAGCTGGTCTTCTCATCGACTTCCAGAAAGCCGAAGCCCCGGTCCGAGGCGCGGATAACACCCTCTTTCTTCGGGATGTTTTCGCGGATTTGTTGCTTGAGCTGGGCCAGCAGCGGATTGTCTTGGAACATAAGTGAGGAACCTGAAGTGAAAACCTGGGTGGAGACCTGATGAAGGATCGCCCAGCACTATACGTTTTTAGCCCTGCAAAGCCAAGGTGAATGGCCTGCTCAGCGTGGTTTCAACTGCGATCTGGCATGGTCGATAAGGCGTTGGGAGAGCTGCTTGTGAACCCCTTTTTCCAGTACCCAGCGGTGCCAGTAGAGGCGTTCCGTCAGGACGTGGTCGGGACTGAGGTTGAGCAGTGACCCGCCTGCGAGCTGGCCTCTTATCTGCAATTCGGGAATGAGACAATAGGCCAACCCCTGCTCGGCCATGGCGACGAAGGCCTCTGAGGAGTGGACCGTATGGCAGGGATAACCGCCGGGCTCCAGCCCGAAGTGTTCCCTCATAAAGCTCACATGCATGTCATCGCGCTGATCGAACGCCACCGCCGGTGCCTTGGCCAGCGCCTCACGAGTCAGGCCGCGAGGGAAGTGGCGGGCTACGAAGGCGGGGCTGGCGGTAAGCAGATAGTTCATCTCACCGAGCTCGTCGACGCAGCAACCCGCCAGCGGTTGGGGATGCAGACTGACCGCACCAAAGGCCTGGCCCTCGCGGACCTTGTCGAGGGTGCGGCTCTCGTCATCGACCAGCAGGTTGAGTTCGATGGGGTGCTGTTTCAACAAGGGGGCAATGGCGGGCAAAAACCAGGTGGCCAGGCTGTCGGCGTTGACGGCGATGCTGATCCGGATTGGCCCCTGCGGCTGGTCGGGGGTCAGCTCCCCCGCCAGTTCGAGCTCAAGCTGATGTACCTGCCGATAGTGGGCCAGCAGTTTCTGGCCGAGTGGCGTGGCCTGCAGCGGCTGGCTGCGAATGAGCAGCGGCTCGGCAAACTGTTGCTCCAACTGCTTGATCCGCTGGGAGATGGCCGACTGGGTGATATGGAGCGACTTGGCCGCCCGATCGAAGTTCTGCTCCTGCAGTACCGCATCCAGTGCCCGCAGCAGTTTGTAATCCAGCTCTTTCATCTTCTCCCCCTTCCGTTGCCCAAGGGCTGACTCTACGTCACTCGGCAGGGGACAACAATGGGCGGTGGAAGGGGCGTTGTGCTGTGATTTTTGACAGTAGTGGTCAGGCCATTGAGGGAGGATACTCTTTGGTGCCGCATGGGGTAGCCCTGCGCAGATCGTAGCGACATCTTTATCCCGGGTCTGTTTTCCCGGGATTTTTTATGAGTGAACTGCCAGCACCGGTGACAGTTGCTGTGGTGGATAATGGCTGGTTTGATAATGGCCCAGCAGAGGTTGGGAGACCGCCTGCGCGAAGCGCTCATCCAGATGGAAGCGGATGCCTACGCCCCTTACCGCCCCCAGATCGACCGCCTGACGATGACCGAGCCGCTCGATGGGCAGGCCGAGGCGGCGGAAGATGCGCTCCACCGGCAGGCTGACGACGGCGACCAGCTCCCGGATCCCGTGGGCATGGGCGAAGGCATAGACCTCGCGGAAGATGACACAAGTGAGTTCGCTGACGCCATTGCTCATGCGCGGTGCGCGCTGGGCATCGATAGCCAGACGGGTGAGTTCCCAGACATCGGGGGTGCGTGGCGCGCTTTCACCGGCAAGGGCGGTGGGGAAGATGGTGGGCAGCATATAGGCATCGGCACAGTTGAGCAGACGAATGCAGCCACACAGCCCTTTTTCGTCCTCGATCAGAACCCAATGGGTGTCTGGCGTGTCGAAGCTGTCACGCTCCAGGCCCCGATGAGACTCGACATCCCAGCCTAGCCGGTCGGAAAAGACGCGATTTCGAAAGCGATAGAGTTCATTCTCCACCTCGTTTCGTGGATGTTCTCTCAATTTTCCTTTAAAAACCAACATTATGGACCCTCTATCTTGCTATTCGCCGTTATAATCACATGTCTGGCCAAGGGGGCTTTCATATGAACAGAGACCAACTGCTTGAGTACCTCGAACATTTCACTTCGGTGACGGACGGCAATCGTCTGGCCGAACTGATCGGTCGCTTTACGCTCGGGATGGGCTATGACTACTATCGCTTCGCCCTGATCCTGCCGATGTCGATGCAAAGGCCCAAGGTGGTGCTGTTCAACCAGTGCCCCGATTCCTGGGTGCAGGCCTATACCGAAAACAACATGCTGGCGTGCGATCCGGTGATCCGGCTGGCACGCAAGCAGACGCTGCCCATTTACTGGAACCGCCTCGATGAGCGGGCCAGTTTTCTGCAGGAGGGAACCATGGACGTGATGGGGTTGGCAGCCGAGTTCGGGTTGCGTAACGGCATCTCCTTCCCTCTGCACGGTGCTGCCGGGGAGAACGGTATTCTCTCCTTCATCACCTCCGAGCGGGCCTCGAGCGACCTGCTGCTGGAGTCCTCGCCGATCCTCTCCTGGATGTCCAATTACATCTTCGAGGCGGCCATTCGGGTGGTGCGTTTCAGCATGATGGACAGTGCGGGTAAAGACCCCTTGACCGAGCGCGAGACCGAGTGCCTGTTCTGGGCCAGCGAAGGGAAGACCTCTAGCGAGATCGCCTGCATCCTCGGGATCACGGAGCGCACGGTCAATTACCATCTCAATCAGGTCACCCGCAAAACCGGCTCAATGAACCGCTATCAGGCCATTGCCAAAGGGGTTAGTACGGGGCTGTTGCTACCCAATCTGGAGCAAGTTGTGGTTACCAACTTCCCCAGATTGCTGCAGTAGGCTGAGCCCACAGGCGCAACAGATTCTCCTGCCGCACTCTGAGGGTCACAATTGTCAGATCCGGTAATTGACAAGGGCTGGAACAGCGGCTGGGTATGCCGGTTTTTATTAGCAAAATGAATCAATAAGTAAATCAATGAATTTCTAAGAAGGAACCGCAATCGCTATAGTGCCGCTCATTCATCATTTCGAACGGTGCTCTCCATGATGCTCGCAACGACACTGCAAGGCTTCACCATCGGTCTGGCCATGATCATCCCCATCGGCGCCCAGAATGCCTTTGTGCTGAGCCGGGGCATCCATCGCAATCACCATCTGCTGACGGCCACGCTCTGCAGTTTCTGCGATCTCACCCTGATTGCTATCGGCGTATTTGGCGGAGCCAATGTGCTGGCCGCCAGCCCCCTCGGCATGGCGCTACTCACCTGGGGTGGCGTGCTGTTTCTCGGCTGGTTTGGTGGCCGTTCCCTGCTCAGTGCCTGGCGCGGTAAGGGGGAGGGACTTGCCGATTCTGCTCAGCAGATGGGGGCCAAAAGCGTGCTGGCGATGACGCTGGGAGTTACGCTGCTCAATCCCCACGTCTATCTCGATACCCTGATGCTGCTCGGCTCCCTTGGCAGTCAGGTGAGCGAGTCCCTGCGTCCGGCCTTTGCTGCGGGGGCCATGCTGGCCTCGCTGGTGTGGTTCTACTCGCTGGCGCTGGGGGCTGCGGCACTGGCGCCCTGGTTGGCCCGCGGCCGGGTGCAGCAGGGGATCGATCTGCTGGTTGGCATCATCATGCTGAGCCTGGCTGTTCAACTGGCCATAGGACGTTGAGGAAGTTAAGGCGGCAGGAATGAGCGACCGGTAACAAAAAGATGCCACTCACATGAGTGGCATCTTTGCTATTGAAAGGGGTCAGACCCTGAACTGGGAGAGTAGGCGCTGTTGCAGCAGGCTGGCTTGATGGAGCGAGGAGGCGAGCTGCAGGCACTCCTGTGCCTCCTGTTCGCCGGTTCTGGCTTGCAGACTGATACCGGAGACCTTGTCAGAGGAGTGGCTCAGGGTGTGTGACAGTTGCCCGGTAGCCACGGCTACCTGCTGCACCATGTCGGCCAGCTGGTCGATGGCGCCTTCCACCTTGAACAGGATCTGCTTGGTGTTCTCGGAGTCCTGCATGCCGGACTCCACCGTCTTGAGGTTGCGTTGCATCATCAGATAGGCGGTCTCGGTCTGCTGCTGGATACTGCTGATCACCTGGCTAATTTCGGCGCTTGATGTTGCGGTGCGATTGGCCAGGGTGCGCACCTCGTCCGCAACCACCGCAAAGCCACGCCCCATCTCCCCCGCGCGGGCCGCTTCGATGGCCGCATTGAGGGCAAGCAGGTTGGTCTGCTCCGAGATGCCGCTGATGGTGGAGATGATCTGGCCAATCTGACCCGCCTGCTCCTTGAGGGAGTTGATGGCGATGGCACACTCGCTCACCTCCTGTACCACCCGTTGCATGCCCGCGCTGGCGGAGGCGACATACTGGCTGCTCTCGGTGGTCAGCTGGCGCACCTCGTTGGCATTGTGGGCCGCCATGCTGCAGTTGTCCGAGATACCGGTGGCGACTTGCACCATCTGCTCACTGTCGTGGTGCAGGGCCAGCGCATGTTCGGCGGTCTGGCGGCTGCTTTGGCTGATTGCCTCCACCCGGTTGACCGAGGTGTGAACGTGTTCGCTGATGTGCTGGTTGTTGTCCATGGTGGAGCTGATCATCTTCTGCAGTTTCTCGATGAAACGATCCACGCTGTTTGCCAGCGAGCCTATCTCGTCATCCCGTTGCAGGTTGATGCGGGCGTTGAGGTCTCCCTCGCCGGCGGCGATATCCTGCATTCGTTTGTCCACTTGCAGCAGCGGGGTCACCAGCTTGCGGGTCAGCCAGAAGCCGCAGAGGGTGACCATGATCAGGCTCAGCAACAGGCCACCCAGCAGCAGGGTTCGGGTCTGGCTGATGATGCCGTTGAGCTGGGCCACCTGATCCTCGACGGTGGCATCGCCGCTCTCCTCGATGGCAACCAGCTGTTGTCGCAGCTCATCGGCACTGGCTTCATAGATGGCCTGTTGGGCCTGATAGCTGCCGAGCGCATTGACCCACTGTCCCATCAGCTGCTGATGTCGGGCTAACAGGGCTCGATACTCTGCTGACAGTGTCTTGCCGGCAAATTCCCCGGTTCCCTCGATATCGAACAGCCCGGTGCCGAGCATGCTGTCGACTGCTTCGTGGTAGAAATCGGTCGCCTCTTTCAACTCGGCCTTGATCGCATCTGTGACTCCTTGTCTGCGCATCTTCTCCAGCGCATAGAGTTGGCGCAAAAAGCCTATGTTGGATTCCATCCCCCCGTCGGCCGCTTCCCAACGAGTGGAGAGGCCGCTGTTCCAACTGATGGTCTGGTCGGGGGATTGGGTCAGCGCCTCGACCGCGCCATCGCCGATCACCTCCAGCTGGATCGAGAGGCGAGCCATCAGATCGGCGTTGTGATGCAGGGCCTGATCCACCTCTGTATAGGCGTGATAGAGCGCCAGCAGCTTCTCTTGTTGCTGTTGATAGTCCTGCTTGTGCTGTTCCATGGTGGCAAGGGCTGCACGATCAATGAGCTGCCCCTGGCTGACCCGGGCCAGCGCGTCATCGGTCGCCGCCTTGGCAGCATCGAGTTCGGCGCGATTGAGCGGGGTTCCGTTTTGCATCTTCTGAATCTGTAGCTGTTGGTTGCCCAGCTCTATGGAGCCCTCCATGGCACCGTCGGCGGTCTGCCAGGCGGCGCCCAGGACATAGGAGAGCAGATTGGCTAGCCGCTGGCTGCCATACCAGCCAACGACCCCCATGCCCAGCGTGCAGCCGAGCAATATGGCAAGACCCAGATTGGAGGTGGTAACAATTTTCATGTGATGGCCTTCCTTGGTATCGACATTGGCACCAGTTTCGGTTCCGAACGGGTTTAGTGTAGTGGTTTATCCCCCGCTCGGGGGCCGGTGCGGCGCTGAAACATCCCGTGCACTGGCTGCACCCGATCAAGCATGGTGGAAAATGGGATAAAAAGCCTCTCTGACTACGCGGGTGTTGCAGCCCTATGCTGGATACTTATCCAGTTATTCTTTATGCTATGAGCCAATTTACGAATAGTTGTATTGGTGAGGAGAGAGCCGTGATTGGTCGCTTGAGAGGCATTGTCATTGAAAAGCAGCCCCCCGAGGTCCTGCTGGAAGTGGGCGGGGTTGGCTATGAGGTACAGATGCCGATGAGCTGCTTCTATGATTTGCCGGAGATCGGCAAGGAAGCGACCATCCATACTCACTTCGTGGTGCGGGAAGATGCCCAGTTGCTCTATGGTTTCAACCACAAACAGGAGCGGGCACTGTTCCGCGAGCTGATCAAGACCAACGGAGTCGGCCCCAAGCTGGCGCTGGCTATTCTCTCCGGCATGACAGCTACCCAGTTTGTGCTGAGTGTCGAACGTGAAGAGATAAGCTCTTTGGTCAAACTGCCGGGAGTCGGCAAGAAGACCGCCGAGCGTCTGGTGGTGGAGATGAAGGATCGCCTCAAAGGGTGGGTCAGTCACGACCTCTTCTCCCCGGCCATGGTCACCTTGCCAGCCAGTGAGCCCGAATTGCGGGCACCTGATGTGACCGAGGAGGCGGCCAGTGCGCTGGTGGCCCTCGGTTACAAGCCGCAGCAGGCGAGTCAGATTGTCAGCAAGATTGCCAAAGAGGGGATGTCGGTGGAAGATATCATCCGTGAATCCCTGCGTAGCCTGGTATGAGGTAGTTGATGATTGAAGCAGACCGCCTCATCTCGGCCAGTGCCGCCCGTGAGGATGACATTATTGACCGGGCTATTCGTCCCAAGAAGCTGGCTGACTACACCGGTCAGGATACCGTCTGCGAACAGATGGAGATCTTTATCGAAGCGGCCCGTCAGCGGGGAGAGGCGCTCGATCACCTGCTGATCTTCGGCCCGCCGGGTCTGGGCAAGACTACCCTCGCCAACATCGTCGCCAACGAGATGGGGGTCAATATCAAGACTACCTCCGGCCCGGTGCTGGAGAAAGCGGGGGATCTGGCGGCGCTGCTCACCAACCTCGAACCGAACGATGTGCTGTTCATCGACGAGATCCATCGCCTCAGCCCGGTGGTGGAGGAGGTGCTCTATCCAGCGATGGAGGATTACCAGCTCGACATCATGATCGGGGAGGGACCCGCAGCTCGCTCCATCAAGCTGGATCTGCCTCCCTTCACCCTGATTGGCGCTACCACCCGGGCAGGTTCACTGACCAGCCCGCTGCGGGATCGCTTCGGCATCGTCCAGCGGCTGGAGTTCTACAACGTCAAGGACCTGACCGATATCGTCTCCCGCAGTGCCCGTTGTCTGGGGCTAGACATGACGGAAGATGGTGCCATTGAGGTCGCCCGTCGCTCTCGCGGCACGCCGCGGATTGCTAACCGTTTGTTAAGGCGGGTGCGCGACTTTGCCCAGGTGAAATCCGATGGCCGGATCGACGGCCCCATTGCTGCCCGCGCCATGGACATGCTGGATGTCGATAATGAAGGCTTCGACTTCATGGACCGCAAGTTATTGTTGGCTGTGATAGACAAGTTTATGGGGGGCCCGGTGGGTCTCGATAATCTGGCCGCCGCGATCGGGGAAGAGAAAGATACTATCGAAGATGTGCTGGAGCCTTATCTGATCCAGCAAGGGTATCTGCAACGTACACCCAGAGGACGGATTGCGACCACACGAGCCTACGCTCATTTCGGTCTTCAGCGACCAGATGAGAAGTAAAAACAGTCGTTTGAACATGAAACCGCCGTCAAAGGCGGTTTTTTATTATCCGGGCAAAAAAAAGCCCACGGCGGATGCGGTGGGCAAAGACAATTCAGGATGGATGTTCACAGACAGTGAGTGCGTCTGGACACAGACCGGAAAATAAACAGGTGAGCCGTCGCGAGCTCTCAGAGTCGGTTCAGTTGATAGAGCTGAACAAAGGAAAGCTTGTAGTAACGGATGGTTTTAGCAACAAACTTTTTCATCTTCGATTCCAATAGACAGGTTCAAATTGATCGTCGAATACGTACCGTGAACCCGGATTAACCGGCCTGTATCCAAGGGTATGCCCTCACTGCGAGGCGCATTGTAGGAGTTCGAATCGACCCCGGCAAACAAGAAAAATTGCACTCTTCAAATTAGTTTATCTAATGTCTTTATTGATGAAATTGGTTCGCATGAGTATGCATTCTTTGCAATTTTAAATTGAGTTTTCGAATCAGATTGCCTGACTCGGATAAAATGGAAAAAGGCGCGTCATTCACGCTTTTCAAATTAAACCGAGCGGCGGGATGTTAAATTCTTAAATTGATTTAAATCAATGTTTTACGCTTTATCGTGTTTTGTGATCTGGCTCGCGTCAATAATCGTGAAATAGATTAAAAATGCCTTTCAAAGCCATGTATGGCGGGTCCTTTTACATTGATTTCAATCAAATAAAGGTGATATAAAAACCCGGTCATCATGGGCGAGAATAAATTTAGGCTGATTGTTTTGTAATTGTTAAACATTAGCTTTATTTGTGTTCTTGTATTGCCTTGTTGTTAATGTCAGTGGTTACTGAACGCGTTTTGTTGTGACATGTCCCAATAAGGCTCATTCGATAACCTCCAACGGAAGCTTTGTGCTTAAAACTTAAAATAGCCGTGCCAATAATCGGTGAGGAAACATCATGATTGCTGAGCATGTGGTAGACCTATCGCGGTTCCAGTTCGCTGCGACGGCCCTTTATCACTTTTTGTTTGTACCCCTGACGCTGGGAATGGCCTTTCTCCTGGCGATCATGGAATCCGTCTATGTGATGACCAACAACACCATCTACCGGGACATGACCAAATTCTGGGGTAAGTTGTTTGGTATCAACTTTGCCTTGGGGGTCACCACTGGTCTGGCCATGGAGTTTCAGTTCGGGACGAACTGGGCTTACTACTCCCATTATGTCGGCGATATCTTTGGGGCCCCGCTGGCTATCGAAGGGCTGATGGCCTTCTTCCTGGAGTCCACCTTCGTCGGTATGTTCTTCTTTGGTTGGGATCGTCTGAGCAAGCATCAGCATCTGGCTGCCACCTGGTTGATGGCGCTGGGTACCAACCTTTCAGCCCTCTGGATCCTGGTCGCCAACGGCTGGATGCAGAACCCGGTCGGTGCCGAGTTCAACTTCGAATCCATGCGGATGGAGATGATGAGCTTCGCTGACGTGGTGCTCAACCCGGTTGCTCAGGTCAAGTTCGTCCACACTGTGGCGGCTGGTTATACTTGTGGCGCCATGTTTGTGCTGGGTATCTCCTCCTACTACCTGCTGAAGAATCGTGATGTGGCGTTTGCCCGTCGCTCCTTCGCCATTGCCGCTGCGTTCGGTATGGCTTCCATCGTGTCCGTGCTGATCCTCGGTGACGAATCCGGTTACGAGACCGGTGAAGTGCAGAAGGTGAAACTGGCCGCTATCGAAGCTGAGTGGGAAACTGAACCTGCTCCGGCCGCCTTTACCCTGTTCGGTATTCCGAATCAGGAAGAGATGCGTACCGACTACGCCATCAAGATCCCCTATGCACTGGGCATTATCGCGACCCGTTCTCTGGACGGTCAGGTCACCGGTCTGAAGGATCTGAAGAGCGAGCACGAACTGCGCGTTCGTAACGGTATGACCGCTTACGACTTGCTGACCAAGCTGCAATCCGGTGACAAGTCTGACGAGACCCGCGCTCGCTTCGACGAAGTGAAGCAGGATCTGGGCTACGGTCTGCTGCTCAAGCGCTACACCAGCAACGTGACCGATGCTACCGACGAGCAGATCAAGGCCGCCGTGGATGACTCCATCCCGCAGGTACTGCCGCTGTTCTTCGCCTTCCGCATCATGGTTGCCGTCGGCATGCTGATGCTGGTGCTGATTGGTATGGCCTTCTATGACAGTGCCCGTCACCAGATCGGCAAGCGCAAGTGGCTGCTCAAGGGTCTGCTGTGGGGTATCCCGCTGCCGTGGATCGCTATCGAAGCTGGCTGGTTTGTTGCTGAATATGGTCGCCAACCGTGGACCATTGCAGAGGTGTTGCCGACTTCCCTCTCTGCATCCAACCTGCCTGCAGCCGAGATCTGGTTCTCTCTGATCGGTATCTGCCTGTTCTATACCGTACTTCTGGTTATCGAGATGTACCTGATGTTCAAGTATGCCCGTCTTGGCCCCAGCAGCCTGAAGACTGGCAAGTATCACTTTGAACAGATCAAGGCATAAGGAGAGCGACCATGTTTGATTACGAAACTCTGCGTGTCATCTGGTGGGCTCTGGTCGGCGTACTGCTGATCGGTTTTGCCATCACTGACGGCTTCGACATGGGGGTAGGCGCACTGCTCCCGTTCGTTGGCAAGAAAGATGTCGAGCGCCGCGTGATGCTCAACACCATGGGACCGCACTGGGAAGGTAACCAGGTTTGGCTGGTCACTGCCGGTGGTGCCTTGTTCGCCGCCTGGCCGATGGTGTATGCCGCGACCTTCTCCGGCTTCTACATCGCCATGATCCTGACCTTGATGGCGCTGTTCCTGCGTCCGGTCGGTTTCAAGTACCGCTCGCTGCGTGCTGATGCAAAATGGCGCAGCAACTGGGACTGGGCCTTGTTCGCCGGTAGCGCCGTACCGCCCATCGTCTTTGGTGTGGCCTTTGGCAACCTGCTGCAAGGCGTTCCGTTCGAGTTTAACCAGTTCATGATGTTGACCTATCACGGCAACTTCTTCGGCCTGCTTAACCCGTTCGGCATTCTGGCTGGTCTGGTGAGCCTGTTCATGCTGCTCACCCAGGGCGCAACCTGGTTGATGATGAAGACCGACGGGGAAGTGCTGGCACGTTCCCGTACTGCCGCCATGATCTGCTCACTGCTGACCCTGGTGCTGTTTGCTGCCGCGGGTTGGTGGGTAAGCGGTATGGAAGGGTATGTCATCGTCAAGGCTGCCGCGACTGACGCAGTATCCAACCCGATGAACAAGGAAGTTGTCCTGCAGGCTGGTGCCTGGATGAACAACTACACCCTCTATCCGTGGATGGTGGCTGCCCCTGTACTGGGTCTGGCCATGAGCCTGCTGACTGCGCTGTTTGCCCGCATGAACATCGGCTGGCTGGCGTTTACCAGCTCCTCGCTGGCGATTGCCGGGGTCATCCTCACTGCCGGTTTCTCCATGTTCCCGTTCGTGATGCCCTCAAGCCTTGAGCCGTCACTGAGCCTGACCATGTGGGATGCTACCGCCTCTTTCAACACCTTGCAGGTGATGACTGTGGCTGCAGCGATCTTCGTACCGATTGTGCTGGGTTACACCATCTGGACTTACATCAAGATGTTTGGCCGGGTAACCAACAAGCACATCGAAGATAACCAACAATCTCTCTATTAAGAGGTGCGCTGACAATGTGGTATTTCACCTGGATCCTGGGGCTGTTGCTGGCCTGTGCATTTGGCATTATCAATGCGCTGTGGCTGGAACACACCGAGAACATGGATCGTCAGATCGATGAAAACAAGTGATCGACTCGCCAGGCTGGCCGCTCCACTGGAGCGGCAGCCGTGGCAGGGGTTGATGTTACTCGCGGCGGCCTTGTTGGCCGTCGCTATTTTACAGGCCCCCAATCTGATCGCGGCCAACACCAGCGAGCATGGTCTCTGGCTTGCTCCCTGGCTGATGTGGGCCGTCTGTTGTGGCGTACTTAACGGGCTTGGCTTTCATCTGAAAAGCCTGCCCGGACGTGTGCTGTTCAACCCCTGGCTCGCCTGGCCCAGTTTGTTGTATGGCCTCTGGCTGACACATTCATATTTCCTTTCATAAAAAACGGGGGGAGGCAGGATTTCCCTGTCTCCCCCTGCTTCTTTCCTATTCAGCCCTGCGCTATGATAGCCCCCCATCTGACTGTCGAATGGATCACAGATTGTTATGGGGGAAGTCTTTGAGTTTCCGGTACGTGTCTACTACGAAGACACCGATGCCGGGGGCATCGTCTACAACGCCAATTATCTCAAGTTTATGGAACGTGCTCGCACCGAGTTTCTTCGTGCCAAAGGGGTCGAACAGGACGTCTGGCTGCAGGAGGGATATGCCTTCGTGGTGAGCCGAACTGAGATCGATTTCCGCTCGGCGGCCCGTTTTAATGAACTATTGAATGTATTAACGCAAGTGATTGAAGTGAAACGCGCATCCCTGCGTTTTTCGCAGCAGATCCTGGCGGCTGATGGACGACTCGTCACCCAGGCCATGGTACAGATAGCCTGTGTCAGTCATCCGCAAATGAAACCTGTAGCTATACCTGAAAAAATCAAGGGAGTGCTGTTAAGTGCACGCTGAAATTTCGTTTATTGGTCTGTTTTGGCAAGCCAGCCTGTTGGTAAAACTGGTCATGATCACCCTGATGAGCATGTCTATTGTCTCCTGGGCGCTGATTATCCAGCGTTCCAAGGCGATCAAGGCGGCCAATCTCGCATCGGAACAGTTTGAAGATCGATTCTGGTCAGGGGTCGATCTCAATCGCCTCTATCAGGAGTCCTCTTCCCGCCGCGATGATATCGAAGGCATGGAAGATATCTTCTACTCCGGCTTCAAGGAGTATGCCCGCCTGCTCAAGGCCGGGGCCCGTGGTCAGGATGCGGTGATGGATGGTACCTACCGTGCCATGCGCGTCTCCCTCTCCCGTGCGGTGGATGATCTGGAATCCAACCTGCCGGTGCTGGCGACCATCGGCTCCATCAGCCCCTACATCGGTCTGTTCGGTACCGTATGGGGGATCATGAACGCCTTTATCGCCCTGGGTCAGGTGCAGCAGGCCACCCTGCAGATGGTGGCACCGGGTATCGCGGAAGCGCTGATTGCGACCGCCATGGGTCTGTTTGCCGCTATCCCGGCGGTAATCTTCTACAACCGCTTCTCCAACAAGGTCGAGCGGCTGGAGAATGCCTACGCCAACTTCATGGACGAGTTCACCACCATTCTGAACCGTCAAATTGCTCAGCAGCAGGGTGATCAGTAATGCAAACCTATCAGCGGATCCGGCGCAAGAAGGTGGCCGAGATCAACGTGGTTCCCTATATCGACGTCATGCTGGTGCTGCTTATCATCTTTATGGCGGTCACGCCGGTGATCACGCAAGGGGTCAAGGTGGATCTGCCGCAGGCTGAGTCCGAGCAGTTGCCGGAAGATGCCAAGCCGCCCTTCATCGTCAGCGTCAATACCGAAGGCGAGTATGTCATCAAGGCTGGCGAAGCCGATGACGAGCCGGTGCCAAGTGGCACGCCAGAGGCGATGCAACAATACATCACCGAAAAAGCCATGGGCTATCTGGCGATCAACCAGAATGCCCCCGTGGTGGTCGCGGGTGACAAGGCCGTACGCTACGAAGAGGTGATCCTGTTGATGGTGGCCCTCAAGAATGCGGGTGTGCCTCAGGTTGGCCTGATGACAGATCCGGTGAACTAACGGAGATGGATGTGAAGCGTGGTATTTCCGGTTATCTCATCGCGTCGTTTCTGCTGCACCTGATCATCGGCATCATCCTGTTTGTCGGGCTCGATTTCAGCAAACCGAAACGACCCGAATCGAAGGGGCAGATCGTCAATGCCGTCATGCTTGATGAGAACTTCCTCAACGAGCAGGCCAAGCAGATCCAGCAGCAGAAAGCTCAGCCCAAGCCGCAGAAGGTAGAGAAAGAGAAGGATAAGGAAGATACGGATCTTGCCAAACGCGAACTAGCCCAGCAGCAGGAACGGCTGCGTATTGCCGAGGCCAAGCGGAAAGAAGCAGAAGAGGCGACCCGCAAGGCCGAGGCCGAGAAGCAGAAAAAAGTTGCCGAGCAGAAGCGGGCGGAAGAGAAGGCGCAGAAAGCCGAGGAGGCCCGCAAGCTGGAAGAGCAGAAGGCCAAGAAGGCGGAAGCCGAGCGCAAGGCTGCTGAAGAGGCCAAGGCACTGGCGCTGAAGAAAAAGAAAGAGCTCGAGAAAAAACAGGCGGAAGAGAAGGCTAAAGCCGAGGAGGCCAAAGCCAAGAAAGCTGAAGCTGACAAGAAGGCCAAGGCTGAGGCAGAGAAGAAAGCCAAGGCAGAGGCTGAGAAAAAAGCCAAAGCCGAGGCTGAGAAGAAGGCCAAGGAAGAGGCAGCCAAAAAGGCAAAAGCTGACGCAGAGAAGAAAGCCAAGGCTGAAGCCGAGAAGCAGGCCAAGATCGCGGCAGAACGCAAACGCAAAGCGGCCGAGGAGGCCAGACTGCAAAAAGAGATGGAAGCCATGATGCAGCAGCAGCTGGCGGCTGAAGCCAATGCCCGCAGCCAGGCTGCCTCTGCAGCGGCACAAGGTGAGGTCGACAAGTATGCGGCGCTCATCAAGGCCACTGTTGAGCGGTATATGATTTTGGATCCCACCATGCGGGGCAAAACATGTACTATCGGCGTACGTCTTGCGAGCAGTGGCTTTGTCATATCGGTAGATAACGGCCAGGGTGACCCGGCGGTCTGTCGTTCGGGTAAGGCGGCTGTCTTGAAAGCCAATCAACTGCCAGTGCCCAAGGATCCTGCGGCATTCGAGATGTTGAAGGAATTTAACCTGAAGTTAGAACCGAGTATCTAAGCGTGATAAAACGAGGTTGCTTGCCTCCGGTTGGCAACCTCTCGCCGAGAAAGGAATTTAACCTCTCATCTTTATTGGAACCGAGTATTTAAGCCATGATCAGAAAAGTATTTTTTGCTTTGGTTGGCTGTTTGTTGCTGGGCCAGAGTGCCCAGGCGGCCCTGGACATCGTCATCACCGGCGGTATTGATAGCGCACGCCCCATCGCCGTCGCCCCCTTCAAGTGGGAAGGCAATGGGCAGTTGCCGCAGGACATCGCGGAAGTGGTCTCCAACGACCTGATGCGCAGCGGCAAGTTCAAGCCGCTGGCCCGTGGCCAGATGCCGCAGACCCCGAGCAGCAGCAGCGAGATCAACTTCGCTCCCTGGGCCTCCCAAGGGGTTGAAGCCGTGGTGGTGGGGTCCATTTCGGCAGTCGGTGACGGCACCTACAAGGTCAACTTCGAGCTGGTCGATGTGCTGAAAGGCCAGCTGGCCAAGGCACAAGGTGGCGAGAGCAACGGTTACATTCTGGATAGCCGTATGGCGACCATCCCGGGTGCCCAGATGCGCCAGTTTGCCCACCGTATCTCCGACATCGTCTATGAGCGTCTGACTGGCGAGCGCGGTGCCTTCCTGACCCGTCTGGCTTACGTCTCCGTACAGCAGGGTACCCAGTTCCCGTACCAGCTGCGCATTTCTGACTACGACGGTTACAACGAGAAGACCCTGCTGCGCTCCCGCGAGCCGTTGATGTCTCCGGCCTGGTCGCCGGATGGCAGCAAGCTGGCCTACGTGAGCTTCGAGAACCAGAAGTCCGAAATCTACGTGCAGGATATCTACACCCAGCAGCGCAGCCTGATCACCAGTTTCCGCGGTATCAACGGGGCGCCGGAGTGGTCTCCGGATGGTCGTCGTCTGGCTATCGTTCTCTCCAAAGATGGTTCACCGAACCTCTATGTGGTTGATGTCACTAGCAAGCAGCTGACCCGCGTCACAACCAGCCGCGTGATCGACACCGAACCCTCCTGGATGCCGGATGGGCAAAATTTGTTGTTCACCTCTGAACGTGGTGGCAAACCCCAGATTTATAGCGTAAATTTGGCGACTGGTATGACTCGCCGGATGACTTGGGAAGGTGAATCCAACCAGGGTGCATCCATCACTCCTGATGGCAAAATCATGGTGATGGTGACCCGTGTTCAGGGACAGTATCGTATTGCCCGTCAGGACATGGAAAACAATGCCCTGCTGGTCCTTACCCAGAGTGCTCTGGATGAGTCGCCAAGTGTGGCTCCCAATGGCAGCATGATCATTTATGCCACCATCTATCAGGGTCGTAAGAGTCTCGCGTTGGTGTCGACTGATGGTCGCTTCAAGGCTGTGCTTCCGACCAGTAGCGGTGAAATTCGTGCACCAGCTTGGTCGCCCTTCTTGAATTGATAAAAATCCAATTGTTTTTTGTTTTGTTATAAAGGTTTAAGGAAATAGCATGCAACTCAATAAACTGCTCAAGGGTTTGGCCATCGCACTGCCACTGTTCACCCTGGCCGCTTGTAGTTCTTCTTCTGATTCCGACGCCGCTGGCGCCGAATCAGGTATGACCGACGGCATGGGCGGTGTACAAACCGGCGGCGCCAACGGCATGTTGTCCCCGGAAGAGCAGATGCGTCAGAAGTTCGAAGCACTGCAGCGTGACAACGTGATCTACTTCCCGTTCGACGGTTACGATATCCAGGGTCAGTACGCTGATCTGCTGGATGCCCACGCCAGCTACCTGCGCGAGCGCCCGAGCGTTAAAGTCCTGATCGAAGGTCACGCCGATGAGCGCGGTACTCCGGAGTACAACATCGCTCTGGGCGAGCGTCGTGCCAAGGCTGTTGCCAAGTATCTGCAAACCCTGGGTGTGCAGGCCGAGCAGCTCTCCATCGTCAGCTATGGCGAAGAGAAGCCGCTGGACATGTCTCACACCGAGGATGCCTTTGCCAAAAACCGCCGCGCGGTTCTGGTTTACTAAGGTTTGAACCGAACGAAGTTCGTTTATATGCAAGCGGCCATTTCGATGGCCGTTTTATTTGCACTAAACGCCAAGGTTTGATCCGAATGAAATCTGCATATGCGAGCGACGATGGCGCTGGCCGTTTTATCTGTACTAAACGCTAAGGTTTGATCCGAATGAAATCTGTGTACAAGCAAGCTGTCGTTGCGCTGGCCGTAATGGTTGCTCTGAATGCGCAAGCTGCGGCACCGGTCAGCGATCTGGGCGGTGACTCAAGTGGTGGGGTTGTCCTTAGCGGCAACAACGGCGCCATCGTGCCCACCGGTAGCCTGGAAGAGCGGGTTGCCCTGCTGGAGCGCACCCTCAATGCCCGTCTGCGACTGCAAGCTGAATTGCAGCAACAGGTCGACTCCCTGCAAGGGGAGGTCTCCGAGCTGCGTGGTCAGCTGGAGCAGCAGACCTACCAGATGGAACAGTCGCAAGAGCGCCAGCGTCAGCTCTACCAAGAGCTCGACAAGGTTGCCAGCAGCCAGCAAGCTGCTCCAGCCACCCCGGCCCCTGCTGCTGCCACACCGGCTGCTGCCGCCAATTACTCAACCAATCAGGATGAGAATCAGGCCTACGACGCAGCGGTCAACATGGTGCTCAAAGAGAAGAACTATGACAAAGCCATTCCGGCTTTCCAGGGCTTCATCAAGCAGTACCCCAATTCGGGCTATGTTCCCAATGCACACTACTGGCTCGGCCAGTTGCTGTTCAACAAGGGTGACAGAGCCGGTGCCTCGGCCCAGTTCTCGACCGTGGCCAACAAATACAGCAAATCCCCCAAGCGAGCCGATGCGCTGCTGAAGCTGGGTATGCTGGCGCAGCTGGATGGCAAGAAGGCGGAAGCCAAATCCTTCTATGAGCAGGTGATCAAGGGCTATCCCAACACCTCGCCAGCCCAGTTGGCCAAACAGAGTCTGGCCAAGCTGTAACATTGCTGTATGTCACTGTTTTCGTAACGATACTGTAAAAACAGCCTGCATTTGTACGCACAGTGAGCAAACGGATTTAAATTACGAATTTTCTGTTGCACCGGAAATTTAAATCCGTAATATAGGCCGCCGTCAGAGCCGAAGCAGTAATGCAGTCGGAACTGGTCGTGGTGAGGGTCGTTAGCTCAGTCGGTAGAGCAGTTGACTTTTAATCAATTGGTCGCTGGTTCGAATCCAGCACGACCCACCAT